>JABLXX010000002.1:323088-646176 GCA_013177825.1 Syntrophaceae bacterium
CGTCCTCCGCCTTTTCCAGAGCGGCAAAGATTCGGTCGTTGCGCCTGAGGTTCTCCCGGATTCCCGCCCGGTCGAGATCGATGGTCGAGAGGTCGTAGGCCAGGGTCACGTAGTCGCCGCGGAAAAGGTCCCGCGGATCGACGGGAGCCGACTGCAGGAGGATGCGCTCCCCCGTTGCTACCCGGTATTCCCGGTAGCCGACGATTCCGATGAGGAGCAGGACCTGCAGGAGGATCACGACGGCAAATTTCAGTCTCACGGGATCTCCTCCTTCACCCGGAACGATTCGAGGACGACGCGGCGCTTCCGCTCCAGAAACAGGCCACCGGCCAGCAGGATGCATCCGCCGGCGATGAAGAAAAGCGACCGCGGCAGGAGCTTCCAGAAGAAATCCACGTATCGCGCAACCACGTCCAGCACGAAAAACACGAGACCGATATTGATGTACAGCGGCCGGCGGCGGATGTAGCCGAGGCAGATCAGCCCGATGATACCGGCAGCAAAGAGGAGGTTGAACAGCAGGCGCGGCGACAGGAATCCGGGACCCGTCGCCACGCCCGGAGACGTCGCCGCCAGGAGGCAGAGACCGGCTGTCAGCGTGGCAAGCGCCGCGAGCTCGGCTCTCCAGCCGGCATCCCTGCTGCCCTTCAGGGTGGTAACGGCGGCCGCCGCTGCGAACAGGACCAGGATTCCCAGGTAAAACGGCATCAGCTCCGGTGTCCCCAGGTTTTCCTGCCGGGTGTCGAAGGTCAGAAGAAACGTCCCGGCATAGGTCATCAGGAGTCCGACCAGGACATACGGTCCGGAGAGCTCCCGGAACGAAGCCGACCCCTCGTGGGCCAGGCCGAGGACCCAGACCGCCATGCCGGCCGTCCAGTAGAGGACGATGACCGGGACGTACTGGAAGAGATCCGATACGTGAAAGCTCGCCTCCATGCCCAGCCACAGAGAGAGTGCCAGGAGGGAGAGCAAGAGGACGCTTCGGAAGCGCAGCAGGTACGCCAGGGGCAGGATCCCCAGGCCCCACAGGAGCGGGCCGTTGGGGTAGTGAACGGTGATGTTGTAAATCTGGGCGATCAGGAAAATCCCCGCGCCGAAGAGGATGGACCCGAGCAGGATCAGCGAGGCGCCCACCCGGGGAAAGTTTTTCTTTTCGTACCGCAGCCAGTAGCCGAGGCCATGGCTGGTCAGGAGCGAGACGAAGATGATGCCGAGCTTGGCGATGCGGGGAATCTCCGACCAGTTGGCGGCGATGAACAGAAGCACCCCCACCCCCACGAGGATGGACCCGAGGATGGAAATCGTCTGGATCATCCTGCCGGAACCGGCTTTCTGCTCGATTTCCTCGATGTGCCGGTAGCGCGCCAGGATCCGCTCCCGCTGCTCCTCGGTCAGCAGGCCGTCGGCCCGCCACTGCTCCATTTCCTTTTTGAGCTTCCGCTGAAACGCCGCGTCGATGGAATCCTGCATCATGGTCCCTTCCGCTTCATATGGCTGGTTACTGAAATCCCGCTTTTCACTTTACCCTGTCACAAGCATCCGGCGCATTCGCCCAGGACCCAGGGAATTTCACCCATATCCTGCGTCCGGTTCCGGTCGATGCCCAGATCGTCCAGCAGCGGCGCCAGGGGGTCTGGCTCCCGGTAATAGCCCAATTCCTGCAATTCCTGCAGTGCCTCCTCCCGGGAAACAAGCCCGAAATAAACGCCCGCACTGACTTCGACCACGGACTGGGGGAAAAGGGTGGTTCGTGCGGCCTGAAAGCGTTTGAACTGGCAATAGTCCTTCACCTTTTCAATCCGGCAACTGGTGTGCAAAAGCCCTTTTTGTCCCGGCGGCATCTGCCAGTCCATTTCCCTCTTTATAATCTCGACAACGTCGCTCCATGAGCCGTAGGTGACATTGGTCTGTAGCCTGCGCAATGTGGGAATGGGCATGTCCGGATCGTTCTCCGCCCGGGCCAGGATGTTTTCCAGGGGAACGAAAACGGGGGGCAGGCGCTTTTTGACGGTAGCCATCAATCGCAGGATTTCGGCATTCAGGGAATAAGGCTGCAGGGGCTCCGCGGTTTTCGTGATCGTCCGCAAAAAGTTCAATGTGTTGGCACGATGATCGGGGGTTTGTTCTTTCCGGGGTTGTCCCGACTTGATTTCGCTCATCACATAGTTCATGACCGACAGCTGCACCTCTTCAACCCCGTGCATGATCAGGGGAATGTTTTCCTGTGCCGCCAGAGGGTAAAAGAGCGCATGCGCCGCCATCGGGCAGAGGCAGGGGAGACCGGTGTGCTCGAACTGGCTGCGCATGGCCTGGCGGACCATGTTCCAGGGCAGGGTGCGCTCCAAGAATTCCACGTCCGGAAGCAGGCGCATGGCCCGGCGGGCATTCTCCCGGCACGTTTCATTGGTGTAGGGCATGTTCCATGAGGCGACAAGCACCCGGAGCCCGAGTTTCCTGGCGAGATACCAGAGCAGGAACGTAGAGTCCTTTCCCCCGGTATACAAGACCATGACGTCAAAGCGGGAGCCGGTGTTTTGAGAGGCGATCCGAAGGAGATCCTCGTCCGTTGTTCCCTCCTGCGCCAGGGAATCCGCTCCGGACTCTTTTGCCCGCTCGTAGCACTGGCAAAAGGCGCACAGGCCGTTTGCATCGAATTCCAGTCCGGGCAGGAGATAGTCGTTGTTGACGCAGCGCACGCACTGCCGATGACTGTCCATGGTGGAAGGCGAACGGACCTCCGCCGCCTCCACGATGACCCCTTCCGCAACCAGCCGGGCGTAGATTTCATGGCTACGGAGATCCGACGGCAAATCGGTGCCGGCGGTTTTGCCGTTCAGCAGGGATAGACGATCGGCCAGTTCACGCGGCAGGGGGATGATGTTTCGTGCATGGTTGGGCGGGTTGCGAAGGCCGTAATAGACCAGTCGCGTTCCGTCGTCCGTTTCCCGGAGATGCCAGCGGTATTGGAGGGCCGGATATCTCAGTGCGCTCATGTGTTTCTCCTTGATCGATTTGTTTTTTCAATTGGCAGTCGATCCCGTTTTGATCTGACCAGACAATCCGTTCATCATTCGATGATTCATGATCGCCATTCTTTTGCAGACGCTGAATAAATTTTGTCAATGAATAATTGATCCTGCCGTCCAACACAGGATGATTCTCATCCGAACCGTGGTCCGGTTTCAGCCACCCAATATTAATGAGTGATATTATTGTGTTTCGCATGTTTGCTGACCGGCCGGGGATAGGTGTTGCCACGGTTGTGATTGAAAATCATCCATCAGCCGGCTTCGGGACCCCGGTTGGGAAGGAGGGGACTTTCCGCTCCGTCGATCGCATGTGTGCGTATTGATACAGTAATGTATTATCTCGAGGGAAGGAGGATCCAAGGTCCCCCCGCCGGTGGCACGAATCTGGCTGTCCACTCCACAAGTTCTCTCGATCGATCCCTCGGAATCTTGATTCGAACAGCCGACCGACACGGCCGGAAAAGAACGTTTCGAGTCGATCCGAGGGGATGATTTCCTCTCAGCATGTGGCGTCCGCATCACTCCGGGGACGATTCCCACGATCCCGGACGGACGTATACCCATCTACGCTTGTGACGACGCGGAAGCGTCTCCTTCATATCATTCATGACGGCCGATTCCGGGTCCCGGGCTTCGGGGTGCGGGGATACCGTTGCCGGCCCGGCCGGCTTGCGGCCGGGGTCCATCCACAGGAGTATCCCTGTGCGCCCGCCGGACGATCCCGACGATTCTTTCCCGGTTGCGGACCCTCCACTGGGGCCGGAATGGGAGGCGTCGGGACGGGAGACGAAGACCGAGGGGCAGGCAGGAAAACCAATTCAGGAAACGGGAGGCAGATGCATGAACAAGGACTGTTTTGAGGATTACACGCTGGGAGAGTGCCTGGTCAGTCCGGGCCGGACGATCACCGAGACGGACATCGTCTTTTTCTCCGCCTTTACGGGCGACTGGCATCCTCTCCACACCGACGTAGAGTATGCGAAAAAGTCGTTTTTCGGGGAGCGGATCGCCCACGGGATGCTGGGACTCGTCGTCGGGTCGGCACTGATGTTCCGCCTCGGTCCCAACGTCCTCCTGCCCAAGAGCTTCATTGCTTTCTACGGCATGGACAAGATCCGCTTCACCGGCCCGATCAAGATCGGCGACACGATCCGTTGCGAGGCCGTGGTGAAGGAGCTTCAGGCGCGGGACGAGAAGACGGGGGTCCTCCGGTACGAGGCGAGCATCAAGAACCAGCGCGACGAGACGTGCCTGGTCTTTCACCCGGGATTCCTGGTGGGGCGCAGGAAGGCATAGCGAGGCCGGCGATCCGGCGGCATTGCCTTGCATGGAAACCATGGCCGGCGAACAGGCTGCCGGTTTCAGTCGTATCGGGATTGCGCGGGTCAGGCTGTATTTAAAACTGCGCCGCGGGAAGGGGTTTCTGTCGAACATTCGGAATATCGTCCAGAGGCAGGTACATCCCATGACAACAAGGAGAGGCCGGTAATGAAGCATTGACCACAACCTGAAAAATGGAGGGGACAAATGGACGAGCGGATTGCGCGGAACATGATGCGGCGTGTGGCTTACGGGGACTGCCTGAGGCGGACAACGCTCCGGTATCCGAACCGGGAAGCCGTTGTGGATGGCGGAAAGCGGATCACGTTTACCGAACTGAACGGCATGGCCAACCGGTTTGCCAATGCCCTCAAAAAAAGAGGTTTTCAGAAGGGTGCAAAGATCGCCTTCATCTCCCTCAACGCCCTGGAGCACTTTGTCGCCTTTTACGGAACGGCGAAAGCCGGCATGGTTTTTGTCCCCATCAACCCCCTCTTCAAGACGGACGAGCTTGCCTTTGCCCTGAACCATGCGGACTGCGAGGTGGTGGTCTTCAACGGCATGCTGTACGCCGGGTTCAAGGACGCCTTTGCACAGGCGGAAAAAGTCAAGCTGTACATTGCATTCAATCCTCCGCCGGGGGACTTCCTCACGTTCGACGCCTTTCTGGAGGAGGGCCCGGACACGGAGCCGGAGACCTTCATCGAGGCGGACGACGACCTCCTGATCCTTTTCACGGGTGGGACCACCAGCTATCCAAAGGCGGCCGTCCTCTCCCACCTCAACCTGTTCGTCTGCACGAACGGAATCCTCGTCGATATTCCCTTCACGCACCGGGACAAGCTGTTCATGGTCATGCCGCTGTTCCACGTGGGGGCGTTCATCATCGCGAGCCTCCACAACTTCGTCGGCGGGGCGGTTCATGTCTACATGCTGCCCGACATGAAGCAGGTCCTGGTCAACGTCGAGCGTGAAAAGATCACCTGCACGATTCTCATCTCTCCGCTCTGGCGCCAGCTGATCGACCACCCCGATTTCGAGAAGCATGACCTCTCGTCCCTCCGTCTGTGTGTCTATTTCACGGCAGTCATGCCGGAAGACCTCCTGAAGCTGGTGATGGAAAAGATCTGCCCCGATCTCTGCCTGTGCTTCGGCCAGACCGAGATGTCCCCGTCCACGACCTGCTTCAAGCCGGAGGACCAGCTTCGCAAGATGAAGTCCCTGGGCAACCCGACGGTGAACGTCGAGATCGCCATCATGGACGAGTTCGGAAACCTTCTGCCCACAGGCGAGGCGGGGGAGATCGTCTACCGCAGCCCCCAGGTCATGAAGGGGTACTACAAGCAGGAACAGGAGAGCGAAGAGGTCTTCGCCCACGGCTGGTTCCACAGCGGCGACGTGGGGTATCTCGACGGGGAGAACTACCTGTATTTCCTCGACCGCAAGAAGGACATGATCAAGACGGGCGGCGAAAACGTGGCTTCCCTCGAGGTGGAGAAAACGATCTACCTGGATCCGCGGGTCCAGGAAGTGCACGTGATCGGCCTGCCCCACGAGCGCTGGATGGAGGCGATTACCGCCTTCGTCATCCTCAAACCGGGGCAGACGGCGGAGGAGAAGGAAATCATCGCCCTGTGCAAGGAGAAGATGGTGGGGTTCAAGGTGCCCAAGCGGGTCGTCTTCGTGCCGGACCTGCCGCGGTCGGCCGTCGGCAAGGCCCTGAAGCGGAAGATCCGGGAAGAGTATCTCGACCTTTACCAGGGGGAACGATGAACCGCTGACACCGTCACGACAGGAGGAGCCATGCCGAAAAATTTCTCCAGATGGCCCGAAGGCGTTTCAAGGACCCTGAATTATCCCGAGGTCCCCCTGTTTCAGATCATCCGCTCTTCCGCCAAGCTCTGGCCGGAGCGCAATGCGATCATTTTCTCCGGGATGGAAATGACCTTCCTGGAGCTCGACAAGCTGTCCGACCGGTTCGCCGCGGCTCTGTCCGACCTGGGGGTCCGGAAGGGCGACCGGGTTGCCATCCACCTGCCCAACTGTCCCCAGTTCGCCGTTGCCTATTACGGGCTTCTGAAGGCGGGGGCCGTGTTCGTTCCCATCAGCCCGCTTCTTGCCGAGAAGGAGTTCGTCTTCCAGCTCAACGATTCGGGGGCCGGGATATACATTGGGCTGGATCTGCTTTTCGGGATGCCTCAAAAGGCCCTGCCGGAAACGCCGGTCCGGCACGTCATCCTGGTGAGTCTGGCGGATTGCTATGCGCCGCTCGTCGCCCCTGCCAAACTGCTCAGGAAAAGTCCGTTCGAAGAGAAGGTCCTCGATTTTACCGAGCTTCTCTCGAAGTATCACCCCGAGGCACCGGGAATCCAATTCTCCCCGAGAGAAGACCTGGCGCACATCTCCTACACGGGGGGCACCACGGGAACGCCCAAGGGGGTGATGGTGACCCATTTCAACGGCATCGCGGCCTCGTGCCAGCTCTGCTACTGGTTTCTGGGCGGAGACGTGGATTTCCGGGACGGCGTGTTCGGGGTGAAGCGAACGGACGGCGACCGGGAGGAGGATCACGTCATCCGACGGGGCCGGGAAATGAGCCTGGTCGTTCCACCATGGTTCCACGCCATGGGTGCCTTCGCCTTTCTCAACATGCAGCTTCTCGCCGGCTGCACGCTGATCGTCCAGCCCCGGTTCGACGCGGCGGATTTTCTGAGCGCCATTCCGAAGTACGGGGTCTCCATCTTCGGCGGCGCTCCGCAGATCTTCTACCCGCTGGTGGAGCACCCGTTCTTCCCCGAGACCGACATGTCCGGCGTCCGGCTCATCGCCTCGGGGGCCGCACCCATCTCCCACGACCTGCTCCGGACGCTCACCGAGACCATGGAGGGCGTTGTCTGCGAGGCCTACGGGATGACGGAGGTGACCGTCGGCTGCGCCTTCACCCCGGCGGAGAAGGGGGCCCTGCGCATCGGCTCGGTCGGCCTGCCTGTTCAGGACACGGAGATCCGGATCGTGGATCCGGCGGACGACACGAAAGAAATGTCCCCGGGCGAGATCGGGGAGATCTGCGTGAAAGGCCCGCAGGTTATGAAAGGATACTGGAACCAGCCGGAGGAGACAAAGCTGGTCCTGAACGGGGAGGGCTGGCTCCTGACGGGTGACATCGGCCGGTTCGACGAAGACGGCTACCTGTACATCGTCGACCGGAAGAAGGACATGCTCATCTACAAGGGATACAATATTTACCCGCGTGACCTGGAAGAGGTTTTGAACCGGCATCCGGCGGTCGCCCAGTCCGCCGTGGTCGGAAAGCGGGACGACCGGTACGGGGAGTTGCCGGTGGCGTTTGTGCAGACCAGCCCCGGAAGCGCCGTCACGGCGGATGAGTTGCTGGAGTTCGCTAATGCCCAGCTGGCAAAATATAAAAAGATCCGCAGGATTGAAGTCATGGAGCAGCTTCCGGCAAGCGCCGCCGGGAAAATCCTGCGGCGCGAGCTCAGGGACAGGGCCCAGGCCCTCCCCGTGACGGTTTGAGGGGCGGGCCGGCGGGATCATCGGAACGCATTCGCAAGGAGGAAGCAGATCGTTATTTTGAACAGAAGAGCGCCGGGCGGATCATGGGAGGCATTGCCCTGTTGCACCGTTGACACAACATCAAGCACCGGAAAAGGAGGCTGTGATGCAGGAGAAGACGGTTCTAATGAGCAGGCAGGAGGCAATCTGTACCATCACGATCAACAGGCCCTCGGTCAGGAACGCCTGGACCCGCGAATTTGCGGCGGAGTTGGCGGAGGCCTTCCGGATGGCGGGGAAAGAGGCTGGCACCCGGGTTGTGATCCTGGAAGGAGCGGGACGCGATTTTTCCTCCGGAGCGGACATCGGCCTGTTCAAAGCGGAATTCCCCGCCCCGGTCTGGCTGGACGGGATGAGGGATTTGAAGGATCTGATCCTGGTCATGCGGCGGATCCCGCAGCCGGTGATCGCCAAGGTCCGGGGGGTGGCCATCGGCGGCGGCATCAACCTGGCACTGGCGGCGGATTTTGTCGTCGCCGCCGAGACGGCGCGATTCTGTGAGAACTTCTCGAACATCGGGATCGTCGTCGATGCGGGGGGAAACTTCTTTCTCCCCCGCCTCGTGGGTCTCGTGAAGGCGCGGGAACTGGCGCTGCTCGGGGATGTCATCGACGGGAAAACAGCCGCCGCCATGGGCTTGATTTACAAGTCCGTTCCCGAGGCGGAGCTCGACGCGGCCGTGGCCGCCCTCGCGGATCGGCTGGCGGGAAAATCCCTGGAGGCCATGGCTCTGATCAAGGAAGCCCTGGACACGAGTTTCGAGATGTCGCTGCCGTCGACCCTGGAGTGGGAGGCGGCCCACCAGGCGGTCATGACGCAGACGGAGGCGCTGAAGACGGCGGCGAGGCTGTTCCTTCAGTCCCGCGGGAAAGGATGATGAATGAATTTTGCATTTTCCGAGGAGGAAATCCGGTTTCGCAGCGAGGTGGACGCCTTTGTCCGCCGGGAGCTGCCGTCCGGCTGGGACGAGCGCTCCTTTTACTGGCCGGCAGCCTACGGCGCCATTGCCATGTTCGAGGAGGAGCACCAGGTTTTCTGCCGTTCCTTCCTCCGGAAACTCGGTGCGAGAGGGTGGCTGAGCCTCGGCTGGCCGGAGGCATGCGGCGGGGGGGGATCCATGATGAAGCAGGCCATTGCCGACGACGTCATCAGCTACTACCGGGCGCCATCCGGCAACATCGCCACCGTGATCGGCGGCCCCACGATCATCTTCGTCGGCTCGGAGGAGATGAAACGGGAGTTCCTGCCGCCCATCGCCCGGGGCGAGGTCAATTTCTGGCTGGGCTACAGCGAGCCCAACGCCGGCTCGGACCTGGCGTCCCTCAAGACGACCGCCGTTGCCGACGGCGACGATTTCATCGTCAACGGCCGGAAGATCTGGAGCAGCGGCGCCCACGTCTCCGATTATGCATGGCTCCTGGCCCGGACAGATCCCTCGGCGGGCGGGCACCGGGGGGCGACGCTCCTGCTGGTGGACAACAACCTGCCGGGCGTCACGATCCGTCCCATCGAGAACATCGTCGGGTTTCATTCTTTCAACGAGGTTTTTTTCGACGACGTCCGCGTACCGAAGCGGTTCATGGTCGGCGGACTCAACCAGGGGTTCTACAACGTCATGGTGGCCCTCCAGTTCGAGCGGCTCGTCGTGGGGATCGGCGCCTTCCGGCGCATCCTCGACGAGCTGGTCGGTTACGTGAAGGAGCGGTACGGCCGGAAGAAAGACCGGGTGAAGAACACCCTGGCCCGGGACGCCCTGGCCTCCATTGCGATCGACATCGAGGTCCTGTACGGCCTCTACTGGCAGAACGTCTGGATGATGGAGCAGGGACGGGTGCCGGAACTGGAGGCCTCGGCCATGAAGCTCTTCAGCACGGAACTGAGCCGGAAGCTGGCCGGCGTGGCCGTGGACGTCCTGGGCCTTCCCGCGCAGCTGTACAGGGGGTCCCTGTATGCCCCCCTGCAGGGTCGCGTCATGGCGGGCTACCTGGACGCCGTATCGGGACCCATCGGCGCAGGGACGTCGGAGATCCAGCGCGGCATCATCGCCACCCGGGGGCTGGGGCTGCCCAGAGCCTGAGGAATCGCCGGCCCGGCGCAAAGACGGAAGAATCATGATCCATAAACGGCAAAGGAGAGGAAACGATGTATTTCGATGAGACCCATGAGGCGTTCCGGGCGTCCGTCCGGAGATTCGTGGACCGGGAGATCAACCCCCGCATGGACGCCTGGGAAGAAGAGGGTGTGCCCCTCCACGACCTGTTCGGGAAGATGGGGGATCTCGGATTCCTGGGGATCCGCTACGATCCGCGTTACGGCGGGCAGGGCCTGGATTACTGGTACGAGACGGTGTTCATCGAGGAACTCGGTCATGTCCACGGATGGGGCGTTCCGACGGCGATCATGGTGCAGACGAACATGGCGACGCCGGCCATCGACATGTTCGGGACCGAATCCCTGAAAGAGCAGTACCTGGCCCCGGCAATCGCGGGGAAGCTCGTGGCGGCCATCGCCGTCACGGAGCCGGGCGCGGGCTCCGACGTGGCGGCCCTGAAGACCCGGGCGGTCCGCGACGGTAACGCCTACGTCCTGAACGGCTCCAAGACGTTCATCACCAACGGCTGCCAGGCCGACTTCCTGACCCTCCTCGCCCGCACGGGCGACGGGCCGGGGCATCACTGCTACGGCCTTTTCGTAGTCCCCACGGATGTGCCCGGCTTCAGCGTCAGCAAGCGCCTGGACAAGGTGGGGCTCCGGAGCAGCGACACGGCGGAGCTGTTCTTCGACAACCTCCGGATCCCGGTTCAGAACCTCATCGGGAAGGAAGGGGAGGGCTTCATCTACCAGATGATGCAGTTCCAGCACGAGCGGTTCACGGTTCTTCCCATGACGTATACGGCATGCCGGGACATCATCGACATGACCGTCGCCTACATCCGGGAGCGGATCGTTTTCGGGAAGCCCCTGATCACGAAGCAGGTGCTCCGCCACCGCCTGGTGGAATGGCTGGCCGAGATCGAGAGCCTCCGCCACCTGACCTATCACATCGTCCGGATGAAAATGGCCGGGAGGGACGTCACGAAGGAAATCTCCATGGGGAAACTCCTGGCGGGTCCGCTTCTGAACAGGGTATCATCCGGCTGCCTGCAGATGTTCGGCGGGATGGGGTTCATGAACGAGACGCTGATTTCGCGTCATTTCCGGGATACCCGGGTCATGTCGATCGCCGGCGGGGCGGACGAGGTGATGAAAGACATTATCGCCCGCCAGGAAGGATTCTGAACCGATGACGAAGGTGCTGGCCATGAACGGCAGCCCGCGAGCCAGGCGGGGAAACACCGACAAGATCCTGCAGCCGTTCCTGGAGGGAGCCGCCGGGGCGGGCGCCGCCACGGAGACCCTCTACCTGAAGGAACTCCGGATCCAGGAATGCCAGGGCTGCTACGCCTGCCACATGCTCACGCCCGGCCGGTGCGTCCTGAAGGACGACATGGCCCGGGTCACGGAAAAGATGCTGGAGGCCGAGGTCCTTGTCTTTGCCTCCCCCCTTTACGTCTTCACCGTCAGCGCGCTGCTCAAGGCGCTCCTGGACCGGATGATCGTTTTCGGCAGCCTCGACCTGGAAGTCAAGGACGGGGTCGTCGTTCATCCCGCCCGCTGGCCGGAAAAAAAGTGGACCTGGGTCGTGATCTCCAACGCCGGCTTCCCGGAGCGGGAGCACTTCGCCCCCCTGGAAGATCTCTTCCGGCGGTTCGCCCGGGCGATCGGCGGCGGAACCCAGGTGACCATCGGCGGGATGATCCTCAAGGGAATGGGCGAGATGTTCTCCGTTCCCGCCCTGCTGCCGAATTATCAGTGGTTCTTCGACGCCTGCCGGCAGGCGGGGCGGGAGGTTGTCCGAGACGGCTCCATTGCGGAGGCGACGCAGAGCGTTCTGGACAGGCCGCTCGTGGACATCAGCATGGAGGAGTTCGCCGCCATGAGCAACGCTTTCATCGAAATGGCCATGAAAAAGGCCCGGAAACGGAAGAAGGAAACGGCGTCGGAACAAGGAGGATGATCCATGGATTTTTCACTGACGGAGGAGCAGGCCCTTCTGCAGAAGACGGCTTGCGACTTTCTGGCGAAATCGCTTTCCCGGGAAGTGCTGAAGCGGATGGAAGAGAGCGAGGCCGGGCATGACCTTGACCTCTGGCAAAAAATGGCCTCCCTCGGATGGCTCGGGCTGCCGTTCCCCGAGGAGTATGGCGGCAGCGGCGGCAGCTTTGCCGACCTCACGGTCCTCCTGGAGGAGATGGGATACCGGACCTGCCCGGGTCCGTACTTTTCCACCGTCGTCCTGGGCGGCCTGCCGGTCCTGGCCTTCGGCACGGAGGAGCAGAAGCGGCAGTGCCTTCCCGCTATCGCGGCGGGAGAGCGGGTCATGACCTTCGCCCTGACGGAAAAGGACGGCGGCCGGGACGGCGGCGGCATCCGCGTCCGTGCCGTTCCGTTCGGCGAGGCCTGGCGGATCAACGGGGCGAAGCGGTTCGTCACGGATGCCCGTCTTGCGGATTTCTTTCTCTGTGCGGTGCGGACGGGGAAGGAAACGAAGGAAGCGGACGGGATCACCGTGTACCTGATCGACGGCCGGACGCGGGGTCTCCGGACCAGGGACATGAAGGCGGCAACGGGCGACCGGCAGTACGAGGTTAAATTCTATCAGGTGCCCGTTCGATCGGAGCAGGTCGTCGGCGGCCTGAACAAAGGCGCCGTCGTGATCGAGGATACGTTGCGGAAGGCGGCCGTGGCGAAGTGCGCCGAGATGATCGGCGGGGCGAGGGCCGTCCTGGACATGACCCTGGCCTATGCAAAGGAGCGGGTCCAGTTCGGCCGCCCCATCGGCAGCTTCCAGGCGGTGCAGCACCATTTTGCCGACATGTGGACGGACATTCACGGGTCCCGTTACCTGTACCGCAAGGCCGCCCTGGAAATCGACAGTGGCGCGCCGGCGGTGCAGGCGGTTGCCATGGCCAAGGCGCGGACGGGTGAGGCGTATCGTCGCGTCACGATGCTGGGCCACCAGATCTTCGGCGCCATCGGCTTCACGATGGAGCACGAGATGCACCGCTACCACCGCCGCGCCCTCGGAGGAGACGTGATGTTCGGGAACGGAGCGTTTCACCGGGACAAGGTGGCGGCGGCGATGGGGCTGTGAGGGGGCGAAAACGGCTGCTTTCCATCTCGCTCGCCGTCACCGCCGGATCAAGCGGGATCTGCAGATTTCATCTCTTCCAGGATCTCGATGACGGTGTGCACGCAGGGCCTGCAGATTCTGCCCATGGTGTCCTCGGCCTTGGCGTGCCGTCGTCCCTCCTCGGTCTTCAGATCGTAGCCCCGGAGAAGCTCCCGGCAGAGGCAGCTTCCGTGCCGGGCCGCGAAACGGTCCATCAGCTCCACGGTCTTGAGATAAGTGTATTCCGTCGATGGGCGACCCTCCGTCGTGCCCCGGCCATGGCGCAGACCCAGGACGAGGATGCCGCCGGTCACCGCGCCGCACACCTCCTGTTTCCTTCCCATCCCTGCGCCGAGGCCGGTGGCGATCTTCAGCGCAAGGTCGTCGTCCAGGCCGGTTTCGTCCCGGAAGGAAGAGAGTACGGACTGCGCACAGTTGTAAGTGTCCCGGAGTCGTTCTGTTGCAATGTCAGCTCTTGTGGTCATCTTTCCGTTACCTGCCTCGCCTCGATCGATCCATTCAGCAACCGGCAACGGCAATCGGCGACCCCTTTGCCGCTTCTTCGTGAAATTTCCTGATCCGCTGCCGGGATGGGAACTCGATGGTCACGACCCTTGCGGCCTGTCCCCCGATCCCCGCGCCCGGCACTATTTCCCGAAGACGGTCTTCAGAATATCCGTCACCCGTGCGGCGGGATCGTTCCGGATCTTCTTCTCCTCGCTCCCGATCATGAGAAAAAGGCCGTCCAGGGCCTTATTGGTCACATAGTGATCCAGATCGAGGGACTCCTTGGGCACCAGCGGGAGGGCTTCATAGGGAGCCATCATATCCTTGTAGGCCTTCGTCACGCCGACCTTGTTCATGTTGGCGGCAACCACCGGCTTGAATTCGCCGTAGAGTATGTCCGACGTCTTCTCCCTGAAATAGTCCGTTGCCGCCGTGTCGCCGCCCTGGAGGATCTTCCGGGCGTCGTCGAACGTCATGGCCTTGATGGCGTCCACAAACAGATCCGTAGCCCTGGGGGCCGCCGCCTCGGCCGCGCGGTTCATGCTGAGGACAAAGCGATCTACCTGCTCCTGAAAACCGAGCCTGGCAACCGTATCGGCAACTTTCTGAATTTTTTCGGGAAGGAGGATCTTCACCAGCGCATTTCCGAAATAGCCGTCCTTTTTCGACACGGCCTTCACGGCGTTCTTCGTGCCGACGGCCAGAGCCTCCTTCAGGCCGGAAACCGTCGTCTTCTGATCCGGACCGGCCTGAGAGACGCCGCTTTTCGCCTCGGGAAGCCGGTTCAGGATATCGTCGAGGATACCCGCCCCGGCCGGGGCGGCAATGCCCATTGCCCCGAAGAAGACCAGAAACCAAAGGATTTTTCTCATTTTCATTCCTCCCTGGTATGGATTCGTTGAGAGGGGCAATTCACCCGGACCGGTTTGATCCCGAAAAGCGAACGGCCCGGATTGCTCAGGCAGCCCCCTTTTTTTTACAGCCATAACCCCGGGAAAACCGGAGATTGAATGGCATCCGTAATCCTTCGTCTAAAGCAGTTGCTTCAATATCTGCAGAAATTTTGTCATTTGTTCGTCGGAACCGATGCTCACGCGCAGGTGATTATCGATTCCGGGTTTATTGAAATATCGTACCAGGACATTCATTTCTTTCAACCTGGCGTATAAATCGCCTGCCCGAATCGTGGGGTGGCTGATGAAAAGAAAGTTCGCCTTCGATTCAATCACTTTAAAACCGATGTCCGTCAGTTCCCGGCTGATCCTTTCCCTGGTGTTGATGATTTTTTGCCTCGTTTCCTGAAAATAGGCCTCGTCCTGAAACGCGGCCTCTGCTCCCGCCAGTGCCAGGCGATCGATCGTATATGAATTGATGGAGTTCTTTATCCTGTAAAGCCCTTCCGTCAGTTGCCGGTGGCCCATGGCGAACCCCACCCGGAGGCCGGCCAGCGAGCGGGATTTGGAGAGCGTCTGGATGACCAGCAGGTTGGGGAATTCATGGACCAGTTCAACGGCGGATTCTCCTCCGAAATCGATGTATGCTTCGTCGATCAGGACCACGTTATCCAGGGTATTGTTAAACTCAATGACCTGCCGCAATGCTGCAGGCGGCAGGCATTTCCCGGTCGGCGCATTGGGATTGGCGATGATGATGCCGCCGTTTCCGGTCATGAATTTTTCCACGGGGATATTGAAATCGGGGTCCACCGGAACCAGGCGGTAATGGATCGAAAACAGATCGGCATACACCGGATAGAAACTGTACGTGATATCCGGAAACAGAATCTCCCGGCCGGGAGAGAAGAAGGCGGCAAACGCAAAGGCCAGGATCTCGTCGGAGCCGTTTCCGATGAACACCTGTTCCGTGGACAGGCCGTGATATCCGGCGATCGTCGCTCTCAGCTCTTCGCTGTTCGGGTCGGGATAGAGCCGGAGGTCGGAATTGACGGCCTGCCGGAGGGTTTCCATGACCAGCGGCGAAGGCGGGTATGGGTTTTCGTTCGTATTGAGCTTCAGATATTTCCTGTCCTTGAACTGTTCACCGGGGGTATACGGCTCCAGGCTTTTTGTCTTTTCATTCCAATATTTGCTCATAGAAGACCGTCCTTCCGAGAGATACACTACGGCTCGCTTACCGTCTCCGATCACGGACTGATATGAATCAACCGCAGTCAATGTTCCGAAAATTGAACGCCGATTGCATTGGGTATCGGCCATTGATGCATATTCCGGTCATCCTGCCTCAGATCGGTTTCATAGCTGCCCGCGAGGTTGATGACAAGATCCCTGGTTCTGATCGACAGGCTGGCCAGAGGTCCTCCCTCCATGTGCATCATCCGGATGACGCCCAGGTCGAGGGATTTGACCGTTTCGTTGAAATTCCTCATGGTCAGCGGGGACCGGCAAAACAGGAAGAGAATCCTCCCATCCTTGTCCATGCCCACGGCGGATTCGCTCCATTTCCTGTCTTCCCTGCTCCAGACGCTCACTCCATTGCCCTTGATCAAACGAAGATTCTGAACCACGGCATCGTAGTCAGCCAGGCGCTTCATTGAATCGGGAGTGTCGAGGTCAACCAAGATCGCCTTGGGAATCCCGTTCTTCCTGGGGCCGAAGGCAAGTGCCGTGTTGTACTTCCTGTTCCACCGTCTGTTCTGGATGTGGGCTTTGTTTCTGAGGTATCCGACATTGGTCCGGTAGTCTTTAAGAAACATTCCGGCATTGATCGCAACAGCCAGATTGAGATCCGCGCACCATTGAGCCGTTGAGCGGATCCGGTTGCCATGTTCCGATGCGAGGGCCAGTTTCAGTTTTGCATGTGCAGGATCGATGCGAACGACATGGATTCTCCGATCTCCGCTATCGGGCAACGGGCGTATGGGAAAGGCCGCGTATTCAACGCCTTTTGCCGGCATTTTCCATTGCCCGACGGGCCGGCCCGTCGCCGGCAGAGGAAACGAGGCAAGCAGCCCAAGCAAAACGATGGCTGCCCGTATGAGACATCTGTTCATGGAATCACTCGCGCCGGTTCTTTTCTCCGTTCCCGTCCGCTGCGATCTTTCCCCGATACCCGGAGGTTCAGGAGCGGGCGAAAATCACTTGTCTCCAATGTCCTTGGCAGCCTATGATTCGCAAAAAATGACACGGGAGACAAGACATGTTTGCCTGGATGACCGGAATCGAGGGGTGGATCGCCCTCGGCACTCTGACGGCCCTGGAGATTGTCCTGGGCATCGACAACATCATTTTCATCTCCATCCTTGTCGGGCGCCTGCCCGAGAAAAAACGCGACCTGGCCAGGAATACGGGGCTTTTCCTGGCTATGCTGACGCGCCTGGCCCTTCTGTTTTCGATCGTCTGGGTCGCCGGTTTGACGGAGCCCTGGTTTTCCGTGTTCGGCATCGAGATTTCGGGACGCGACGTGATCCTGATCGGCGGCGGCCTGTTCCTGATGGCGAAGGCAACCCATGAAATCCACAACAGCCTGGAGGGTGTTCAGGAATCCGCTCCCACACACGCAAAAGCGGGCATGGCCGCTGTTCTGGCTCAGATTGCCGTCCTGGATATCGTCTTCTCCCTGGATTCGGTCATCACCGCCGTCGGTCTGGCCCAGCATATTTCGATCATGGCCATCGCCATCATCGTTGCAGTCGGGGTGATGCTGTTTGCCGCCAAACCGATCAGTACGTTCGTGGATGCCCACCCGACCATCAAGATGCTGGCGCTGTCGTTTCTGATCCTCGTCGGGGTCACCTTGATCGTGGAAGGCTTCGACGTTCACGTCCCGAAGGGATACATCTACTTTGCCATGGCGTTTTCCGTGGCCGTGGAAATGCTCAACCTGCGCCTTCGCAAAAAGCAGGGCCGAAAACCGGTCAAGCTGTACAAGCCGAGTCTGAACTGACGGCCCTTCGGCCCGACCCTCATGGATGTGACGAACGGTATCGAAAGAAACACCGGCACGATCAGCCGCATCGCCCGTAAGTCAAGTTTTTATATATGTGGAATGGAAGTGAAACAAGCCAGTCGGAACCGACTGAAAGTGATAGTTCCGGAAAGGGATTGGCGGTGGATGCGAAGAACCGGCTTGCAGTGAAGATGGCCTCTGCCATGACTTGGCCGAATTTGAACACGCTGATCCTCATGGCGGCCCGGGGACTCTTTCCCTAAATTGTTTCCATGGTTTCCTATTTATAACTAACTCTGTTTTTCCCATTCTTTTTTGCAAGATACATAAGCTGGTCGGCACGCTGAATGAATGATTTCATGTCCTCATCAATTTTATATTGCGCCACGCCGATGCTTGCGGTCATGCATATATCCTTGTGCGAATTTGGAGAAAACCTCTCTTTATTGAATTCCATCCGGATTCTCTCCGCCATGATTGCCCCGTCTTTCGCGGTGGTCATGGGCAGAAGGACGGTAAATTCCTCGCCCCCGTAACGAAAGGCTGAGTCCGTCTGGCGCAGGCATCGTTTCATGACCTGCCCGAATCTTGATAGCACCGCGTCTCCGTTGACGTGGCCGTATGTGTCGTTGAACGCCTTGAAGTTGTCCAGATCGAGGAGAAGGAGGGTCAGCGGCTCGCAGTACCGGTTTACACGATCGATTTCCGACTGCAGCTGCTGATAGAAATGTCTTGCATTATAAAGCTGGGTGAGTTCATCGACAAGACTCAGTTCACGGTATCGCTCCTCACTCGCTTTCAGTCGCTCTTCCGCCTGTTTCCGCTCGTTAATATCCGTCACCAGATATAATGTCGCCGGTTTTCCATTCCATGACAGCCCGGTTGTTGCAGAGAGAACGATCCAGGTCGGCCTGCCGTCTGTGCCGATGAACCGGAACTCATACAAATCAGGCGCCGTCTCTCCATAGACTCGCTTCCAGTAGTTGCCTACAACATAATCGCGGTCTTCCGGCCAGACATGATTCACGAAGGGAAACCCTTCCAGAACCTCCACGGAAGCCCCCAGTATGGCAGCCATTTTTTGGCTGACAAATACGAAACAACCTTCCTGCAGAACAAAAATCCCTTCATTTGCCTTGTCAAGAAATCTGCGATATTTTTTAAAGAAAGACGTCGCCGAGTCTCCATTCTTCCTGCTTTCTGAAGATGTATGATTCGTTACTTCGGATAATTGAAGACGAAGTTCATTAATTTCTTCTATCAGCTCTTCTCTGGTTTTATTTGAATATTCCATGACATACCAATAAAAAAAGCGAACGATATCAATCAGCTATTTGACAAGAATGATGCCTCGGATAACCCTTGAATCAGTGAGCAAAAACCCTCTCGCAAGTAAATATGTCCATCCACCAGCCATTCACAGAAATGCTTTTAACCCGTTTATGTCCATAGGACTGAATCAACGTCCTTGGACAAAACAAGAATTGATTACATACGGGTATGTTGTATTTGGGAGTGTCCACGGCCGATTGGACAGGGATGCTTGAATGATTTCTCGGAAAAAGTCAAGCGATTATGCGTTAAGATTTGTAAAAAAAGTAACACGAGAAAGTGCGCTTCCATTCTTAGCTGCGTTCAAAACCATCCTCCATCTTATAAAACAGTTGTTTTGTCTTGATGTTCCGTTACGCCTCAATATACAGAAAGGTTCTGCAAGGATTTAAACGCTTTCAGCAACGTCCATATATTTGGAACAGCAGCCAACCCGGTCGCTGATACAAGCCGACAGGCGGAGGATTTACCGGATAGCACTTGGCACCCATATTTTTTATACATTCAATTTATTATTCAAATATGATGCTGTGAACATCGGATTTCTTTACGGGGACTGTAATGATCTGGCCTTTGATCAGTCGGACCTTCATTTGCCCGTTCGCATCCGCTTTTCCCGCTTCAATTACCTCGACTAATTCATATCGGGCATCCGTCAGCCGGAGATTCCTTCTGCCTGTATAGCCCATATCGATTTTAGCGATTCCCTGCTGGCTGAGACCGCCCAGCACGGTCTGCCCGTTGATCATTTCGAAACTCACAACAGGAAGTTTCGTTCCTCCTCCGGTCATATAGCTCTGTCCGGAAACGTAAGTGATCCTTCTGATTTCTTTCAAGGGCAGTTTGAACTAAGAACCGGACTTATCCATACAGGTAATCTCGGAAGCGTTTTCGTAATTGACAAGAACCCACGTAATTTCCACACCGTCCTTTTCAATGGTTCGAACGTTGACTCCGGGTTCAAAACCGGCGGTAAAAACCGAAGCGGATAATATGAAAATAAATGCAATCGATAAAAATATTTTTCTCATTATACGAACCTCCTTTTATTTCTTAAATACATTGTCTCTGAAATGATTCTAACTTTGGAGGTATAGAGGAAGTATAAGAAATGGTTACTGCCTGTCTATGCGAAACCCTTTCAGCGGTTTACGTCCGTCAAGTCAATCCCGATTGACATACAGAATCGATTATTTGAAGGACGTCGATGCATTCCACATCCGAAGGACTTTCTCTGCGAAACAGCTCATTCAGCAGACGAAGACGAAGCGTCAGCATCTGATCCCGTGTCATTCAGAGTTCAAGAGGATCATTGCCAGCATGCCAATCAGGATGGACAGCCCTTTCTTTTTCGTGAATCTGCGCTGGAAACATGAAGGGAAGCACTCTTCGCATTTACCATGCGAGTTCTCTGGCTCTGCGCGTGTCGGAAAGTCGGGGTCGAGATCGACATGTATTCGGGCTTGAAGCACTCGTCGTGTTCGTCTTTCGTGAACGAAAAAGGGTATTCGCTCAACGAGGTACAAATGATAACGGATCATGCCAGGAGGGACAGTGTAAAACGGTGCACTAGTGTTCAGTTGGAAGCGAAGCGAAGACTTCTGGAATGATAAGTTGTCGATATCAAAGGAAAAATCGTAAAGAAGTAAACTCGAAAAAGTTTCTGTACTTGTCTTTTATCCTGATTGACAATCTTCTCAATATTTAATTAAAAAAAGAGAAATGAAGAGAATCTTGGTTTACATAAACCGGTTACGGCGCAACACATGTGTTAGGGCAATTAACTGTCGGGATTGTTTACACAACGACATCCTGTAATATTTCGATAAAGGGTTGTATTTGTTGTCATATACTCCTCCTCTACTTGTGTTGACAGTTACGAGCATCGTCGTTTTTATTTACACTGTTGATAAAATGAAAAATGCATCCTAATAATTATTAAAATAATATTCAAGGCTTCCAAGAGTGGAATATTTATTGCTTTCATCGCCGCGTCGTTGCTTGTCACTAAAAAAAAGATTGCTAGGAGGTAAGCGAGATGATTAAATCTATTCGTTCAATCATTTTGGTCGTATTTATTTCCCTTATGATTCTCTTTCCTTGTATTTCACATGCGGGTCCGCTTTACATAGGAGAATGGGGTGTTGGCAATTTTAATTATATTATTGAAACATCATCCGATCCTGTTTTTGAGTCTCCCGGCATGGACGGTTTCAGATTGTTAAACGATTACAATACCGAGATAACAGATTGGACAGGCTCGTTTGATTCCACAAACCAGGTTTCAGGTTCAGGTGCTGAAAGAGATGATCTTGCATGGTATATTTATTTTTCCGAAAGTTATGCCGATACACCATTCTCATTTGATATTCGTGTTTATCTTAACGATAATTTATTGGATTGGGCAACAATCAATTACAATGGTGGTGAATATGGAGCTTTTAATGATAGCAAACTATCAAATTGGGAAAATTATGAAATCATAACACATCCCCTTAATCAGGTTCCCGAACCCTTCACCATGCTGCTTCTTGGTTTTGGGTTAATGGGATTGGCAGGAGCAAGAAGGAAGTTTGAGAAATAAGAAATCTCTTTGGGTTTATTGTTGAAAGGCAGGGTTTAATAGCCCTGCCTATTTTATTTCTTTTGGCAATTATATAGGCATTTCTAAACTGAGATAACGTAAAAAACTTTCGCTTTTTTGAAATAGCACGACGGACAGGGGACATCTTATTCCGACGAAAATGGGACTTTGAAGGCGGACATTGACAAACCAGGGGGTCATTTTTCGGTGACCATTGACATGGCCGACACCCAATGGGGATCACGACGGTACCGGAACATGGATCTGCTCAGAGAACAGGACTTGGATGAAGCCATTGACCTTGTGGAGGCAATCTAAACTCCCTCGGGCACTGCCACTACAAAAGCGAAAGATTCTTGACACTACCTTTTCAATGCCGATTGACAAGGAGACTTCTAGAAGGGAAAATAATCAATATAAATAACAGCAATCGTAAAGACTGCCAGGAGACATAACTTCCCGCACTATTTGTTTTTCAACGTTGCCATTTAATACTATATTACACTGCTCATCGTTATCACTCATAATGAAAAGGCAGGGTCAAGTGGCCCTGCCTTTATCATTCTCTGAAACGGGGTATGGGTTAATCTGAAGTTTTTTCTAACGAGAGCGCCTACTGTCGTCGCCAGATCGCCTATCCAAGCCACTTCTACGTTCTGCTCCTGTATAATTTGGATCCCTGAATTCCCTGCGGTCTCGATTACTTCTTCTGGTCTTGTCAGAACGATCTTCCATAACCTAACCTCCTTGTTAAAAGCATTTATATTGTGTTTTAATTTTTGAACTTTCTCCTCGCTCCGACCAGCCCCATCAGTCCAAGACCAAGAAGCAGCATGGTAGCGGGTTCGGGGACGGCGGCCATGGCGTAATTCGCAAGCATGAGATGGGCTTCTGTTGTGGGGTGTACGCCATCCCAGAACAAATAGGTGCTTGTGTCTCCGGCTTCTCGGTAGAGCCATTCATCCGTGACATTATCAAATCCATATATTCCTGGGTTCGCTATCACGGCATTCAGCAAATCGAATGTGTTAAGAGTGTAGAAATGGTTTCCCGGATAAATACCTCTTAAATCGGCCACATTAGCAGCAAGAAACATGTTGAAATATTGGGACCAAAGTGTTGCTGCCGATTCATACGCGGTTCCTCTAAATTCAGGAGTTGTGCCCACATTCGGGAGGCCCATGACGAGGAAATTCTGGAAGCCTGCCGCGGCAAGATTCTGTAACGCAAGCTCAACGTTTTCGGCAGCAACATAAGGATCTCTGCCTTGGAACAGATCATTGGCACCTGCCCAGACGGTCACCAAGATATTGCTGGATATCATGCTGCCAAAATTGTCCAAATAATAGTCCACCTGCCAGTTCAAGCCGGTATACGCCAGTCCCGCAGCTGGATTGTCATATCCGGTTGTTGCACCTCCAAATGCCATATCAAAGAGTGGCACGTTCAGATAGGTGGGGCTGGCCAGATACTGAACCCAGACTGGTCCATTGGAAAAGTTCATGATACCGAAGCCGTCAGCATTCCCGTTATCAGAAAGGCTGTCTCCGAAAGTCAGAATGCTGCTGTATGCATGACCTAGAACGGCTGTTGAAAAAATCAGAGAGAGACATAAAAACCATACTAAAACGAACCGTTTCATTCTCATGTTTCACCTCCTTACATGGTTTATGTTTAAACAAAAAATGCATGGAATTATCGATATGAGGCATGGGGAAAAATAGGGCAATTGCTTGTTAAACGATCTAATTGCACTTCTAACGCATATCTGTAGCAGCTTGGAGAAATCATTTCTCCTGAGTAAATCCCCGGGTTTGCCGGGAGACTCCCAGGGTTTGACAATTCCGGGAATGTGCCGTTGATGTTGTGCCGTAGCTGATCAGGAAAAATGTCATCGTAACGATCCGATGATATGAGTGTTTTTACTTTACGATCGCGTTCAGGCCCCTTTGATGGGCCAGCAATCGCAATACCTCCGGCTCTGCCGGAGCATATTTATAAAGCAATATAACCCATCTTTTCCTAATCATTTTTCATGCCAGATCTTCAACTTACTGATATGATGATAAAACGCTAGATAGAGCGTGAAAGATTGCTATGTGAGATAGAACAATATTGTAAAGATTGCCGACAGACTTAATGGATTATGAGGGTCGTGAATCAGCGAAAAATTATATATTGCAATATATTGCGTTCAAAATACTTTCTGTAAAGTAATCCGACACTTCTATTAAATTGACGAATCTTTCAAATGGTTATGATGTCAGATCATTGCAGATTGATTATACCACTTTGGTAGATGAACTGGATAAGAGGCCCACGGACGCTTTTCAAATCCGGTGTGGGGCGTTGAGACCTTCAGTAGTGTAACGCAATGCAGGTTAAAGGCTGGTTAACGTTGAACCTTCGCGAATTTGCGGATTTTACGAAAAAAATGGCGGAAGTGCATGGGAATCGAACCCACCTGAGAGGTGTCTAGCCCCTCACTCCGGATTTGAAGTCCGGGAGGCCCACCAGTGACCTTGGCACTTCCGCGCGCTTGGCTTTATAGCAGAAACGCTCTTGCTTTCAAAGATATTCCGGCCGCTCCGTCGCCCACCAGCCGTCATCGATGACCTGCACCGTGACCTCGCTGCCTGCCTTGACCAGGGTGATGTCCTCCGGGATGACGATAAGGCCGTTCGCCTGGACCATCGACTTGAGGATTCCCGATCCCTGTTCACCGGTCGTCCGGACGACGACGCGGGCATCTTCCCGCTCCAGGCGGGCCCGCAGGAACGTCCGCACCCCTTTGCCTTTCCTGATGTCCTCCATTGTGACGGCTTGGACGGTCTTGCGGAAGAGGCGCCGGTGGCCCGCCATTTTCAGGAGGGACGGCCGGACGAACTGCTCGAAGGAGACCATGGACGAAACCGGATTGCCTGGGAGGCCGAAGAGGGGAACATGATCCATCTCGCCGAAGGCCAGCGGCTTTCCCGGCCTCATGGCGACCTGCCAGAACTCGATCCGGTTCCCCTCGCTCCGCAGGATGTCTTTCACCAGGTCATAGTCGCCCATGGAGACTCCGCCCGACGACAGGATCACATCGGCCCGTAGGGCCATGCGGAACTTGGCCGTGAGGTCTTCCCGGGTGTCCCGGGCGATGCCGATCATCAGCGGCACGGCACCGCAGGCCGCCACCTGGGCGGCCGAGGAGTAGCTGTTGCTGGAGATGATCTTCCAGGGCGTCACGGGCTCGTCGATCTCAGCCAACTCATCCCCCGTCGCCAGGATGGCCACGAGGGGCCGCTGATGGACGGAGACGAATGAGCGCCCTAAAGATGCCAGCATGCCGATCTCGGCGGGACGGATGACCTCACCCTGACGGATGACCGTCTCTCCCTCTCTGACGTCTTCGCCGGCCCGGCGGATGTCCTGGGCTTCCTGGACGGGTACCAGGATGCGGACGCTGTTTCCGTCTTTCTCCGTGTCCTCGACCCGAAGGACGGCGTCGGCGCCCGCGGGCAGGGGGGCCCCCGTCATGATCCGTGTCGCCTGTCCCGGACCGACCTTTTTCTTCGGCACGGCCCCCGCCGGGAGATCCTCGATCACCTTCAGGATTACCGGGCTTTTCGGGGAGGCGCCGAAGGTGTCCTTCCACCGCAGGGCGTAGCCGTCCATGGCGGAGTTGTCTTTCGGCGGGATGTTCCGGGGGGCCGCCACATCCTCTCCGAGGACCCGTCCCAGGGCGTCGAGAATGCCGACCCTCTCCAGGCCCAAGGGCGTTATGGCGTTCAGGATGCGGTTGAGTGCTTCATCGACAAATATCATAATGCTCGCGGTGGGATCACCTGGCGCCGTGGAAGGGGACGGCCGCGTAAAACATCAGGCCTCCTTCCTTGTACGCCGGCTTCAGTTCTGGATATAATGCTCGCCTTTGCGCCGGATGAGTCCCCGTTTCAGCAGGTACTCCAAATGCTTTCTGATCAGGGCTCCTTCCGCAAAATCGAAGAAGGCCTTGGGGGCCCGGGGTTTGCCGTAACAGATCCAGGCGCTCACAATCTCCTGTAAAGTTCGCCGATTCTTAAGCAAGGCCAGGATTTTCCGCTCCCGCTCGAAGATCACTTCTTCGTAACGACTCCACAGGGGGCCCGGCGAACTCGTAAAGACGCCGGTCTCGTGGCTGGTCAGCCACACGTCGGCGGGAATCTCCCGAAGCAGGCGGATGGACTCAAGGGTTTTCTCGATGCTGGAATAGCGGTCACCGTACCAGGGGCCGAAGGAGGTCAGGTCATAGTCTCCAAGAAAAAGAACCTTCGAGTTCCGGAAGAAAAAGGACAGATTGCCCGGTGTATGCCCCGGTGTGGGGATCACCTCCACCTGTTCCGATTCCAGGTTGATGACTTCTCCATCCTGAAAGAAGCGTGAGGGCTTGAGGGGGCGGTAATGGAAATGCTCCTCCATGAAACGCTGCCAGTATTCCCGTTCCTCGATGCCGTCGATACCGTACCAGTCGAGAAAAACGGAAATGCCCGCCATCGGAGGAGCGTCCCGTTCGGAGATCCAGATGGGCATACCGTCGAAGACGTCGATCTTTCCGAAGTGATCCTCGTGGAAGTGGCTGAGCCAGACCGCATTCACCTTGTCCCGGTCGCGGAGGTCCTGCAGAATCTTCCGGTTTGAGGAAGGGTCGATGATGATTCCCGCTTCCTCGACGAACAGGGAGTTGCAGTAAGGATACTTGCCACCGTTCTTGCCGGGAATGAACTGTACCGATCCGAATCGTTTCTGTTCCATAATGCGAATAATTATATAGAGGGTGTATCGGGTACTGTCAAGAACCGATGGACCGCTGATGCCATTTCACTTGACCGGCCGTCCATTCATCCGCTATAGGGGCACCTGTTTCCGGAATCGTCCGGACACCATGTTTTTACGAAATATCGGGAGGTTATGTTATGAGAATCATCCTTTTGGGAGCCCCCGGGGCCGGCAAGGGAACGGTGGCCAAACTGCTGACGGAGTTCGACGGCTCCGTGCAGATCTCCACGGGTGACATCCTGCGGGCTGCCGTGAAGGAAGGAACGCCCCTCGGGAAAGAGGCCAAGGCCTACATGGACCGGGGCGACCTGGTGCCGGACAGCCTCATCATGAAGCTCATGGAAGTCCGCCTGCAGGAGCCGGACTGCGCGAAGGGATTCATCCTCGACGGCTTCCCCCGCACGATCCCCCAGGCGGAGGCCTTGAAAACCCTGCTGGCCGGCCTGAAGATCCGCCTCGACTTCGTGGCGAACCTGGAGGTGCCGAGGGACGTGATCCTGGACCGCCTCACCACCCGGCGGACCTGCTCGAACCCCGACTGCCAGGAGATCTACAACGTCAAGAGCAATCCCCCCGGCCCGGACGGCGCTTGCAAGAAATGCGGCAGCCCTACGATCCAGAGGGCCGACGAAACAGAGGAGGCCATCTCCTTCCGCCTGGAGACTTACAACGCCAAGACGGCACCGCTGATCGGCTTCTACGGGAAGGAGGGGCTCCTGAAAACCTTCGTGTCCCTGAGCAGCAAGGACACCGTGGAGGCCGTCAAACAGGCCCTGCAGGCCTGATTTCGGGTTGTCGGGAGGGATAAGCGGAAGTCTTTCGTCCGTCCGGACGGCTCCGCTTGCGGGAGGCACCGGTGTCCAGGAAGATCGACTACGGGAAGGAACTCAATGACGAACAGCGGGGGGTCGTCCTCGAAGAGAGCGGCCCGCTGCTCGTCATTGCCGGTGCCGGGAGCGGCAAAACCCGGACCCTGACCTACCGGGTGGCCCGCCTCATCGAAACGGGCGTACCGCCCAACCGGATTCTCCTGGCCACCTTCACGAACAAGGCCGCCTGGTCCATGCTCTCCCGGGTCCGGTCCCTCCTCGGGCTGGAGCTGGAGCGCTTCTGGGGGGGCACGTTCCACTCCGTGGCGCACCGGATTCTCCGTCGCCATGCCGATCGCCTGGGTTACGAGCGGAGCTTCTCCATCCTGGACGCCGAAGACGCGGTTTCCCTCGTCAAGGCCTGCATCGCCGAGCTGGACCTGAAAAAAAGCTCGGAGAAGTTTCCCAAGGCGGAGGTCGTCCAGGGAATCCTGAGCTTCTCGGCCAACACCGACACCCCCGTCGGGGATGTCGTCTTCAGCCGCCATCCCTACTTCATCTCCCGGACCGACGACATCGTCGCGGTGGCCGGACGCTACCGCGAGCGGAAGCGGAAGCTCCAGGCCATGGACTTTGATGATCTTCTCCTCAATGTCCGGCAACTCCTGGTGGAGCACCCGGAGGCGCTCGGGGAGTACCGGGACCGTTTCCTCCACGTCCTTGTGGACGAGTACCAGGACACGAACGTTATCCAGGCGGAACTGGTGGACCTGCTGGCCTCGGGCCACCGGAACCTGATGGTGGTGGGCGACGATTCGCAGAGCATCTATTCCTTCCGGGGGGCCGACTTCCATAACATCCTCCGCTTCCCGGAGCGCTACCCGGACTGCCGGGTATACCGCCTGGAGACGAACTACCGCAGCACGCCGGAGATCCTGCACTTGGCGAACCTGAGCATCCGGAACAACGAGAACCAGTTCGAGAAGATCCTGCGGGCCGTCCGTACGGAAGGCGTAAAGCCCGTCCTGGCCACGGCGTCGTCGGTGCTCCAGCAGGCCCAGTTCGTCGTCCAGCGCATCCTCGAACTCGAGGGATCGACGCCGCTCAAGGACATCGCCGTCCTGTACCGGGCCCATTATCACTCCATGGAGCTGCAAATGGAGATGACCCGGCGGGGGATTCCCTTCGAGATCCGCTCGGGTATCCGGTTCTTCGAGCAGGCTCACATCAAGGATGTGACGGCATACCTGCGGATCCTGGCCAACCCGGGCGATGAACTGGCCTGGAAGCGCGTCCTGCCGTTGTACGGAGGCCTCGGGAAGGTCGCGGCGGAGAAGGTCTGGCGCTTCGTTTCGTCCCAGCCGGAGCCGCTGGCGGCGCTGGAGTCGGAGGCCTTCCTGAAGGGGGCCACCCGGACCGCCCTGCCGGGACTGAAGCGCTTCCGGGAGGTCATGCGGCGCCTCCGGGAGCAGGCCGGCGACGCTACGGTCGCAGACCTCATCGGCCTCATCCTGGAAGAGGGATACCGGGACCATCTTTACGAGCTGTACCCGGAGGCGAATTTCCGGGAAGAAGATCTGCAGCAGTTGGCGAACTTCTCGGGAGGGTTCGAGCGGCTGGAGGATTTCCTGAACGAGCTGGCGCTCCTGACGAACCTGGAGAAGGAAGACGTGAGCGCGAAGGCGGAGACGGACAAGATCACCCTCAGCACGATCCACCAGGCCAAGGGGCTCGAGTGGTCCACCGTCTTCCTGATCTGGTGCGCCGAGGGCATGCTCCCCCTGGCACGCGCCCTGGACGACGAGGGCGGGGTGGAGGAGGAGCGGCGCCTCTTCTACGTGGCCTCCACCCGGGCGAAAGACCAGCTCTATCTCTGTTATCCCGTATCGGACTACCGGCGGGGCATGGGCTCCATGATTGTCCAGCCCTCCCGCTTCATCCGGGAACTGGCTCCCCGGTATCAGGGGACCAGGGAGAGACCGTACGAGGAGTGGCTGGTGGACGAAGGGTAGCAGCGGGTCCGGAACATGCCCGGATGCCGTGTTGCGCTTCATCCGTCGTCATTCGACGCACGAAAGAGTACGCCTCATTCCTCCGGACTTGCACGCCTTGCCTGCGGGCATTGTGCGGACTCGCTTAAAAAAGACAAAAGGGGGACAGACTCACGCCTGTCCCCCTTCCTGTGCAAACTCAAATCGGTCTCGTTTTTTCAGAGCCAGCGGTCGCTCTTCATCTTCTCCTCGTACTCGGCCTTCAGGGCGATTTGCGTCGCCTCGGCCATGTCCTCGGCCCGCTTGACCCAATCCTCGAACTTGATGTCCAGCCCGAAAACGCCCACCATCTCGTCCTGTTCGTCGACGATGGGAGCCGAGACGGTGATGCACAGCGCACCGGTCATCTTGGAGATGTAGAAGTTCGTGACGTGGCACTTGCCCGTCTGGATGGGCCGGATGAACCAGTCCCGGTCGGACTGGTCCGTTCCGACGCCGTAGTGCTCGTACCGTGCACGGTCCGCCAGGCCGGTGATGTTCCGCGTCGTCTTCCGTCCGTTCATGTCCACCACGTAGGCGAACTGGATGGACGGATGCTCCTCCAGGACCTTCTCCATGACGGGTTCCTGGAGTTCCGGTTTCATGGTCTTCATGGCCGGGTGCTCGAGGGCTTTCTGCAGTACCGCCAGGGCTGCCTGGGCGGCGCGGTGCTTGATCTTGTCCAGTTCCGACATGAACAGTTCCGGCAGGTACTTGCGCACCAGCCGGTCCATCTCCTCGTGGGAAATGCTGGTCACCCGGCCGGCGTCGTACTGGTCGGCGATCCACTTGTGGATCTTGGAGACGCCGGGGTGGCGCTTGTCGACGGTGTTGTCTCCGTCGAGACTCAGGGCGGAATTGATCCAGAAGGCGATTCCTGATTTCCCGGAGACGTCCGAAACCATGGGCGTGATGGGCCGCTTGAGGAGTTTCGCCGTGTTGAAAATGTTGTAAATCTCCTCGCACTTGATCAGGCCGTCGGCGTGGATTCCCGCCCGGGTCACGTTGAAGTCGGCTCCCACGAAGGGGTAGTTGACAGGGATCTTGAATCCCACCTGCTTTTCAAAGTACTGGGCGATTTCGGTGATGACCGTCGTGTCGATGCCGTCCGTTCCCCCCGTCAGGGAGAGGTACTCGATGATGAGGGCCTCGACGGGCGGATTGCCTGTCCGCTCGCCCAGCCCGAGAAGCGTGCCGTTGGCGGCGCTGCAGCCGTAGAGCCAGGCCGTGGTGGCGTTGATCAGGGCCTTGTGAAAGTCGTTGTGGCCGTGCCATTCCAGGAGGTCCCCCGGCACGCCCGCGTCCTCGATGAAGGCCCTGACGAGCTTCTCGACGCTCCGGGGCAGAGAGGCGCCGGGATAGGTCACACCGTAGCCCATGGTGTCGCAGAGCCGGATCTTGACGTCGATGCCGCTCTCCTCGCGAAGCTTCATCAATTCGATGGCGAAGGGGATGCAGAATCCGTAGATGTCCGCCCGGGTGATGTCTTCGAAGTGGCACCGGGGTTTGATCCCCGCATCGAGAATGGCCTTCACGATGCCCAGGTATCCATCCATGGCCTGTCGCCTGGTTTTATTAAGCTTCAGGAAGATGTGGTAATCCGATACGGAGGTCAGGATTCCGGTTTCCTTCAGCCCGGCCTGTTTGACCAGGTGCACGTCGTCGATGGCCGCCCGGATCCATCCGGTCACCTCCGGGAAGGCGAATCCCAGGGCCTGGCATCGCTCCACCGCCTCCCGGTCCCGGTTGCTGTAAAGGAAGAACTCCGTCTGCCGGATGACCCCGCGGGGACCCCCGAGGCGGTGCATGAACGTGAAGAGATCGACGATCTGCTGGACCGTGTAGGGCGGCCGGGACTGCTGGCCGTCCCGGAAGGTCGTGTCGGTGATGAAGATGTCGTCCGCCGGGTTGATCGTCACGATCTTGTGATCGAAGTCGATCCGGCAGACCTCTTCGTAGGGAAAAACTTCCTTCTGGAGGTTGGGCTCGTCGATGTCCTTCAGCTCGTACTTCCAGAACTTCGAGTGCTCGTGATCCAGCACCTTCCTGTATTTATTCCATTTTGCCATGGTATGGGTCTCCCGTCGGAAAAGGGTTCTGCGCCTGGTTGCCTTACTGGACGATCTTCAGCGACAGCTCCATCAGCTGCCCGATGCTCGCCGGCGACGGCGCGTCGGTGAGGAGGCAGGTCGCCTTCTGGGTCTTCGGGAAGGCGATGACGTCGCGAATCGATTCGGTCCCCGTCATCATCATGATGAGACGGTCGAAGCCGAAAGCGAGGCCCCCGTGGGGAGGCGTACCGAATTCCAGGGCGTCCAGAAGGAACCCGAATTTCTGTCTCGCGTCTTCCTCGCTGAATCCCAGGGCCTTGAAAATGAGAGCCTGTACCTCCTGGCGGTGGATCCGGATGCTTCCTCCGCCGATCTCCGACCCGTTGAGCACGAGGTCGTAGGCCCGGGCGCGGACCTTTCCGGGATCCGATTCGAGGAAAGGCAGGTCTTCCATCACCGGCGATGTGAAGGGATGATGGGTGGAGACGAACCGTTTTTCCGTTTCGCTGTATTCCATGAGCGGGAACTCGGTGATCCAGTTGAAGGCGAACCGTCCCGGCTCGATGAGCCCCAGTTTGCGGGCTACGTATATTCTGAGGTTGCCGAGCGAGTCGTGGACGATCCCCGGCTTGTCGGCGACGAAGACGATCAGGTCGCCTTCCTTTACCTCCATGCGTTCCTCCACGGCTTTCATCTCTTCGGGCTTGAGGAACTTGGCGATGGGAGATGTCCAGCCGTCGGGGTTCACCCGTGCCCAGGCCAGTCCCTTGGCGCCGAAATCGGCGACGTAGTCCCTCAGCTCGTCCAGGTCCTTGCGGGACAGCTTCCGGTTGTCCTCGATTTTGATCGCCTTGATCACGCCGCCGACGGAGGCGACTTCCTGGAACAGGTTGAAGCCGCACGCTCGCAGGACGTCCGTCAGATCCCGCAGTTCCAGAGCGAAGCGCGTGTCCGGGCTGTCCTTGCCGAAGCGGTTGATGGCGTCCCGGTAGGGAATCCTCGGGAAGGGGATGGTCAGTTCGATCCCCAGGCACGTCCGCCACAGGTGGGCCATGAAGCCCTCCATGACGGCGATGAGGTCGTTCTCCTCGATGAAGGACATCTCCAGGTCGATCTGGGTAAACTCCGGCTGCCGGTCCGCCCGGAGGTCCTCGTCGCGGAAGCACTTGACGATCTGGTAGTAGCGGTCGAACCCCGACACCATCAGGAGCTGCTTGAAGATCTGCGGCGACTGGGGCAGGGCATAGAACATTCCCGGGTTCACCCGGCTGGGGACGAGGTAATCCCGTGCCCCTTCGGGCGTACTCTTCGTCAGGACGGGCGTCTCCACTTCGATGAAGCCCTGCCCGTGGAAATATTCCCGCGTGGCCGCAGCGGCGCGGCTGCGGAGGATGATGTTATGCTGGAGATTCGTCCGGCGCAGGTCCAGGTAGCGGTAGCGCAGGCGCACGTTCTCGGAGACCTCGGCGTCCGCTTCGAGCGGAAAGGGAGGGGTCTTGGACTCGTTGAGGATCTCCAGTTCGTCCGCCAGGACCTCCACTTCGCCCGTTTTCATGTTCGGGTTTTCCATGCCTTCGGGCCGGCGGCGAACCGTTCCCCGGACGGCGAGGACGAACTCGCTCCGGATGCGGTGAGCCACCTGGTGGGAATCGGGATTCGTCTCCGGGTTGAACACCACCTGGACGAGCCCTTCCCGGTCCCGCAGGTCCACGAAGATGACGCCGCCGTGGTCCCGTCTCCGGTGGGTCCAGCCCATGAGCACAATGGATTTTCCAAGGTCCGCGGCCGATACCTGGCCGCAGTAATGCGTCCTCTTTTGCACGGTAATGAAATCAGACAAGGTCTTCTACTCCTCTTTGCAATGCTTCCATTTTCCCGGTGATGCTCGCAAGGTCGAGAGGAACCGGGGTCTGCGAACTGTTTTTTAAATCCCGGAAGACGCCGCTTTTTTCGGCGATCTCCCGGTCTCCGATAATCAATGCATAACGGCAGCCGAGTTTGTCGGCCCGTTTCATCTGACTCTTCAGGCTTTTTCCTGCGTAATCCATCTCGACTTCGACGCCCTCCAGGCGCAGGCGGTTCGCCAGCTCGAAGGCGATTTTCTGGGCCTCGGCGCCCAGCGCGGCGATGAACAGTGCCGGCGTCCGCCGGAAGTCCTCAGCCCCCCTTGGCATCAGCGAGACGAGGCGCTCGAAGCCGATGGCGAAGCCGATCCCCGGGATGTCCGGTCCTCCCAGCTGCTGCACGAGCCCGTCGTAGCGGCCGCCGCCGACGACCGCGTTCTGGGCGCCCAGGACGTCCGTGGTCACCTCGAAGGTCGTCCGTGTGTAGTAGTCGAGGCCCCGGACCATCCGGTCGTTGATGGAAAAGGGCACGCCGAACAAGCTCAGGGACTCCTGGACGGTCGCGAAATGTGCCCGGCACTCATTGCACAGGAAGTCGGCCAGGCGGGGTGCATGCTCGACAGCGGCCCGGCAGGACTCGATCTTGCAGTCGAAGACCCGCAGGGGGTTGGTGTCGATCCTCCGCCGGCAGTCCCCGCAGAGCTCCTCCTCCCGCCCCTGCAGGTGGGTGACCACGGCCGACCGGAAGGCCGGGCGGCACAGGGGGCAGCCCAGCGAGTTGATCTCGACGTGGGAATTCGTGAGCCCCACCGCTTTGAGGAAGTGGGTCAACATCAGGATCAGTTCGGCGTCCACCCGGGGGTCGTCGAGGCCCAGGATCTCGGCGTCGATCTGGTAAAACTGGCGGTAGCGTCCCTTCTGTGGTCGCTCGCGGCGGAACATGGGGCCGATCGTGTAGAGCCGGGCCACCGGTTCGGCGGCATACAGGGCATGTTCGATATAGGCCCGGACGACCCCGGCGGTCGCCTCCGGCCGCAGGGTCAGCGACTCGTCCCCCCGGTCGGTGAAGGAGTACATCTCCTTCTCGACGACGTCCGTAGTCTCGCCGATCCCTCGGGCGAAAAGCTCCGTTTTTTCAAGTATCGGGATGCGGATATCCCGGAAGCCGAAGGCGTGGAACACCCGGCGTGCCTGCTCTTCGACGAACAGCCACTGGCCTGCCTCGGCGGGCAGGATGTCTTTGAAGCCCCGGATGGCACTGATGGTTTCCATGGCGCAACCAAACCCTTTTTCTCAAAGAGCGGATTCCTAACACAGATGCCAGGGAAAGGCAACCGCATTCTGGGACTGGCCTGGATGGGAGGAGGGCTTTCCCGGGAGCGGGGTGCCGCAGGCTCAGGAAGTCCCTCCGGCCCTCGGGCCGTTCTTCAGAAACGTATCGACCTCGATCTTTCGCCCGTCCGTCGTGACCGTCACGGCGCCGGAGCGGTCCGTCCGGTAGACTGCCGCACCGGCGGCCCGGCAGCGCTCGAGCAGATCCGGATGGGGATGGCCGAAGAGGTTGTCCCGGCCGGCGCTGGCGATGACGATCTTCGGGGCGATGCTCCACAGGAAAGGGAGGCTGCCGGAGGAGCGGGCACCGTGGTGGGGGGCCAGCAGGACCGCTGCGGCGAGGTTTCGTCCCGAGCGGACCAGATCTTCTTCGACTTTCCCCGAGATGTCGCCGGGCATCAGCACGCCGACCTCGTTCAGGACCAGGCGGAGGACAAGGGACGTGTCGTTGGCGTCTTCGTAACGGGATTCCCCGGCGATTCGCTGCCCGGCCGGGCGGGACGGATGGAGGAACTCGAACCGTACGCCGTCGAGGAGGATCGGCTCCGAGGCGGAGTTCATGGTCCGGAGAGCGATGCCCCGGGCATCGAGAATCCGGCGCAGCGGAAGGAAGTCCGGGGAGGAGGCGGCCTCGGCGGTCGTCCAGAACTCCCGGACCCGGAAGTTCTCCAGGATGAAGGGCAGTCCGCCCATGTGGTCCGGGTGGGGATGGGACAGGACGACGACATCGACGCGGAGGATCCGCTCGTGCCACAGGAACGGGGCAACGACCTGCTCCCCCGTATCGAAACGGGACACGCCGTGCACGCCGCCGCCGTCCACGAGAACGCGGGTTCCCCGGGGGAGGCGGAGGAGGGTGGCGCTTCCCTGGCCGACGTCGACGGCGGTGACCCGGAGCGTGCCGGCCCGACGGTCTGCGAGCAGGAGATACGAGCCCTGCAGGAGGAGGAGCAGAACGCAGATCGCGGCGGTCCAGGCGAAGGGGGCTAGCGTTCGGTTCAAGGGGTTCTCCCCCGCCTTGGGAGCGCCGTCAGGCGGCCGGCCCCTTCGTTCGGCCAGGATCTCCAGGGACAGGATCGCGGCGGCCAGGAGGACATAATAAGCGGCCACCTGAAACAGGTCGGGTGTGGGTACGTACACGGACGCCCAGGAGGCGGATGCCAGCGGAGACAGCAGGGCCAGGGAGACTTTGACCAGCAGGGCCGCCGCGGAGGTCAGGACGGCCGCCAGGCCTTCGGAGAAGAAGTACGCCAGGATCAGGAGCGTGCAGAGCGGGATTGCCAACAGACCCAGGATCGGCACGACGAGCAGGTTGGCCGCCATGGCGATCAGGGAGACCCGGCTGAAGTGGAAGGCCACCAGCGGAAGGGTCCCCAGCATGGCCGCCAGCGTTACGGCTGTGAACAGGGAGGCCTGGTAGATGATTATCCGGAAGAGACGGGTGGCGGGAGAGCCCTTTTCCCGGTCCGGTCGGGGAATCCAGAGGGCGAGCCGGGGCGTGACGAACAGGATGGACGCCACGGCGGCGAAGGAGAGCTGGAAGGACACGTCGAAGAGGGACCCCGGCGAGACTGCCAGGATGATGACGGCCGCCAGGGCCAGGGCGTTGTACAGGTCCCGCTCCCGGCCGATCAGGAGGGCAGCCGTGAAGGCCAGCACCATGACGGCGGCCCGGACGACGGAGATGCCCGCTCCGGCGATCAGCGTGAAGGCGAGGACGGGCACAATGGTCAGGGCCATGGCCACGGGGCGGACCGGGAAGGCCAGAAGGAGCTTCTCCGACCGGGACAGCGCCGCCCGGAACAGGAAGAAGAAAAACGCGGCGATGATGCCGATGTTGAACCCGGAGATGGCGATGATGTGGGATGTTCCCGTGCGGTTGAAATCCTCCGTCACATCCTCCGGGATCTCCGTCGCGTCGCCGAGGATGACCGACTGGATCACCTCCCGCTCGGGACCGGGCGCATGCCTGTAGATGAAGTGCTTCAGCCCTTCCCGGAAGGACTCCAGCCGGGCGCGGACGGGGTTTCCCGCACCCCGGCGGATGAGGACGACCGCCGAGGGATCCGCCAGGGAGGCCCGGGCCCGGATGCCCTGCAGGCGGAGACGGCGCTCCGCGTCGAATCCGCCGGGGTTGTAAAAGGAAGAGGGAATCCGGAGGCGGGCACGGAAGCGCAGGTGATCGCCGTAAATGGAATCGCGGGGCGCGGGATCCTTCAGGGAGAGCAGCACCTTGCCCGTTGCGGATTCCCAGGTCCCGCCGCGGAGAGCCTGGGCGGTGCAGACCGTCAGGTCGGTCCTTTCGGGCGTGCGCCGGGGATGCTCGCAGACCGTCCCCTGAACGGTGACCGGCTCCCTTCCCGCAAAGCGGGATACCGTGTCGGGAGGCGGGGTTCCGTAAAGGGCGGCCTGGATGAGGATCGCTGCCGCGACGGCCATCCCGGCGGCCGCCGTCCAGGCAGCCGCCGTGCTCCGGCGGCGGATGCGGAAGACGAGGAGCAGCAGAAGAATGCCGGCCAGTACGGCCGGCATCAGCGCCTCGGGCGGAGCGAAGCGGGAACCGACGAGAATTCCGGCGATCTGGAACGCGAGCAGCGGCGCGAGCGGACGCTTCATGCATCCATTTTACACCATTCCCCGGAAAAGTTCCTGTTGATCGGTAGCTCCTTCCCATAGTAATCAGGAGCACCGCCCGCTTCCCGATGAAAACTCGACGGCGGCCGCCCTGGACGGCGGGAAGGACCCTTCCGGATGACCGAACCGCTTGCGCTGAGAGACGAGAGCACGCCAACCCGACTGCGGATCCTGATGCTTTCCCGTCTCCTCATCACGACGCTTCTCCTGGCGATGTACCTCTACCTGCAGTTTCGGGAGCGGGACCTTCTGCCGGAGATCTCCACTGCCGGCTTCGGGACGGTCATCTTCGCCGGTTACGCCCTTTCGGCCGCCTATGCGATTTTCCATCACTTTCATACCGAAGCGCGCCTGAACGTGTACCTGCAGAGCCTGGGGGACGTGCTCCTGGTGACCGGGCTGGTTCATGTCACCGGCGGCGTCGTCAGCGTCTATGCGGTGTTTTTCCCCTTGATCGTCATCTACAGCGTGTTTTTCCTCGGGCGGGGCGGAGGGATGATCATCGCCTCCGGATGCAGCGTCTGCTACGGACTCCTCATCGACCTGGAATATTACGGCATCATCGCGGTCGAAGAATACGTACATCTCCAGTTCTATGAGCATCGTCCAGGATACGTCTTCACCCGGATCGTGACCTACATCCTGTCCTTCTACGTGATCGCCTTCCTGGCGAGCTTCGTCGTGGAGCGGGAGCGCCGGACCCAGACCCTGCTGGCGGAAAAGGAATCGGCCTTCGATCAGCTTGACCTGCTCCACCGGAGCATCATCGAATCGGTGGACGCCGGGATCGTGACCATGAACCTCCAGCAGCAGGTAAAGTCTTTTAACCGGGCGGCCGCACAGATCACGGGTTTTCATTACCGGGATGTGGAGAACCGGAACATCAACGAGGTATTCCCCGGCTTTTCCCGTGCCGCCGGCCTTACGGAAAACCGCGCCGTCAACGGATATCCCCGCAGCCGCTTCGAGATGCCCTTCCGGGGGAAGGGCGGGGAGCAGATGATCCTGGGATATGCCGTTTCAGCCCTGAAGGACAAGAGAGATCGCAGGATCGGCCATATCCTCATTTTCCAGGACCTGACGGCGATCAAGCAGATGGAGGAATCCGTCGAGAAGAGCCGCCGGTTGGCCTTTATCGGCGAAATGGCCGCCGGGCTGGCTCACGAGATCCGGAACCCGCTGGCCTCCATCTCCGGTTCCATCCAGGTGCTCAAGGACGGTCTCGTCCTTCCGGATGCGGACCATCGGCTGATGCAGATCATCCTGCGGGGACGGGAGCAGCTCGAGAACGTCGTCCGGGATTTTCTCCTCCTGGCGCGCCCGAGTTCAGGGCATCCGGAGTCTTTCGACCCCCGGCAGGTGATTGAAGACGTCATCGAATCGCTGCGCTATGTAACGGACTGGAACGAAGGCATCCAGGTCGCCCGGCATTTCCGGCATTTCGGCAACATCTCGGCCAATCGGACGGAATTCCGGCAGGTCCTCTGGAACCTGCTTCTCAATGCGGTCCAGGCCATGCCCGAAGGAGGCACGCTGACGGTGGAGACGGACATGGCGGAAACGGCTGACGGAAAGCGGTTCCTCCAACTGAGGATCAGCGATTCCGGGCCGGGCATCGACTCATCGGATCTTGAAAAAATATTCGAACCTTTTTATACGACCAAGGAGCGCGGAACGGGGCTGGGGTTGGCCATCGTCAACCGCATCGTGGAGGGGATGGAGGGGCGCATCGACGTGGAGACGCATCCGGAGCGGGGTACGACATTCCGGATCCGTCTGCCCCTCCTGGAGAATGGAACGGTGAGCCCCTGAAGGGCCGTTCCCCGGACAGGAGAAAGGGACATGGCGAAGATCCTGATAGTGGATGACGATCAGGGCGTGCGGGAAATGCTGGAGATCATGCTCGCCCGGGAGGGCTATTCGGTAACCTGCGCCTCCGACGCGGACAAGGCGCTGAACCGCTGTCGAAAGACCGCCTTTGACCTCGTCATCACAGACCTGAAAATGCCCAAGATCGACGGGATCGAGTTTATCCGCCGACTCAAGGACGTCGCTCCGGCCACCATGGTCATCCTGATCACCGCGTATGCATCCCCCGAGACGGCCCTCCTGGCCATGAAGGAGGGGGCTTATGATTACGTGGAAAAGGGATTCGACTTCGAGGATCTCAAAACGATTGTCCGGAACGCCCTCGACAAGAAGGGGGTCCGAACGGAGGACGCCCGATTCCTCCAGCATCTGGAGGACATCGTTTCCTTCGGCGACATGATCGGGAAAAGCCGGGAGATGCTCAAGGTTTACGGAACCATCAAGAAGGTTGCGGAGACCTCCGCGAACATCCTGATTCTGGGTGAGAGCGGGACGGGCAAGGAACTGGTGGCGAAGGCGATTCACGAGCACAGTCCCCGCCGGAAGCTCCCCTTCGTGGTGATCAACTGCGGCGGCATCCCGGAGAATCTCCTGGAGTCGGAACTGTTCGGCCACATGAAGGGCACCTTCACGGGCGCCCTGACGGACAAGCCGGGGCTTTTCGAGATCGCCCGGGGGGGCACGGTCTTCCTGGACGAGATCGCCGAACTGTCTCCTTTCCTCCAGGTAAAGCTTCTCCGGGTCGTCCAGGAAAAGACCTTCCGCCGCATCGGCGGGGCCGAGGAAATCCGGGTGGATGTCCGGATCATCTCCGCGACCAATCAGGATCTGTCGAAAAAGGTCGGGGACGGGACATTCCGGGAGGACCTCTTCTACCGTCTGAACGTGATTCCCATTCACCTGCCGCCACTCAGGGAACGGAAGGAAGACATCCCGGCGCTGACCCAGTTCTTCATCGAGAAATACTCCCGGGCCTTCGGAAAAGAGGTCCAGCGCATCTCCACGTATGCCATGGAGCTGCTCATGGACTACCCCTTTCCGGGCAACGTCCGGGAACTGGAGAACATCATCGAGCGCAGCATCGCCCTGGAGACGTCGAACATCATCCTGCCGGAAAACCTGGTCCTGTCGGGGAGCGCTTCGGGACAGGCGCTGCCGGTCATCGATATCGACATCCCCTCGGAAGGGATTCTGCTCAATGACGAGCTGGCGGAGATCGAGCGCCGGATCATCCGGAAAGCGCTCCTGATGACGGAAGGCTCCAAGACGAAGGCCGCCGAGCTTCTGCACGTAAGTTTCGATTCCCTGCGGTATCGCATGGAAAAACTGGGCATCGCCTGACAGGGAGGCGAAAGAAAGGATACCGGATGAGCGAAGGCCCCTTCATCCTTGCCATCGACAACGGAACGCAGAGCGTTCGCGCCCTGCTGTTCGACCTCAGGGGGAACCTGGTCGCCAAGTCGCGGGTTCTTCTGGAGCCGTATTTCTCGGAGAAGCCGGGCTGGGCGGAGCAGGATCCCCGTTATTACTGGGACCGTCTGTGTCAGGCCTGCCATGAGCTGTGGAGGCAGAAGGCCGTTCCGAAGGAAGCCATTCGGGCCGCTGCCCTGACCACGCAGCGGTGCACGGTGATCAACGTCGACCGGGAAGGACGGCCGCTCCGGCCCGCCATCGTCTGGCTGGACCAGCGGCGCACCGAGGGGCTCAAACCCATCGGCGGCTTCTGGGGTGCCGCCTTCCGCGTCGCCGGCATGACCGGGACCGCCGCCTATCTGCAGGCGGAGGCCGAGGCCAACTGGATCAAGACCCACCAGCCGGACATCTGGAAAAAGACGCACAAGTTCCTCTTCCTGTCGGGATATCTCACCCATTGCCTGACGGGACACTTCGTGGACTCCGTGAGCAGCCAGGTGGGATACGTTCCCTTCGACTACAAGCGGCTGCGCTGGGCGTCTTCGTGGGACTGGAAATGGCGGATCCTGCCGGTGGAGCCCTCCATGCTGGTGGATCTCGTTCCCGCCGCCCAGACCCTGGGAGAGATTTCCCCGGAGGCCGCGGAGGCGACGGGCATCCCGGCGGGCCTTCCCCTCATCGCCGCAGCGGCCGACAAGGCCTGCGAGGTGATCGGGGCGGGCTGCCTGGAACCGGATGTCGCCTGCCTGAGCTACGGGACGACCGCCACCATCAACACGACCCACCGGAAATACCTGGAGGCCATTCCGTTGATCCCGCCCTATCCCTCGGCCGTTCCGGGGGCCTACAGCCAGGAGATCATGGTGTATCGGGGCTATTGGATGGTGAGCTGGTTCAAGCGCGAGTTTGCCGACCGCGAGCTTGCCCTGGCCATGGAGAAGGGCGTGGAGCCCGAGATTCTGTTAGACGAGCTGCTCCGGGAGTCACCCCCGGGGGCGCAGGGGCTGGTGCTCCAGCCTTACTGGTCGCCGGGCGTCAAGGTTCCCGGCCCGGAAGCGAGGGGCGCCATCATCGGTTTCGGTGACGTACACAACCGGGCCCATGTCTATCGGGCCATCCTGGAGGGCGTTGCCTATGCGCTCCGGGAGGGGAAGGAGCGGACGGAAAAGCGGAGCGGCATTCCCATCACGGCCATTCGGGTTGCCGGAGGCGGCTCCCAGAGCGACGGGGCCATGCAGCTGACGGCGGACATCTTCGGTCTGCCCACGGCGAGGCCCCACATCTACGAGACATCGGGCCTCGGTGCCGCCATCGACGCCGCCGTCGGCGCGGGATTGCATCCCGATTTCCCGACGGCGGTCCGGGAAATGACCCGGGTAGGCCGGGTCTTCGAACCCGATCCCGCCACCCATCGCCTTTACGACGAGCTTTACCGGCGCGTCTACTGCCAGATGTACGGGCGGCTGAAGCCGCTCTACGAGGAAATCTGCAGGATAGCCCGGCTCTGACCGGGATACGAAACCGGCGATCGCCTGGGAAATCCAGCCCGCAGAGAGGTCGCAGGCGCACCGCGAAGAAAAATATCCTTGTCTTTTTGACGGGTATCGCTATAATCCAGCGCCGGTCCGGCAAAGTCGGAGAGGCCGGGAAAAGGTTCCGATGGACGTTCAGTTTGCCCCCTGGCGAATGGCCTATATCAAGGGAGAAAAGGCGAAAGGGTGCGTCTTCTGCAAAGAGGAGGCCCGCGAGGACGATCTTCTGCTCTGGGAGGGAACGACATGCCTCGTGATGCTGAACCGCTATCCCTACAACAACGGGCACCTGCTGGTGATGCCGGTCCGCCATGTCGCAAACATCGAGGACCTGACGGGAGAGGAAAAAACGGAGCTGTTCGATCTGCTGGACCGCTCCGTGCGGGTCCTCCGGGATGCCCTCGGTCCGGAGGGGATCAACATCGGCATCAACCTGGGCCGGGCGGCCGGCGCCGGCGTGGAGGACCACCTGCATATCCACGTGGTTCCCCGCTGGTCGGGAGACACGAATTCCATGACGGTGGTGGGCGGAATCCGGATCATTCCGGACAGCCTTACCGGGACCCGGGACGAATTGAAGCCCCGTTTTGAAAAAGCCGCTTCCGGAGGCGTGAGATGAAGGTAGTCTATATAGTCCTCGTCCTGCTGTTTGTGCTCCTGGTTGTCACCTTTTCGCTGCAGAATCAGACGGACGTGGTCATTCAATACTACGACCTGATTCCGAAAGTCTCGATCGCAACGTATATGATCATCTTCCTGTCTTTCCTCGTGGGCGTCATCTTCACGGGATTCCTTGGGGTCATCGAGCGCTTCCAGCTCAACCGCACGATCACAAGGCTCAACAAGCAGATCCGGGAACTGCGGCGGGAGATCCGGGCCAGCGAGGCCCCACCGGTCATCGAGGAGGGGAACCCCGAGAGCAAGCCGTAAAGAAAAGCAGGAAAATGCCGGAACGAAAAAGGGGAACGGATTGAAATCTGTTCCCCTTTCAATTGGTTACGGCAAGGAGGAACCGGCCTCCTTCTGTTACAGCCCGATCTTCTCCTGGACGCTGCACATCGCCGCGAGGGACAGTTCGACGAACTCGGGAAGCGGGATCCCAATTGTCTCGCATTCCAGGATGTTCTCCCGCCGGACGGAGGCCGCAAAGGCCTTCTCCTTCATCCGCTTCACCACCGATTTCACCTTGACGCTTGCCACCTTCCGGTCCGGCTGGACCAGGGCCGTCGCAGTGATGAGGCCGGTGATCGTTTCGCCGGCCGCCAGGGCGTGATGGAAATCCGTCTTCCGCGGGAGCTTCGAGGCCGTCTCGTTATGCCGGAGAATGGCGTCGATCATCTCCGGATCGTATCCCCGTTCGCGAAGGATCCTCTCCGCCTCGATGCCGTGGCGGGTCAGATCGCCCCCCACTCGTTCGATATCCAGGTCGTGAAGCAGGCCCGCCATGGCCCACAGGTCTTCATTTTTACCCAGGCGACGGGCCAGGGAGCGCATCACCGCCTCGGAGGCGTAGCTGTGGGCGAGCATCCGCTCGTCCGTGACGTGAGCTTCCAGCAAAGAAACGGCCTCTTGACGGTCCGGGATCATGACTCCGCCTCCTTCCCTTTTGAGAGACGTCATGCCTGCACCGGCCTGCCGCCGCCGGGGCTGTTCTTGATTTGCCAATGACAGGCAGACCCGGTCTTTCCCATGGCGTTTTGCCTCGTACATGAGCGAATCGGCCCGGGTGATGAAGGATCGGGATTCCTCCTCCGTCTCGCACTGGGAGATGCCGATGCTGATGGTCTTGTGAACCGTTTCACCGTTCCGGGGCCGGAAGGCATGGGCCCGGAAGTCCGCCCGCATCCGTTCGGCCATGACGGCGGCCTGGTAGGCCGTCGTTTCCGGCAGGAGAACCACGAACTCCTCGCCTCCGTAGCGGCAGGCGATGTCGGATTTCCGGGTGCACCGGCGGATCGCGGCACCCAGCCGCTCGATGACGCGATCTCCCTCCATGTGACCGTAGGTGTCGTTGAAGACCTTGAAATCGTCGATGTCGATCATCATGAGGGAGAGGGACCTGCAGTAACGCTGGGAGCGCGTCATTTCCAGGCCCAGCGAGTTGTAGAAGTGCCGCTGGTTGTAAAGCCCCGTCAGGTTGTCGGTAATGCTCAACTCCTCCAGGCGCTGGACGCTCTCCCGCAGGGCAGCCTCCATCTGCCGGCGCTTTGTGATGTCCCTGGACATGCCCTGCAGGGCGATGATTTCCCCGTTTTCATTGCGGATGCCCCGCATCACGTTCTCGATCCAGAGGACGGAGCCGTTTTTGTGGTAATACTCCATTTCGATCGTTACGGACCGGTCCGGATCGACGCCGGGCTGACCGTCGATCTCGAGCTCGTGGGCCAGACGCTCGAAGGCCACTTTCAGGGATTCCGGAGTGATCTGCTCCTCGACGGTCTGCTGGTAGCGCTCCTCCGGGGTATAGCCGAGGACGCGGAATATCGACGGGCTCACGTACGTCGTCTTCAGGTCCAGCCCCTGCGTCCACAGGATGTCTCCCATGTTCTCTACGAGGAAACGGAGCCTCTCCTCGTTTTCCAGGAGGGCCTGCTCCATTTTCAGCTGCTCCGTGATGTCCCGCCCCACTGCGTGGTAGCCGGCAAGATTCTGTTCCCCGTCGAAGAGGGCGATGAACGACCACTGGTGGCAGTAAATTTCGTTGCCGACGGCGATCCGGTACTCTGTCGTGATGGCCGGTTGTTCCGGTGTCAGGGACTCGTGCTGCGACCGTGCGAGCTCCCGACTTTCCTCCGGGATCAGGTCGTAGACGCTTCGCCCGATCAGGTCCCCCGGAGACCTGGAAAAGCAGGAGCAGAAGGAATCGTTGACAAAGGTGAGGGTGCCGTCGGGGAGGCAGTGGATGATGAGTTCGTTTAGCGGTCCCGAGGAAACGGCACGGCTCTCGATCCGTCGTTTTTGGGAGCTTGTCGCGGCCGGCGGCCGGAAGGTCGATTCCGCAGTCTCCCCTTCCCGGGAAGCTCCCGGGACGTAGACTCTGTCATGTCGGTCGCTCATTGTAATATCTGCTATGAAATCAAGTATTTGTCGGTTGTGTGGCGTGCGGTTGTTTGCTTACTTATCGTGGCAGGCCGGAGTCGTCAACGGAAAAATGTCGAAAACATTCAAGGAACGGCGCCGTGCTTCCGGAAAAGCTGCACTACGGCGCCGGCGACCTTCGCATATCCTTTTCCGTTGGGGTGGATCAGGTCCCCCTTGAGGCTGCCGTCGGACAGGACGTCCTTCAGCACTCGCTCCTCCAGGGGAATTTTCATCTCGTCGGCGATTTCCCGGTACAGGGCGGGCGGATTCAGGAAAGGCCCCGGCGCCGGAACGGCCAGCAGGACCACCGCCGCCTTTTTTTCCCGGATCAGGGAGATCATGGCGCGCAGATTCCGTGCCGTCTCGCGGGTATCCATCCTCCGGAGCAAGTCGTTTCCGCCGTGACAAAGAATCACCAGGTCCGGTTTTATTTCAGCGAGGACGGTGGGGAGCCTCCGGAGTCCTTCCGCAGATACCTCGCCCGGGACACCGGACCGGATGACCCGAATCTTCAGGAGTCCCTCCAGGATTTCCGGGTAGCTCTGTCCGGGGTCCGCCCCGTTGCCGGCGGTGAGGCTGTCGCCGAAGGCCAGGATCGTCTTGCCGGAATCGAGCCGCGGCAGCCGTTCCGCGTCTCCGCAGGAAACGAGAAAGGCAGGGAGAAGAAGAATAATAAAGAGTAATACCAGCGAAAAGGCCTGCCGTCCCCGCGGTCCCGACGAGGCGGAGCAAGGCGCGGGCCGGCATCGGCGGCTTCCCGTTGCGGAGGCGGGGGCATTTCGGGTAGAGGAAGAAAGCGCTTCATCACCAGAACGGGAACGCAAGGCCCCGGCTGTTGACGGAGGGGGAAAAAGGAGAGGACGATGATTCTGTATGCTGTGGCGGATGTTCATGGGAGAAAGGAAAACCTGGAGCGAATCGAAGCCGTCGTTCGGGAGCGGAAGCCGGATATCCTTGTCGCCGCCGGTGACGTGGCGACCCGCCGGAACGCCGCGCTTGTTCTGGAGCGGCTGAATGCGCTTTCCATTCCGGTTCTGGTCGTCCGCGGAAACATGGATCCTCCCGATTTTGACGGGGATGTGGCGGGATACCGGAATATCCGTTCCCTCCACCGGAGCGAAGTCGTGACCGGGGGCGTCCCTTTCGCCGGGATCAGCGGCACGATTCCCGTTCCCTTCCGCACCCGGATCTCCTTTCGGGAAGACCGCGAACTCACGGAGCTGAAGCTGCGGGTCCGCCGGGAGACGGTCCTGGTCGCCCATCCCCCGCCGCTGGGCGTCCTCGACCGGGCCTTCGGTTTGCTGCACGCCGGTTCACCAGGCCTTCGCGATTTTGTCCGGCAAACGGAGCCGCGTCTTCTCATATGCGGGCACATCCATGAAGCGGCCGGTGCGGAGCGGATGGGACGAACCCTGGTCGTCAACGCCGCCATGGGGCGAAGGGGGGGCGGGGTGCTGATCCGCCTGGGAGCGGATGGAGACATGCAGCTGGAATGGCCGTGAAGACTCGGGCGGCTGCCAGTGCTGCTGCGGACCGGCTCCCGAGGTTCGGCCTAGTCCTCCGGCAGCCTCTCGTGCGGTACGTCCAGCCAGTTGCCCGAGGGGATCGGTTTCATGCCTCCCGGAGTTCCATCGTACAGGTACGCCCAGGCCGCATAGGAGTTTCCGTCCTCGGCCCGGACCCTGATGATGGCGCGCCGGAAGAGAGAGCCGGTGGAGCCGTAACGCCGGACGGTCTCGACGATGTCCAGCATCTCGAAGGCCTTTTTCAGGTCCACCAGGGGGTAAAGCTCACCCTGAACCTCCTGTCCCTCGCGTTCCGCTGGGAACATGGCCGGGAAACCCTTCTCGCTTTTGTAGATGACTCCAGGGGCCTTTGCCCGCATGCCCGCCCGGTGGTCGCACCAGTGCTCCAGGATGTGGTGCCGGACCTCTCCTTCCATCAGGGTGCCGTATACGAAGAGCTTGTCGATATACCACGGGGGCTCCTTCCCTTGGGAAACCGGCCGGAGCATGAGATCGGTGAATCCGTGTGCGGCAAGCCCCTCCTTGACGATCCCGACGTACTCCGCCGTGGGCTTGACGAATCCGCCCTCCGTCAGGGAGGTGTCGACCTGGTATGTGACGGCGGAATGCTCCCGCCCGTCCTCCGTCAGGGCGACGACGTCGAGATGCTTGTAGTCCCGGGGGGCGCTTACCCTCCGGTCCATGATCTTCCAGCCCTCGGGCGTCATGTGGTATAAGACACCCGGGGTGGCCTGGCCGAGCCGGTGGCGGATGTTGAGGGAACCGCCCTCCCGGACGGGAGAGGGAAGGTTGAAAACGATCTGCGAGTCCGGCAGGTAGGCCCGGGCGAAAACCGGTCCCAGCGGGTAGGGCTGGTTGTTTTCCCGGCACCACCGACGGACATCCGCCTCGTTCATGTTCACACCGTACGAAAAGTAAAAAATATCCTGCCCAGATTCCATGTGATTCCCCCCCGTTGAAGGGCTCCCGCCCATGATGGAGGGGGAATATAGCACAAGGGAAGACGGATTGGAAATCTCTTCCCTTTCAGGAGGTGCGGGTGTGGCGGCGGGCGGCGCTGTGAAACTGATTGTCGATGGGAATCTCGGGAAACTGGCCCGCTGGCTGCGGGCCCTGGGGTGCGACACGGCGATCCATGAGGGCCGCGCGGACCGCTATTTGCTGCGAAGAGCGCTCCTGGAAGACCGGATTGCAGTCACGAAAAGCCGCAGACTGGCGGCCCGGCCGTTCCGGGGTCGGTTGATCCTGATTGCGGCGGATCGCTGGGAGGAGCAGCTTGCGGAGACGGTGTCCTCCCTCGATCTGTCTTTCGACGCTCGCGCCGTCCTGGGGCGCTGCCTGGACTGCAACGAGACCCTGTCGGAAGTGGAAAAGAGCACCGTGGAAGGCTTGGTTCCCGCCTACATTTTCGAAACGCAGGCGGCCTTCCGGAGATGCGGGCGCTGCGGACGGATCTTCTGGGCCGGGAGCCACGCGGAGAGGATGCTCCGCGTCATGCGGAGCCGCATTCCGTCTCGTCTCCCTTGATTTTCTCCACGGCGTGGGGAAGGGCCGGCAGAAGCACCTCGAGATTTTCCCGGGCACCCCGGGGACTGCCGGGGAGGTTGACGATCAGCGAGGCGCCCCGGATGCCGACCACGGCACGGGAAATCATGGCGTGGGGGGTCTTTGCCGCACTGGCCCGGCGCATGGCCTCCGCCATGCCGGGGATCTCCTTGTGGATCACCGCGAGCGTCGCATCCGGCGTCACGTCCCGGGGGCTCACCCCCGTCCCGCCGGTCGTGACGATCAGGTCCAGCCTGTCCTCATCGGCGAAGCGGATCAGGGCCTCCTTGATCTTCTCCGTCTCGTCGGGCACGATGACCGTTCGCTCGATCCGGCAGCCGATCCCCGCGAGCAGGCGGGCCACCTCGGGTCCGCTCAGATCCTCGCGTTCGCCTCTCGATCCTTTGTCACTCATTGTGATGACGCCGGTCCGAATGATCACTTCTCCGCTGCTTCCTTTTCCTTCTTCGCCTCGGCGATCACCTTCTCGGCGATCTGTGCCGGGACTTCCTCATAGTGCGAGAATTCGTAGGTGAAGGTTCCCCGGCCGCTCGTCATGGAGCGCAGGTCCGGGGCGTACTTCAGGATTTCCGCGAGAGGTACGCTGGCCTTGACGATCTGGTTCGATCCCCTCGATTCCATTCCGAGGACGCGGCCGCGGCGGGAGTTCAGGTCGCCGATGATGTCGCCCATGTATTCGTCGGGGATCTCGATGTCGATGTTGACGATAGGCTCCAGCAGGGTGGGTTGACACTCGAGGACGGCCTTCTTGAATCCCATGGACCCGGCGATCTTGAAGGCCATTTCCGACGAGTCCACCGTGTGGTACGAGCCGTCCACGAGGGCGACCTTTAGATCCACCGTCGGATAGCCTGCCAGGACCCCTTCCTCCATGGCCTCGATGATGCCCTTCTCAACGGCGGGCCTGTACTGCTGGGGCACGACGCCGCCGACGATCTTGTCGGCAAACTCGAAGCCGCCTCCGCGGGGAAGGGGCTCCACGTCCAGCCAGACATCGCCGAACTGACCGCGCCCTCCGGACTGCTTCTTGTACCGTCCCTGGATGCCCATCCTTGGCTTCTTGATCGTTTCTTTATAGGGAACTTTGGGGGTCTTGAGGATGACCTCAACGCCAAACTTCCGCTTCATTTTTTCGACGGTGACCTCGATGTGGACCTGGCCCGTTCCGGAGAGAATCATCTCCTTGGTCTGGTCGTCCCGGCGGTAGGTAAGGGTCGGGTCTTCTTCGATGAGCCGGTTGATGGACGACACGATCTTTTCCTCGTCACCCCGGGACTTGGGCTCGATGGCAAAAGACATGACCGCCGGCGGCGGGGTAATCCGCGGCAGGATGAAAGGGGATTTCTCGAGGCAGAGGGTGTCTCCCGTCAGGGTCTCCTTGAGCTTCGTGACGGCTGCGATGTCGCCCGGTACGAGGGGGTCTTCCGTGGGTTTCTGGGTTTTGCCTTCGAGGAAGAAGATGTTTCCAAAGCGTTCCGTGCTCTTCCGGGTCGGGTTGAAGAACGTAGCGTCGGAGGTCACCGTTCCCGAATAGACGCGGAAGATCGTGACCCGGCCGGCATAGGGGTCGGCGATGGTCTTGAATACCCGTGCCGTGAAGGGAGAGGTCAATTCCGGCGTTCTTTCCTCCGGCTCCTCCGTTCCGGGTTTCGTTCCCGTCATCGCACCCCGGTCCAGGGGTGATGGGAACAGCCGGACCATCAGGTCCATCAGGAGGGCGGTGCCGATGTTCTTGAGGGCGGATGTGCAGACGACCGGGATCATGGACCCGGAGAGCACGCCCTTCCGGAGTCCCCGCTGGAGTTCCTCTGCGCTGAGTTCTCCAGCTTCCAGGTACTTGTCCATGAGGGCCTCGTCCGTCTCGGCGATGTCTTCCACCATGCTGCCCCGGTATTTTTCCACCTGGGCGGCCATGTCGGCGGGAACCTCCGCCGGTTTGAAGGTCCCTTTCCCTTCGTCAAAGAGGAAGGCCTTTCCCGCCACCAGGTCCACGACGCCCTTGAAGGACGCCTCCGTGCCGATGGGCAGCATCAGGGAGGTGACTTTCCGGCCGAGTTTCGCACGGATGCTCTCGACGGCCTTTGCGAAATCCGCCCGTTCGCGATCCATCCGGTTGATGACGGCGATCCTGGGCAGTGCATACTCGTCGGCGTATTCCCAGGCCTTGATCGTCTGGAATTCGACGCCGCTGACGGCGTCGATGACCACCAGGGCCGCGTCGGCATGGGCCAGGCAACCCACCATGTCATAGGCAAAATTGGAGTCCCCCGGGGAGTCGAGCAGGTTCACTTTGTGTTTGTCCCACTCGAAGAAATTCACCGCGGTGTTGATGGAACTGCGCCGTTTGTGCTCCTCCGGCTCGAAGTCCATGGATGAGCTCCCGTCGTCCACGCGGCCGAGGCGCTCCGTCTTGCCGGATACGAAGAGGAAAGACTCGCAGAGCGTCGTCTTGCCCGTTCCTCCGTGCCCCGCAACGGCAACATTCCTCAACGCTTGTGACTCATATTTTGCCATGGTTTCTCCTTTCAGATTCAATGGAAGGGTCCTGTCCGAAGACCCTGGTGTTTAGCCAAGATCGGCGCGCCAAGTCAAGACAATTTTCGGCGGAGGAGGAGGGAGGGAACATTGACAATTCCCGGCCGCCGCTTATGTTAATCCGGCATGAAAAAACAGGGGGAGGAGTCCGGCCCGGACGGTTTCGAATGAGAAAAAACGAGTAAAAAAAAAGGAGGCCCCGCAATGATCGGCAAGAAAGTGCACCAGGCGATGAACGAGCAGATCCGGCATGAACTGGAGTCATACTACATTTACCTGTCCATGGCGGCTTATTTCCACAGCCAGAACCTGGACGGGATGGCCCACTGGATGCGCTGCCAGGCCCACGAGGAAATGATCCATGCGATGAAGTTCATGGACCACATCCTGGACCGCGGCGGAGCGGTCAAGCTCCAGGACCTCAAGCAGATCAAGACATCCTGGCCGTCCGTTCTTGAGGTCTGGCAGGATACCCTGGCCCATGAGCAGTTCATCACCGGCAAGATCCACGGGATTGTCAAAACGGCCCGGGCGGAGAGCGATTACGCCTCCGACACGCTTCTGAACTGGTTCACGAAGGAGCAGGTGGAGGAAGAGGCGACGGCGGAAAAGGTCCTCCGTCAGATCGAGATGATCGGCCACACGAAGGAAGGACTCTTCATGCTGGACAAGGAACTGGGAGCAAGGATGTTCCCGGCCGGTTCGCCGCTGGACCCGGCGGCGTACAACCTGGCGACTTGAGCGGGCGAAGTGCCATCCGGCAAGAGGGGGTGCGGATTTGAAATCCGTCCACCCCTTTTGCCGTTTTGGGTGGTGTCAGGACATGGTTCGCTTCACTTCTTCGAGCGTTCCCTCGATCAGGGACCGGATTTCCCGGAGGCGGTCTTCCGTCGCCGCCTCGAAGCGCAGAACCAGGACCGGCTGCGTATTGGAGGCCCGGATGAGGCCCCAGCCGTCGGCGAAGGGGATCCGCACGCCGTCGATGTCGATGACCTTGTAGGTTTCGGCGAAGCGGGCCTTCACTTTTTCGACGACCCTGAACTTGAGTTCGTCAGGGCAGTCCACGCGGATCTCCGGCGTGGTGAAGGTCTTCGGCACGTCCGCCAGGAGGGCGCTCAGGGAGGCGCCGGCGGAGGAGACGATCTCCAGGAGCCGGGCCGCCGCATAGATGGCGTCGTCATAACCGAAGTAGCGATCCGCGAAGAACAGGTGGCCGCTCATTTCCCCCGCCAGCAAGGCCTTTTCCTCCTTCATTTTGCCCTTGATCAGGGAATGGCCGGCCTTCCACATGATGGGCCGCCCGCCGTGCCGGGCGATGTCGTCATAGAGGTTCTGGGAGCATTTCACCTCGCCGATGATCGCCGCACCGGGGTTCTCTTTGAGGATGAAACGGGAAAAGAGGAGCAGGAGCTCGTCTCCCCACAGGATCCGACCGTCGTCGGTGACGGCTCCGATGCGGTCTGCGTCCCCGTCGAAGGCAATGCCGAGATCGGCGCCTTCCCTTTTCACGAGGGAAATCAGGTCCCGCAGGTTTTCCGGCACCGTCGGATCGGGGAAGTGGTTCGGGAACCGCCCGTCGGGCTCGCAGTGGATGTCCGTAACGCGGCATCCCAGCCGGCGGAACAGGGGCAGGGCGAAGAGGCCCCCCACGCCGTTTCCCCCGTCGACAACCACGGAGATGCCTTTCCGGACCGCCACGCTTCCGAAGAGATGATCCTCGTATGCCCCCGCAACGTCCCCGGTCGTCGCACGGCCTTCTCCCCGGTCGTATCGGCCCCGCTCCATGATGCGGCGCAGTTCCTGAATGTCGTCCCCGTAAATCGTATCGGGACCGACACAGATCTTGAATCCGTTGAATTCCGGAGGGTTGTGGCTTCCGGTGACCATGATGCCGCCGTCCGTTTTCAGGTGGCGGATGGAGTAATAAAGGATGGGCGTCGCACATAGGCCCACGTCGATGACGTCGATGCCGGTGCCGAGGATTCCCCGGGCCATCGCTCCGGCATAAGATTCGGAGCTGAGCCGGCAGTCCCGGCCCAGGGTCATCGTCCGGACCCCCCGCTGCCGGGCGAAGGTCCCGATGGCCTGCCCAAGCTCCTGGACGAATGCTGGATCCAGGTCCCTGTCTACCAGGCCCCTGACGTCGTATTCCCGAAATACCTCCGGATTCATGCGTATCTCCTTGCTGAATCAACGTGTTGCGGGTGGCGCTGTCCCCGACCTGAAAGGCCGCGGGGATGCACGTGAAGAACCGCGAAAACACGAGCTTCTACGTTGAAAAACGCGGCTCTGTCAAGGGGGATTTGGAGGGCCGTTAGGCCTTGACAACAGCGGGTGAATCCATTAGCGTAGCGCCCCGATATAACCCAATGGGAGTGCAACATGATCGGCGTGCTGATTACAACCCATGGCGACCTCGGCAAGGAGCTGATCAAGGCCGCAGAAATGATCAAAGGTCCCATGAAGGGCGTCCTTCACATCCCCATCGACCAGAGCAAGGGCGTCGAAGAGATCAAGAAGGAGATCAGTACCGCCATCAAGAAACTCGACCAGGGCAAAGGGGTCCTGATCATGACGGACCTCTTCGGCGGCACCCCTTCCAACATCTCCCTCTCCTTCATGAAAGACGGGAAGGTGGAGGTCGTCACCGGCGTCAACCTCCCGATGATGCTGAAGCTCGCCGATATCCGCGAGACCATGAGCCTGAAGGATTTCTCCTGTTTCATCAAGGATTACGGGAGGAACAACATCTCCCTGGCCAGTGAGATCCTGAACAGGAAAGTCAGCACATGACGGGTTTCCGGACATGGACATCGTCCTGGTGAGAATCGACAACCGTCTGGTCCACGGCCAGATCATCGAGGCATGGGTTCCCTTTGCCCGGGCCAATTGCATCATCGTCGTCGACGACCACGTGGCGAGCGACTTCTTCCGGGAGACCGTCATCAAGATGTCCGTCCCCCGCGACATCGAAACCCTGATCAGCAGCGTCGATGAATTTCCGCGAAACATGGAGCGGGTCGAGAGCAAACGCAAGGCGATCATCCTGTTCTCTTCCCTGAAGGATGCCCTGCGGGCGTATCATGGCGGATTCCACTTCGAGCGCCTGAACATCGGAAACATCCACAACGAGGAATGCATCCATCAGTGCGCTCCCTCCGTTTTGCTGGGGGAAGAGGATCTTTCCGCCATTCGGGAACTCGTGCGGGATGGCGTCCACGTGGATGTCCGCCGCGTTCCGAGGGAAAAACCCGTCGACATCCGGGACATCCTCGGCAACGAGACCCCCTAGCGCCTCCTTTCCGATTTGTGGATGCCCTCCGGAGGGACCCGTGCACTGGAAAATCCTTCTCATTGCCGTGACCGGCGGATCGATGTGCCTGGACCGGATCGTTCTCCAGGCCATGATCTCGCGTCCCGTCGTGGCGGGGACCCTTGCGGGCTGGATGCTGGGGGATTTTACGACGGGGCTGCTCGTCGGGGCTCTGATGGAGCTCTTCTGGATCGACCACCTGCCCATCGGAACCTACATCCCGCCCAATGAGACCATCGTAACCATTCTGGCCGTTTCGTCCGTCATCCTGACCAACCCCGTTTCGTCCGGAGGCGTCCCGCGGGAAGCCGTCGCCCTTTCCCTCCTTCTGTTTCTCCCCGTCGCCTACCTGTCCCAGAAAGGGGAGCATGTCCTTGTCATGCTGAACGAAAGGCTGGCGCGGCAGGCCGTGACGGCCGGGGAGGAGGGCGACCTCAGGGCCGTTTCCCGGCTGCATTGGCGGGCTCTCGGGCGCTACTGGCTGCTGTCGGTCGGGCTCATTGCCGTCCTGCTGGCGGTGGGCGTTCCCCTGCTGGAATGGCTCCTGGCGCACCTTTCCACGCCCGTTCGCACCGCCCTGCAGTTTACCTATTTCCTGTTTCCTGTCGTGGGAATCGCCGCCGCCCTGAAGGCCTTCTCGCAGAAACGGGCGCTTCACGTGTTCTGCGCCCTCTACCTGGCGGCAGTCCTATTCCTGGAGCTGCTACAGATCGTCTGAACCGGAGTTCCGGATGAACGTGCCCATCGAGAATTCGCCGGTGATGGAAGCGGATCTGGAGGAGATCCTGGACATTGAGCAGGCCTGCTTCCCGACACCCTGGTCTCTGGAGCTTTTCCGCCGCGAACTGGAACTCGGCATCTCCAGGGGGATGGCGGTTCGTGCAGCGGACGGGGCGGGGACCATCGTCTGCGGATACCTGTTCTTCTGGGTTGTCGCCGGCGAGGGCCAGCTCCAGCGGATCGCCGTCCGGCAGGACCTCCGGCGCTCCGGCATCGCCGACCGCCTGATGGAGGGGATGCTGGATATCTGCCGGCGGGAAGACGTGACGCGCATCATGCTGGAAGTGCGGAGAAGCAACGAGGCGGCCATCGGGCTATACCGGAAATGGGGATTTCGCCGGACCGGAATCCGGCGCGGTTATTATCCCGAGACCGGCGAAGACGCGGTGCTCATGGAGTGGAACGCTTCCTGAGAGAGGTTCCGGGCGGATTTGGCGTTGCATTTGCCGGTTTCCTGTGAGAAAAGAAGCGGACTTTTCAAGCATACAGGATCGTTCAAGAAATCAGACGGAAGCGAGATGGTGGGCCGAAACCTAGAGGAAGCGGAGCGAAACGTTGCGGGACGGGTGCTGTCGAACCGGAAGACGGCGCCGGGCCATTTCCACCTGATCCTGGAGCTTCCGGATTCTTTCACCGACCCGTTTCCCGGGCAGTTCGTCATGGTGCGGATACCCGGACGGACGGATCCCCTCCTGGCCCGGCCCCTCAGCATCTATGGCTTTTCTCGGCAAGAGGGCGGGGCTCGCCTGGAGCTCCTTTACCGGGTGGCCGGGAAGGGCACGGCCCTTCTGGCGGGGCTCCATACGGGCGGGGAACTGCAGGTCCTGGGACCCCTGGGCCGGGGATTCCGCATTGCCCCGGAACTCCAAACAATCGTACTTGTCTCCGGCGGTATCGGCATCGCCCCGCTGACCTTCCTGGCGGAACACTGCCGAAGTCTGCCCGCCGTGCCGGCGGGAAGGGAGATCGTCTGCTACGCCGGCGCCCGCTGCTCCGAGGCCCTGGTCGGGCTGGAGCGGATGGAGGCTCTGTGTTCGCGGGTCGTCGTCACGACGGACGACGGCACCTGCGGGGCCTGCGGCATCGTGACGGACCCCCTCGGCCGGGATCTTCCGTTGTTCCCTCCCGGAGAGACGGCCGTTTACGCCTGCGGTCCCCGGCCGATGCTTGCGTGTCTTGCGGACATGCTCCGGGAGTCGCCCGTTTCCTGCCAGGTCTCCGTGGAGGAGCGCATGGCCTGCGGGCTCGGAGCCTGCCTGGGATGTGCCGTCGCCGTCCGGAGCGGAGAAGACTCCCTCGTATACGCACGGGCTTGCAAGGAAGGACCGGTTTTCGACATCCATGAACTCGACTGGCGGTAACCCTCCATCCCTCGCCGTTTCGATCGGAGGCCTGACCCTGAAAAACCCGGTCATGCCCGCGTCGGGCACCTTCGGGTACGGGGAGGAGTACGCCCCGTTCGCGGACCTGAACCGCCTGGGGGCCGTCGTCACCAAGGGCATCTCCCTTCTGCCCCGGACCGGCAACCCGCCTCCCCGGATCATGGAGTCGCCCGCGGGGATGCTTAATGCCGTGGGCCTGCAGAACGTGGGCGTCCGGGCGTTCGTCTCGGAAAAGCTGCCTTATCTCAAGCAGTTCGATGTCCCGGTGATTGCCAACATCTTCGGAGAGGCCGTCGACGAGTACGCCGCCGTGGCGGAGATCCTGAGCCGGGCCGGCGGCGTCCATGCCCTGGAGGTGAACATCTCCTGCCCCAACGTGAAGAAGGGCGGGATCGCCTTCGGGGCCCGGCCGGAGTCGGCTGCAGAGGTGACGGCGGCGGTCCGGGGCAGCACGGACCTGCCGGTGATCGTGAAGCTCACTCCCAACGTGACGGACATCGTCGAGATCGCCCTGGCCTCGGAATCCGCCGGAGCCCACGCCCTGTCGCTCATCAACACCCTCCTGGGCATGTCCATCGACGTGGAGCGCCGCGTCCCCCATCTCGCGAACGTTACCGGCGGGCTCTCCGGGCCGGCCGTCCGGCCAGTGGCGGTGCGCATGGTCTGGCAGGTCGCCGGCCGGGTGAAGGTTCCCGTCATCGGCGTCGGGGGCATCGTCGACGCGGCGAGCGCCCTGGAATTCCTCATCGCCGGGGCCCGGGCCGTCCAGGTGGGGACGGGGCAGTTCGTGAATCCCGGGACAACCCTGGACGTGATCGACGGGATCGAAGCCTATCTGCATCGGCACGGCATGAAGGGCGTGCAGGATCTGATCGGATCACTCCAGTGCAATTTTGCATAATAAGGAGAACATTATGAAAAGGGCCTTCCTGTTTATGTTCATTCTGCTTCTGGCGTGCATCCCTCCGGCGTTCGCCGCCTCGTCCGCCATCACCGAGGCGGAGGGGTACTCCTGCATGGGGTACGACAAGTCCCGGAAGACCACGGAAGACGACGCACTGGCCAACGCCCGGCGGCAGGCCCTCGAATACGCCGCGACGTACGTGAAAAGCGAGACCAGAGTCGAAGACGCAACCGTCCTGAAGGACCTCCTGGAGGCCTATGCCAACGGCACCGTCCGGATCCTCCAGGAGCTCCAGCGGACCTGGTACACCGACCCCAAAACCGGCGAGTGCTTCCGGATCAAGGTCAAGGCCGAGATCCTTCCCGACACGAAGGCCATGGATCGGTTCACTGCAAAGCCCTCCGTGGTGGATGATCCGGGCGCTCCCCTGAACGTCCGCGTCTGGACGGACAAGAAGACATACCGGCAAGCGGAACAGATCCGGATCTTCCTCAAGGGAAACCGGCCGTTCTTCGCCCGGGTGATCTATTGCGATACCAAGGGACAGGTGCTCCAGCTGCTGCCGAATCCCTACCGGACGGATAACTATTTCCAGGGCGGCGTGATCTATGAGATCCCCTCGGGCAACGACAAATTCCAGCTCGAAGTGGTTCCGCCCTTCGGAGAGGAAAAAATCATGGTGTACGCGAGTTCCTCTCCCGTCGGCGATCTCCAGCTGGAAGAGGCGGGTCCGGTTTACGAAGTGCGGACGAAGGCGGCGGATATGGCCGTGAAGGTCCGGGGAGTGAACATCGTCAAGATGCCCGCGAAAAACGCCAAGCCGGACGGGCCGGGGGCCGGGGCGGGCTTTTCCGAGGCCTCGGCGACCCTGCGGACGGGCCGCTGAACGGAAGGAGGAGGGCCATGGGCAGAGCGGAAACCATCTGGGACGGGATCTGGCTCGTGGGGGGCCCGGACGTCTCCCGGTCCGACGACGCCGCAGTCTTCGTCATCGATTTCCACGGCGAGTTGGTCATGATCGACTCCGGGGCCGGCGGCAGTTCCAAAGTCCTCCAGCGGAACATCGAGCAGGCAGGACTGGATCCCAAAGCCATTTCCACCCTTATCCTGACCCACTGCCACATCGACCACATCGGGTCGGCGCCCTTCTTCCGCGACCAATTCAACTGCAAGATCCTCATCCACGAACTGGACACGGAGGCGCTCGAGGCGGGGGACCCTGTCCGGACGGCGGCCAACTGGTACGAGACAGACTTTCCGCCCACCCGGGTCGACCGGCGGCTCAAGGGGGAGGAAGAGGTCCTGACCTTCGGCGGCGAGGAGTTGCACTGCCTTCACACGCCGGGTCACACGCCCGGTTCCATCGTGGTATGGCTCGACCGGAACGGGAAGCGGGTCCTCTTCGGGCAGGACATCCATGGCCCCTTCATGTCGGCCTTCCGCTCCAACATCAACGACTGGCGGGCCTCCATGAAGAAGATCCTGGCCCTGGAGCCGGACATCCTCTGCGAGGGGCACTTCGGGATCTTCGAGCCGAAGGAGCAGGTCGCCGCCTATATCCACCGCTACCTGCGCATGAACGGCTGATGCGGAGGCTCCCGTGAAGACACTGAAACAGTTCGAGAAAGCTACGGTTTATGCCCTCATCGGCATGATGGCCCTGACCGTCTTCCTGGCGACCATCGAGGTGGCCTGGCTCCTGGCCAGGGACATTTTCACTCCGCCCCTTTTCCTCCTGGAGATCGACGAACTCCTGGAGATCTTCGGCATGTTTCTCCTGGTTCTCATCGGGCTGGAGCTCATCCACACCCTCAAGAGTTACCTCTCCGCCGAACCGGTGCACCTGGAAGTCGTCCTGATGCTGGCAATCATCGCGGTGGCCCGGAAGGTGATCGTTCTGGACGTGAAGGAAGCCTCCGGCATGACCCTGGTCGGGATCGCCGCCATCGTCCTCGCCCTGTCCATCGGCTATTATCTTGTGACCTGCGGGGTGAAGAACCGGATTGCCGCCTGCAACGCGGCAAGGGAAGGCGGACCGCCATTTCCTCCCGAAGATGGTGCATGACAAGATCCTGCGTCACTCCACCGGTTTCCGGACCAGTTCAAGGAAGCGATCAACCAGGTAGGGATTGAAAGAGGTTCCCTTCTCCTTAGTGAGAATCTCCTCGATCTTTTCCTGGGGCATTGCGTCGCGGTAGGGACGGCTGGTCCGCAGGGCGTCAAAGACGTCGGCGATGGAGATCATCTGGCTGACGATGTTCGTCTCCCAGTTTTGCCGCAGCTTGGGATATCCGGTGCCGTCGAACTTGATGTGGTGCTCCATGGCGGCCAGGACGGCAAGGTTGGTCACCCCTTTGATGTTCATCAGGTACATGGCCCCTTTGATGGTGTGGTTTTCCATGACGGCCCGTTCCTCCGTCGTCAGGCTCCCCGGTTTCATGAGGATTTCTTCCGGAGTGCTGATCTTGCCGATGTCGTGCAGGGTGGCGGCAACGCCGATGTTTTTCAGGTGAGGGGCCTTGAACCCCACGTATTCCGCAAGGTACATGGTCAGGATCCCCACATTCGCCGTATGGGTGAAGGTATACTCGTCGTTGGATTTGAGTTCCGAAAGGAGCTTCAGAGGGTTGACCTCCTTGCGGAGGCCGTCCATGAAATTGACGACCATGTCGTCCACCCGGTCCATGTCCAGGTTGCTTCCCCTGGCGATGCTGCGGTAGACGTTGCGCACGAGCTGGTCCGGGGTCTCGATCTCCAGGTCGACGAATTCGTCGAGGTTCAGTTCGGACGACACAATGCCGGTTCCATCGTCCACCTCCTCGCGCTCCTTATCGGTTTCTTTCAGCTTGATCTTCCCGATGCGGATCTAGGGCATGGAGTGAATGGACACGGCCTCCGGATCCGAGAGGTTGCGCACGAATGCCTCCAGTTGGGCGAAGGGGAGTCCCCGGAGAAAGGTGATCCGCTCAATGGACCGTTTCCTGAGGATGCGGATGAGCGCGGATTCCGTCGCTCCTGCCAGGAGGAGGGGCCGGTTGTCCACGGTAAGATGTTCCCCCAGGAGGAGGATCGTGGTGTCCAGCCGGATGCTCATCAGGTGTTTCAGTTGTTCGTGGGCGTCCCGGATATGGGTGAGGACCAGGGGATGGTCCCCGGGATAGATGCCGGCATTCTGGATGGCCGTTGTCCGTTGCGTGATGGCGTCGCTGATCGATTCCTGGTACGTCGCCACGGGTCCTTCCCTCCAGAGTGTTGATGACTCGTGTCTCGTGCCGGTTTCCGGCATCCGGACCGGAGCCGGTTCTGCGGCCTGTCTCTTCCTATGAAGCCGAAGGGAGCAGCTCCCGGATGAGGCGTCTCATCCGGGCCATCCTTCGGGGTGAAAAGCTCCAGCGAATCCTTGCGAGATGATGCAGGTGGGGGATCACCGCCGGGTCGCCGGTTGCGGCGATTTCCCGGATGATCCGCTCGTTATGGACGATGTCTTCTTCCCGGATGACAAGCGTTTTCACGAGCGCCATCACGTCGCCGATCAGGTCCCATGCCCGATGCGCGCCGATCAGGCTCACCACATCCATCTTTTCTTCCCAGTTGTCTCTTTGAAGGCCTTCCCGCAGGAGGTCCAGCGCCAAGGGATCCTTGAACTGCAGGAGCGTCTCCGTCACCTCCCGCTTGATCAGATCCCGGACGCTCCCCACGGTGAAGTCCTCCTCGGGGGCGGCGCCTCCGGCCGCCATCTCCTGCCGGTGAACGGTCGTCATCTTCTGCATCAGGAGAATCAGGGTGGGGGAGATCCTGTTCTTCCGCCTTCCCGTCCTTGTTCTCCGGCGTGAAGAAGATCTCCCGTTCGTCCGTGATCTGGAAGTCGTCCGCGTCCAGCGATTTGACCCGGATTCCCGTGATTCCCGCCTGGGAAACGGCGCGGCTCACCGTCATTTTCAGCCAGACATCCGACGGTTTCTGGGAGAGGAACTTGTGGAATTCGACGAGATCTCCCTTTTTCAGTCCCGCCAGCAGGGTGAACGACACCACGCGGAACGAACCGATCGTCCCGATATATTCCCGGACGGATGAGTTGTTCGGATCGAGCGGAATTTAACCCCATGCCATCATGGGCCCGTCAATGACAAAAGTGGGTTCCATCCTGCCCTGAAGTGATTTCTGGACGAGGTCGCAGGCCTGGTCCGTGGCCTCCTGGATCCTCACGTGGCCTGGAGGGTACATGCTGAGGCTGATCCGGAGCAGGTTCAGCGCTGTGATCAGGGCGGTGAGCCGTTGCGAAACCATGAGCGCGTTTCGGGTGCGGGGCGCTCCGGCCTAGACCTGTTGCTCGTTTCTGGGGGGCCCGTGCCGTTCATGATGTCAGTGCATTTACGCGAGAACCATCAGGGTAGTCAAGTCGCCTTTTAAATCAAAGGGTTCAGCATCAATGATTCATCCGACCGCCCGGACCGGTCCTTCTCCCGGTATCCCTCCATCAGTAGGGTACAGACGTTTTGAATCCGCATGCCCGTGTGTTCGCCCAGGTGAAACTCGCAGAAGGGGCAGACGCTGACCACCGATTCCGCGCCGGTCTTTTCGATCTCATCCCTCCGCTGCAGGGCCAGGGCCTTCGCCTCCCCGGGAAACGCGGCCCGGACACCGCCCCCGGAGCCGCAGCACCAGGCGGGCATCTCTACGAGCTCCGCTGCCTGCCGGATCAGCGCCCTCGGCTCTTCCCGGATTCCCTGGCCGTGGAGCAGGTGGCAGGGATCGTGGTACGTGACCGTGAGGGGCAGCCGGGCCGGGGGCTCTATTCCCTGCCGCACCAGGATCTGCGTGATGTCCAGGACCTCGAAGGGCGTCTCGTAATCGTTTTTCAGCGTGGTCCCGCAGCCGGCGCACAGGGTGACGACCGCGTCGACGCTGAGCCTTGAGAAGATCCCGATGTTCTTTTCCTTCAGGCCCGCCACCAGGCCGGTCTGTCCCGTCCGGATCAGCGGCGAGCCGCAGCAGACCTGGTCTTTCGGGATGACCACCCGGATTCCGTTGCGCCGCATGACCTCCACGGCGTCGAAGGCGGTCTCGGGCATCACCAGGTCGTACAGGCAGCCCGTGAAGAGGGCGACGGTACAGCGGGCGGCGGTCACCGGCTCGACCACGCCGGAGACGCGCTCCAGGAACCGGGGGCCCGGGAGTTCGATGCTCCGGCCGGTCTCCCGGACGAGCCGGGCGAATTCGAGGTGCTTCGGAAACGTATAGCCCCGCTCGACGGCCAGGGCGCGCAATTTCTCGATCGCCAGGGCGGGGGTCGCGATCTCCTCGGGGCAGGCGATCCGGCAGGCCTGGCAGGAGGTGCAGTGAAAAAGCCCGGCCTCCACGGCCTCGGGGATGCGGTCCCCGGCGTCCCGAGGATCGAGGGCGAGGCGCATCTTCTGTCGCATGGCCGTCGGTCCGGCGAATTCCGCCACGTCCAGCATCGGGCAGACGGAGACGCAGGTGAAGCACTGGAGGCAGTTGCGGAGCGGCTTGATGGATTCGGTCTCCACCCGGGTCGGCGGGTCCGCCTCGCCGCGGGGTACGAACGGGGCGACGGATTCCAGAAGCGGCTCCAGGTCCGTGATAAGGTCCTTGACCACCGGCAGCCGGAGCGGCTCTACGACCATGCCGCCGGTCGCCTCCTCCTTGCACGCCATGACGGGCTTGCCGTTCACCCGGATGGCGCAGCTTCCGCACTGTCCCACGTTGCAGGAATGGCGGTAGGAGAGGGTCGGGTCGATCTCGTCGCGGACGGCCTGGATCGCGTGGAGGACCCGCGCACCCTCGTGAATCTCCACGGTGTAGGATTCGAGCCGCGGGCGGTCGTCCAACTCCGGGTCGAACCGGGAGATCGTGAGGCGGATGGATTTCATGACCGGTCCCTCCTCTCGATTCCCTCCCGGGACAGCGAAAGGAAGGTGTGTCCGAAGGGCGACCGCTCTTCGTTCTGCGGGGGTGCGGCGTCCGTTCGCATGTGCGCTCCCCGGGATTCCCCCCTCAGGAGGGCGGCCCGGCAGACGAGCATGGCCGTCGTGCAGGCGTTCCGGACGGAGCAGCAGTCGGCCAGGTTCCGGGGCGCCGCGGCGCGGAGCCGCGCGCGGGAAATCCGGTCGATCTCCAGGAGCGCCTTCTTCAGGCCGGCCTCATTCCGAAAGATCCCGGCGCCTTCCCCCATGATCTCGTGGAGTCTCTTGAGCAAGGCATAAGGATTTGCGTCACCCGTCCGGAAGGCCTCCAGCCTTCTCCGTTCCCTGTCCACCTGCTTTTCCGGGATGGAGGAGGCCCTGGGCTTTGCCCGTCCCGCCGCCTCACCGGCGATGGTCCCGAAGACCTGGGTCTCGGCGAGGGCGTTTCCCCCAAGGCGGTTTGCCCCATGGACGCCGCCCGCCGTCTCGCCGCAGGCGTAGAGCCCCTCGACGGTCGTCCGGCAGGTCAGGGGATCGATCCTGAGTCCGCCCATGACATGGTGCGCCGCCGGCGCGAACTCCACGGGCCCGCGCCGGATGTCCACGCCGAAGCGGAGGCACTGCTCCAGCATCACGGGCAGGCGCTCTTCAATCACCGCCGGCGCCAGGCGGGTGAGATCGAGATACACGCCGCCGTTTGCCGTCCCTCTTCCCTCCCGGATTTCCGTGACAATCGCCCGGGACAGGACATCCCGGGGGGCAAGCTCCATGCGCACGGGGTCGTAGCGCACCATGAAGCGCTCTCCCAACCGGTTAAGCAGGATCCCTCCCTCGCCCCGGGCCGCCTCCGTGATCAGCCTTCCCTTTGCGTCGGGGGGATGGACGGCGCCGGTGGGGTGGAACTGCACCATCTCCATGTCGATCAGCTCCGCCCCGGCCTCGTAGCCCAGGGCGTAGCCCTCACCTGTGCCGCTCGCCGAATTCGTCGAAGAGGCGTAGATTTTCGCGCCCCCGCCCGCCGCCAGGATCACGCTGTCGGCCCGGAACAGGAGGAGGCCGCCGCTGCGGTCGAGGGCTATGGCTCCCGTCACGGCATCGCCGCTTTTCAGGAGGGCGATGACGGACGTCTCGTGAAAAACCCGGACCGGGGTCGAGCGGAGCCATTCCATAAGGGTCGTCATAATTTCGTGGCCTGTGCGGTCGCCGGCATAGCAGGTCCGGGGGAACTTCTGCCCGCCGAAAAAGCGCTGGGCAACCTCGCCTTCCTCCGTGACGTCGAAGACGGCCCCCCGGCGGAGCAGGTCCCGGAGGCGCTCCGGGGCGTTTTGAACCAGCGTCCGCGCCAGGATCGGATCGTTCAGGAAGGCGCCGCTCTCGAGGGTCTCCCGGAGGTGGGCCTAAACGGAGTCCTGCGCCCGGAGGACCGCATTGTACCCCCCTTCGGCCATGGGGGTGCAGCCGCCCTTGCCGGCGATGGCCTTCGACAGCAGCACGGTATCGCCGTACCGGGACGCCTCGATAGCCGCCCGGACCCCGGCACCGCCGGAACCGATCATCAGGACGTGGCAGTCTGTCGTCTCCGTCGAGGTCAAAAGGCTCATCCTTCCTGTTTATCCGGTTTGAACTGGGGACAGATCTCCGAGGAGCCGGGCCGGAACTCCCGGCAGACCCGCGGGCGGGTTTCGTAGATGGCGCAGCGGGTGAGGCCGTTTTCCCATTCCAGGAAGGGGCAGCCCCGGAACGTGTGGCCGTTGTCCGCCGAGACGATGTGGTCACCCATCCAAACGCCATGGTGCTGCTCGATGATCCGGAGGATGTCGTCACGGCCCTCCCTCTGCCAGTGCTCCTTTTCCTCATCGGCGGCATAGTCGAGCATGTCGGCGAGGCAGCACTTGCCGCAGCGTTTGCATTCAATCTCTTCGGTGTTGCTCATGGTTTGTCTCATGCCTCGCAAACGGGGGCGGATTTCAAATCGGCCTCCGTTTGCGGCACTTCAGGGGGACGGAATCAATTCCGCTCCCTTCTGGAGCATCAGATACTCGTACTGGTACAGGTCCTCCAGGAAATGCCGGAGGACTTCTTCCTCGTCGCTCCGCGCCGCCGGGGCGCGCAGGATCGCCCGGAGGCGGTCCGTCCAGGCCACGGACAGGAAGTCCGCCAGGGGACCGCGGCGGACCCGGTAGCCGTGATACCGGGCGATGGCCTCCAGGTGCGAAAATTTAATGGTGAACTCGTCGTGGCCTTTCAGGGGGATCCGCTCCGGCCGGCCCGGGGCGGAGACGCGGATCAGCCCGGCCAGTTCCTCCGGCACGCGGGCCTCGCAGCTGTGCTCGCTCAGGAAAATCGTCGGAACGCCCGCCAGGCAGAGCTTCTCCAGGGCCTCGCAGGCCCCGAGGTTGAAGGGGAACGGAGGGCCTTCCGGCGCTTCCAAGCCGTAGTGCATAAAGAAGCGAAACACCCGCTCCATCAGGCGGTCGGAGACAGACCCCGTTTCCGGCTGCAGCCATCGAGCCGTGTCTTCAATTTCCCGCGGCACGTCCAGGACCACGGGGAAATCCCCCAGGTTCTCGTTCAGGAGGGCCAGGCCGAATCCCGCCAGGATCTCCGGCGGCGTCTCCAGGAAATCCTCCTGCCGGAAGTCCGCGGGGAATCCCGCCAGCGCCTCCCTTTGCTTCTCAAGAAGCACCGGCGACAGGTCAATGCAGAGGGACGACCATTCCGGACGGTCCGCCAGGAAATCCCGCTTCAGGACGCCGTATCCCCCGCCGACCTCGAGAATCCGCTGCACCCGGCCCAGGTCGAAATGGCGTTCCAGAAAATGGCGAAGGAGATTCCCGTAGGAATCGGGGCGTACGAGGACCGTGCGGCAGAGGCTCTCGGGATGGGCGAGGCTGTTGCAGACGGTCCACTCCCAGCCGAGGGTCGTCAGGTCCTGGAGATGGTAGTCCCGCGTGGTGTGGAGATTCCAGGTCGGAAGCGGGTCTCCGGTCATGGCTCTTATTTGCCGGCCGCCCGGGACGCCCGGTCTTCGACGGCCTCCCGCTCGAAGTCTCCCCCGATGGCGGGGCTGCCGTCGGGCTTGAAGAAGGTCGGGTAATAGACCCGGAAGGACTCCTTGATCATCTCCAGGGGCACGTCGTTAAAGGAACCGTGGTCCTGGACATACTCCATGTGGCGGTTCCCTTTCTGATCGTAGGGGTGCAGGAGGGCGTCGTGGACGCCGTCGAAGTCGAGGGGCTTCACGCCGAAGCGGTCGCAGAGGTCCATGTTGAACGTCGGGGTGGCCTTGATCCAGCGGCCGCCCAGGTAGAGCTCCGAGTAGCCGTGGCCGGTGAAGAGGTCCGTCTTCATGAGGTCCTTGAGGCGCTCCGTGGTCAGGTGGTTCCGGACGTCGGCGAGGCCGATGCGGCCGGGAATCCCGTGGACCCGGGCGCATGCCGCCAGGAGGACCGCCTTCACGACGCAGTACCCGTACCCCTTCTCCAGGGTCGTGCTCGCCCGCATCCCCTCGACGGAGAGGACGATCCGGTAGGGATCGTAACGGATCCCGTCCCGGACCGCATAGAAGAGGCGGACGGCCTTGTCTTTCTCGGTTGCGGCGTCTCCGGCCGCATCCAGCGCGAACTTCCGCACCGCCGGATGATCGCTGTTGATGAAAGGGGTCGGGACCAGACAGGCCTGCACGTCATCGCTCACGGGAACCCTCCTTGGTGGGATCATTGAAGTGCGGGGCCACTATAGGAAATGGGGGGCTGGGTGTCAATCGGGGAAAGGGAGAGGAAAAACATAACTCGGTTCGTTGAATATCGGGAATGCCAATATGAGGACATACCTACATTTTCTTTGCATTGTTCAATTGATCAACAGGCATTGCAATGCCCATGAATGATGTTTAGGGTGCATCCCCGATGGTATTCTCCTGCTTGCACGGCGTTCGGAGAAGCACCCCCCTGTCACTGATAACCGAATTCCAGAAAAGCATTTTCTGATCAACAGACGATTCAGCGCTTCTGTTGCAGCGGAATGGTCTTGTCGATTTATAAAGCGCCTGCTCGCTGTTTCTTCAGTAAGGAAATTGAGTCAATCATATAATGCAATATTGGAGGTTTACGTGACGTTCGTAAAGGAAAAAAGAAATGGTCGGAGGGGGTTTACACTCATTGAGATGATTGTCGTCATGGTCATGATCGCTCTTCTGGCCGCCCTGGTTGCGCCGAGGCTTTTTCCCAAACTCGGGAAAGGGAAGCAGGCTGCGGCAAAAGCACAGATTGAGCTCCTCGGTCAGGCACTGGACCAGTTTCGCCTTGATACGGGAAGGTATCCCACGAGCCAGGAAGGCTTGGCAGCGCTGACCGGCAACCCGGGGATTGAGACATGGGAAGGACCGTATCTGAAGAAAGGGGTGCCCGCCGATCCATGGGGAAAACCCTATCAGTATCGGATTCCGAATGATCAAGGCGAATATGACCTGATTTCGTATGGAAGAGACGGTTCTCAGGGCGGTGAAGGTGAGGATAAGGATATTACAAATGCACAATGACAATTCATGCGTGAATGACGGGAATTGCTTATGAAAATCTACATGATCAGATGGTTGAATGGCATTCGTCTAAAACTCAAAACCTGTTTGTCGGTTGCATAAATGAATAGAAATTTGTTCATCATCACGATCATATTATTGATTCCGTCGATTGCATGGAGCGGCGGTGCAGACAAAACCTTTGCAGCGGGAAACACCGCGCCACTGACGGAACAATCTGGAAACGTAATAAAATCAAAAGACTCAAAAATAATTCTCGAATCGGAGGATAAAAGCAAGGGAAGAGTGCAGGCGACTGCGGCCGTTGCTGAGGACACGAAAGCATTGCCGATGCCGACTCCGACAGTAACTTCCACTCCCCGATCTTCAAGCGCATCGAAAGCGCCGTCGGCAGGGATTGCCCCTGCGCCCGCCGCTCCCTCGAAGACAACCGCAGACCCGTTGCCGACAGCACAAACCAGGGGAGGCGTGGGACTGCAGAAGGATCCTGTGAATGCAAAGCGTCTGGTTCCGACTGCGGAGGCCGGTCTATCGGGACACCCCCCATCCTCTTCCATATCGTCGCATACCGTTCGTTCGCCGTCCGGGTCGACCATGCAGCTTCATCCTCAACAGGCGTTACCCGTCGAAAACGCGGCACCCTTGTCGACGGGTATACAACAGGGAACCCATCCCCCGCTGATCCCGTTCAATGCAGCTCCTCAGAACATTTCGGTAGGCAGGGGAAATGTGAGTCTGAACTTTGATGATGCGGACATTTATTCTGTGATTCAGACCGTTTTTGGAGAGATATTGAAATGCAACTACATTATCGATGCCCGCGTGAAGGGCAGGGTGACGTTCAGAAGCGTTGCGCCTGTTCCAAGTGAAAAGGTGCTTCCGCTGATGGAGGTCATTCTGAGGCTGAACGGTGTTGCAATCATTGAAGAAAGTTCCCTGTACAGAATTATACCGATCAGTGACTTGTCCCGGGAGCCGTCAGAAATCAAAATCGGAAGAAAAATTGCGGATGCAGATCTCAAGGGAAAGGCTGTTTTGCAGGTCGTTCCGCTCAACTATATGCAGTCATCGGAAATCATCAAGCTGATCAATCCCTTTGTTTCTGCCAATGCTGTCATTGTGGACGTGCCGAGGGCCAATCACGTCATTATCGCAGACACCGATGCCAACGTAAAACGCATCCTGCTTTTGATCGAATATTTCGATACGGAAATCAAAGAAAAGAAAGGCGTCAGGGTATTCGTACACCACGTGCAGAATGCCAAGGCGAAAGACCTTGTGAACATGCTGCAGCAAATCTATTTGGGATCGCCTTTGAACGTTGTGGACAGAGTGAGCAAACCCTCGTTGGCTGCCTTATCCACCCCTTCGCCGTCCCAACGCCAGGCAACGTCCACCGGTTCGCCGGCTGCAGGCGTCGAAGCAGTGGTGTCTGATATCGTGAAAATATTTGCCGATGAGAGGTTAAACGCCGTCGTCATTTTAGGTACACGCGAAGATTATGACATCATCAAGGCAACGATCAAGGATCTGGACTTGATTCCACGGCAGGTATTGATCGAAGGGACGATTGCTTCAATCCAACTGACGGACAACATGAGTCTGGGACTGGCCTGGTCGATCAAGAACAAGCTTTTCAACCTGGAAGCGTCGAATCTCTCTTTCAACCCGGGTTCATTGAATATGGGTGTCGATGAGTTGGCCGGCTCCGGCCTGCAGTTGATCGGTATTCACAGCGGAGGAACCATCAAGGGAGTGATCAATGCGCTCGCGTCACAATCCAAGGCGAAGCTGCTGGCATCGCCGCATATCATGGTGTCCGACAACAATGAGGCGAGGATCCAGGTAGGCCAGCAGGTCCCCATTCCAACGTCCGAGACATACGGGACGACCGGTGTCGCACCGCAGCGGACGATCCAGTACAAAGACATCGGGATCATCCTCAAGGTGAAGCCCCTGATCAACGACAGCGGTCTGATTACACTGCAAATATCGCAGGAAGTGTCGACTTATTCGACGATTGTTTTATATTCTGATGAGAAGCAGATCATTCTCAATAAAACGGAGGCGACGACAAACCTCGTCGTAAAAAACGGACACACCGTCGTGATTGGAGGCTTGATCCGGGAAGACGATTCCAGTTCAAGGCTGGGCATTCCCTGGTTAAGCAAAATACCACTTTTGGGCTATCTATTCGGCAATACGGAGACCGAGAAGAAGAGGACCGAGCTGGTCATTCTGCTGACCCCCCATATCGTGAAACATCAGGATGACGCAATGGCCGTGACGTACGGTACAGTCGACAATATTGCGGATGAGGATGTGAAGGAAGAATTGAAAAAAAGCATCGATCAAAAGAATCACAGATTGAAGGAAGAAGAGATAAATTCTCAATCTGATTCCACAAAGCGAGCTGATAAAAACTATCAGTGAACGGGGATTACACACGAATCGAAAAGGAAGATGGAATTCTCCGATTGCATCGATGGCTATCATGTCAATATGACAGGCGAATTCATTCTGTCGTCTATGTGATGCTTAAAACGTATGGAGAGTATTTATCAGATCAACCGGCATTGCATTGCCGGGATTCGATGCTAATGATGCACCCTTGATTCGATTCTCCAGTTTGCACGATCCCTTGGAGAATCGACTTCCCTCTGCCAGCCATAACCGGACATGGACATCGGAATCTGCGCGATGCCGTTGAAGCATCGTTCTGCGTCCGGGTTCCCTTTCCGAGCAGCCTTCATGCCTCCGGGTCTGCGAGGTGGAAATGAAGCGAAGGTTGAATCGCCTGCGGGAAGGTGCCCTTTTTGCGTCCCTGTCCTGTTTGCTTCTGTCGGCATTGCTTTTTCTGCTGCCGCTACATGCAGATGCAAATACCACGGGAGGAGATGATGACCGGGGCGTATCGGCAGAGATGAGGCTGACTCCGGACGTCGATACCACCGGTTTTGCCGGCGACGCGAAGATATCCATTCCTATCGTTGTGCCGCCGGGGCGAGCCGGCATGGCACCGAGTCTGACTCTATCCTATAGCTCTTCCGCAGGAAACGGCTGGATCGGTACGGGTTGGAATATCGAAACGGGATTTATCCAGCGCCAGACAAAATTCGGACTCAATTACGCAGACGACACGAGCTTTGCTTTCCGGAGCGCCGGAGCGAGCGGCGATCTTGTTTCTCTCGGTTCCGGGAACTTCGGGATGAAAATCGAGACGGAGTTCTCGAAATTCCAATACATATCCGGCTACTGGCAAGTCACGGCCAGGGATGGGAAAAGGTATTATTACGGCCAGACTTCGGATGCGCGCCAGACCAATTCCGCCGGCCAGATCTTTAAATGGCTCCTGAACAGGATCGAAGATCCCAACGGGAATTATATAACCTTCAGCTACGTATCGGATGCCCGCGAGACCTATGTATATGAAATTCGATACACTGGAAACAGTTCGGGCTTGTCCCCCACGAGCCTGGTCCGGTTCCATTACATGGGGCGCAACGATGCCCTGACGTACGGCATTGGTCGCGATCTGGTCAATGTCAACAAACTCCTGAAAGCGATTGAGGTGAAAGCCGCCAGCGAAGCGACCAGCGTTCGGGTTTATGGTTTTGAATATGCCGAGGCATCTCATACACGTGAACCAATCCTCAACAAAATTCAGCAATACGACAATAGTGCCTACTATTATGCCTCCACCGGCCAGATCATCGGCGGGAACGCCCTGCCGCCGATTGTAATTACGGCAGACAGCAGTCAAACCACCATTCCGTACGGCACTCATTCCGTTGAGCCGCAGTCAAAAGTCGATTTGAATTACAAATTCGTCATTGGGGATTTCAATGGCGATAACTTGACGGATTACATGTGGCTCCATACGTACCTTGACGAGCGTGTTGTTTATTTAAGACAGGGAAACGGGTCTTTTAATTCGGGAACTTATTCCAGCGGCGGAGGAGTTTACAGGTCGGGATGGAAGTTTGTTACAGGCGATTTCGACGGCGACGGCAGGACCGATTATATGATCCTGAGCATCAATACGAATGAACGGTTTGTTTATCGAAGCAACGGTGCCGGGAATTTCTTGAGTGCCGTCAGAACGGCCGGAGACGTCAGTTACAATCTCTACGCGACATGGAATCTGACAACCGGAGATTTCAACGGGGACGGCAAAACCGATATCATGTGGATCAATCCGACCAACAACAAGCGCACCGTATATTTAAGTGCCGGGAACGGTCAATTCAATGCGGGCCTGACATCAGGAGAGAATGTCAACTATTCCGCGTACCAGTTCACAACCGGCGATTTCAATGGCGACGGCAGGACGGATTACATGTGGGTCGACATGTATCAGAACAAGCGGGCCGTGTATATCAGCAGCGGCACAGGGGGCTTCAGTGCCCCGGTTTCGACCAATGATGGAAGAAATTACTCGCTGACCACATGGAACGTGACAACCGGCGATTTCAACGGCGATGGCAAGACCGATTACATGTGGGTAAGAGGAGATTACAATCAGTGCGCGGTCTATCTTGGACTGGGCAACGGCGGTTTTGCTCCCGTCGTCCTGAACACGCTTGGCAGCACCTATAGCAATGTCTGGCAGCTGCATGCCGGTGACTTTAACGGGGACGGCAAGACGGATATCATCCTGGTGAAAAACGCTGAAGATAAACGAATGCTGCATCTCAGCAGGGGGGACGGGTATTTTCTGCCTGCCATGAACAACAGTTTTACAACCGGTATAGATTACAACTCTTATACTTACGGCATCTGGGATTTTGTTACCGGCGATTACAACGGTGACGGAAAAACGGATTACATGTACATTAATAAATACAAAAGAAAACGGTATGTTGCTCTTGCGAACCCGGTGGCGCCCCAGGGTCTTGTATCTTCCATAAAAAACAGCACCGGCGGGACGACATCGTTTCAATACACGCATTCGACAAACTTCAGCAATACATACCTGCCTTACGTCATGCCTCTTGTCACCGTTGTGTCACTCAACGACGGGCTGAATAATGTGTCCACCCGGCAGTATGCCTATGCCCAGGGCAAGCATGACATCTCGCTGCGGGAGTTCCAGGGTTTCGGCTATGTGAGGACGGTCCAGCCGGACAGTTCCATCGTCGAAACGAATTACCATCAGGATGAATACCTGAAAGGCCGGATCAAAAACACGACGCTGAAAACTCCGGGGGGCGGCATCCTCATGTCCAGATCCAATTCATGGAGTGCCGCCGTTATGTCCGGCCGATGGAGGTTTGTGAAGCTGGATCAGTCGACAACCGTCTACGACAACTATTCATCCTATTACACGACTTTGGATTACTTGTACGATTCCACGCACGGGAACGTGACGAGGATCGTCACTTCCGGAACCAGTGCTGAACCGGTAACGACGATCTTTGGATACGCCAATTATTCCGGCTGGCTCTGGCGGCCCACATCCATAACCGTCACCGGGTCCAGCACCGGAACGGTCCGGCAAACGACGTTCGACTATTACAGCGGGACGGGCAACCTGAGACTGCAAAAGAACTGGGACCTCGCGGACGACTCGAAAAGCCAGGTAACCACGATGGAGTATTATTAGAACGGGAATCTGTGGCGGGTGCTGGATCCCCGCGGCAACGCAACGACAACCGAGTATGAGACACTGGCCTATACGTTTCCCAGCAAGGTTACAAAACCTGCGACGGACAGCAATCGGGTGGCGCACGTTACGCAATACCTGAATTACGACTATCGAATCGGCCGGCCAAGAACCGTCGTCGACGAAAACAGCCGGACCACGTCCTATTCATATGAGGGATTCGGCCGCCTGGCGCAGGTCGATTATCCCGATGGCGGGCAGACCCAGATGGGATACGCCGACCAGGCCTTCCCGCGATATGAGGTCACAAGCATCAAGGAAGATGCGGCGAATCGAATCAACAAGTACAAGTACTTCGACGGATTCGACCGGAACATCCAGACCGTGACGTTCGGCGAAGGCGGCAAGCGAATCGCGAGCAAAACGTACTACGATGTCATGGGCCGCGTCCGGCATGTAAGCGGGCCATACTTCAACGGGAGCGGATCTCCCGCATATCCTTTGAATGAGCCTTCGAGTTACCCCTATGTGAGCAAGGCCTACGATTATAGGGGACGGGTCACCTCTGTCACCAATCCCGACGATGAATATGGGACGACAACCACATCTTTTGCATACGGCGGTTTTGCCGTGACGATGACCGACCCGGACGGCCGGGTCAAAACGGAATACAAGGACCATCTGGGACGGACGATCCAAATCACCGAGGATGCCGTTTCCGGCGGGCTGAACCTGAACACGTCCTATACCTACAACGCGGCAGGCGACCTGCTGACGATCAGGGATGCGGCAAACAATTCGACGATCATCGCCTACAACAGCCTCGGGCAGAAAAGAAGCATGACGGACCCCGACCGGGGCATGCGCTCGTTTGCGTACGACTTGAACAGCAACCTGGTCACTCAGAAAGACGCCAAGGGAAACGTGTTTACGTTTGATTATGACGAACTGAACCGCATCAGAACGAAGAAGGCAGTATTTTATGCCGCTCCGACCTGTCCGAACGGGGGAGCCTACAGTACAGCCAGCGGCAAATGTGAGCAGGACGCAATCACGACCTATACCTGTCCCCTTGGCGGGGCGGGCTATGGCTCGGCGGAAACCTGCAACGCCAACTGCACAAACGTCGGATCCTGCGTCCAGCATACCCACACGGGACCCTTTCACTGCTCGAAATACGGCGGATACGACGCCGATCATTGCTACACGGGGTGCAGCGCCGACGGACTCTGCAACGACCTCACATGTCCGGAATCCCTGCCAGCCATGCTCGGTGCGGACACATGCCCGCCAGAAACCGACATGATGCCGGCGGGTTACTACTCGAAGAGCTCCTATATCGTGGGCATCGACAATAACTATATCTGCAGCGGCGACTGGTATGCCCTCTTCAAGTATGACAGCGTGAATCACTGGGCCTGTTCACTGTCGGATGCCGAATATTACAACGACGCGACATGCACGGCTGCATGCCGCCAGACTGCGGCCTGTTCCGGGCCGGCATACTCCTGCCAGGCGGGCTGGACGCCCAGTGGAACCAAGTGCATCCAGGATCCCGTCATACCGACGACCACAGAGCCGACGGTGACCTGGACCTACGACAGCGACAGCATCACAAACGGGCGGGGTCGGCTCTACAGCGTAACAAACACGAAAGTCGCGTCAACCATACTTGGTTACGACGGAATGGGCCGCAAGCTGGGCGAAAAGAAAACCTATGAAGACGATGCGGCGGAGTATGCCACCCGCTATGCATACGATTTATCGGGGAAGATGACGGGGATGACCTATCCCGACAGCTACCAGGTCGTTTACGCCTATCACCCCGGTTCGGACCTGCTCGCTTCCGTGAGGGGCGTGTCGGACAACCGGGAACATGGCCGCTTCAGCCTCTACGAATCGACGGGCAAGATCGGCCAGATCGATCATGCCAATGGGGCGGCGACCCGCCATACCTTCGGCCCCAGATCGACGAGGCTATACGGCATCGTGACAACGTCGGCAGGCCAGGATCTGCAGAACCTGGGCTACCGGTATACCCGGGCGGCCGATCTTTACCAGATCAAGGACTACCTTGGAGACGTCACATACACCTATACATACGACGGCCTGCACCGCCTCAAGGGCGAAACCAACACCGGAAGTCATCCGGCCAATACGTTCGACTATGACGCCATCGGAAACATCACGAGAAAAACCCTGGGCGACAACTCCTACGTCTACAGCTACGCCTACCCGCAGAAGCACGCCGTGTCCTCCATCGCCGTCAACGGCGGGGAGCCCAATGCCTTCAGCTACGACGCCAACGGCAACATGACGGAGGGTGCGGACTTCACCGATACGTCCGCTGTGGGCGCCCGGAGCGTGGTTTACAACATGGACAACATGCCCGGCCGGATCACGTACACGAAGGGTGGGAATACGGCCGTCACGGAGTTCCTCTATGACGGCGCCGGCCTGCGGGCGAAGAAGACCGGCGGCGGGAGCGCGACGTACTACGTCCACCCCGGCTACGAGGTGAAGAACGGGGTGGTCACGAAGTACATCACCGCCGCGGACATGAAGATTGCCCAGATCCGGGGGGCAGAGACGGCCTATTACCACCGGGATCACCTGAACAGTTCCACGGTCATGACGGACGAAACGGGTGCAAGGCTGGAAAGCACGGAGTATGCGCCCTACGGGACGATCCGGTCCTACACCGGCAGCCGGTCCGTCACCGACTACCGCTACACCGGGAAGGAGCTGGACATGGAGACGGGGCTCTACTACTACGGTGCCCGATACTACGATCCCATGATCGGCCGGTTCATCACCCCTGATCCAGCCCTGAGCCTCTATATACCCGCGCCGAACGACAACCGGCGCCTTCCCAACGGGGGCGTTTTCAATCCCGTGACGCTGAATCCCTACGCCTACGCTAACAACAACCCGATGAAGTACGTGGACCCGGACGGGTTGTGGACGACGCCGGTTCACCTTGGCCAAACTATCAATTGGTTAAAAAAGGACGACTTTGTTCGTAGCTACTTGAATCTCGGCAGAATCGAACGAGTCGCTGCCGCCAACGCCGCTGTGGACAATATCTTCGGCGGCAAGAGTTACATGCCCATCATCGGCGACCCCGGGCGGCACTTCAACGCCAATTCCGAAGGCATGCCGGATTCCAGGGATGTCTTTGCCAAGGCCTGCCTGGAACAGGCCATAAAGCATCAACTCGTAGCCAACGCATTGGCCAAAGAAGGCAAGATCACACAGGCAAGGGAGTACACCAGACTGGCCGATGAATGGCTGGGGACTGGCGTGCATTCGAAACAGGACAAACCCGCCCACGCGCAGGAGTACATGATAACATGGATAAAAGATATATTCGGGATCAGCATGCATAGTCCGTTTAATAATGGAAATGGCCTACCAGATGCCGATGATCCCAAAAAAGATCAACCAAGGTATGAAAACGCGATGAAAGAGACCATTCAGTATCTGAAAGAGTTCATCGAAGCGACCAAAGAAGACTTTTTCCGGGATGACGAAGTTAAGAGTAGTGCGGCATCGGAATGACTTGAAAAAAGATTGAGAAATAACAGCAAAACCTTTCCGCGAGAATAAACATGAGAAAGGCGGCTCTACAATGAAACGATTGTTCCGCTATGTGTTGATCCTTTCGATCGTGATGATTCTGTTTTGCGGCAATTTATGTATGGCTGGCGACTGGGATGTCCGCCCGGTGAAGATCAAGGTTATAGATGCCTTGACCAAACAACCCCTGCAAGGGATCAAAGTCTACTATGTCTTAACGACTTGGTATCCGAACATGAGTTGTATCGGATATTTCTTTTATCCGAGCTTTATACACGATGCACCTAGGAAGATGAAAGTCTATGAAAAAAAGGAATTGTCGACAAATGAGGCCGGAGAAGTTGAATTCTTATCTAAGAGACTGACGTTGAAATGTTATGAAAGAGTATTATGGGAAAAAGTAATCGTAAATCTGAATGTATTTGTTGATAAAGATTGGTTAATGAAGAAAATCTATACTGATAACTATGGATATTTTAGTGATTGGCTTTATGTATACGGCGAAGATGAGTTATTCAATATCAATCCAGCCTACAAAGGCTTTTTCCTGACGTATGTTTATAAAAGAGATGATCATGAAGAGCAGTTAGTTAAAGACCCTTCGTACAGAAATATTTATGAAATGCATGTTTTAAAGAAGTTGGACGATTTGCAGATTGCCACCGTCTGGAAAGGCCCCCCGGAGGAATATACTGTTGAACTTCGCCGGGCGGAGAAATAACGCACATGTCTCGTCACCCCGTTCAGTAAGGATAAACATTGGAAAGCAAGGCGGCTCTGCAATGAAACGATTATTCAGGCATGTGTTGATCCTTTCGAGCGTGATGATTCTACTTTCCGGTAATTTATGTTTGGCCGGCGACTGGGATGTCCGTCCGGTGAAAATCAAGGTTATTGATGCCGTGACCAAACAACCCCTGCAGGGGATAAAAGTCTACTATGTCTTAACGACCTGGTATCCGGACATGAGTTGCTTTGGTTATTTCTTTTATCCGAGCTTTATCCATCAAGCACCAATGAAAAGGAAAAATGCTGTGAAGCAAGAACTAACAACAGATGAGAAAGGTGTAGTAGTTCTGGAGCCAAAAGCATTGAGTCTGCAGTGTTATGAGACTGTGTTATGGGAGCACATTGCTGTAAATATTGATGTTGATATGAATATGAGTTGGATGAAAGGCCTATATAAAGACCGTTACGAATATCTTGGAGTCTGGATGTATGTGTTAGGCGATGATAAATTAATTAATATCAATCCAGACTACAAAGGCTTTTTCCTGACATATGTCTATAAGAGAGATGGTCATGAAGAGCAATTAGTTAAAGATCCTTCATACAGAAATGTCTATGAAATGCATCGATTAAAGAAGTTGGACGATTTGCAGATTGCCACGGTCTGGAAAGGTCCGCTGGAGGAATATACCGTTGAGCTTCGCCGGGCGGAGAAATAACGCACATGTCTTGTCACCCTGTTCAGTAAGAATAAACATTGGAAAGGAAGGCGTCTCTACAATGAAACGATTATTCCGGCATGTGTTGATCCTTTCGAGCGTGATGATTCTGTTTTCCGGCAATTTATGTTTGGCCGGCGACTGGGATGTCCGTCCGGTGAAGATCAAGGTTATTGATGCCGTGACCAGGCAACCCCTGCAGGGGATCAAAGTCTACTATGTCTTAACGACCTGGTATCCAAAAATGAGTTGCATTGGATATTTCTTTTATCCGAGTTTTATTCACGATGCGCCCAGAGAGTTGAAAGTATATGAAAAGAAAGATCTTTCGACAAACGAAAATGGAGAGGTGTTTATTAATGCGAAAGCGTTGAGTCTGAAGTGTTACGAAAATGTCTTGTGGGAGCACATAGCGATAAATATTGATGTTGATACGAAAATAGATTGGGTACTTTGGGTATATAAAGATAAATACAATTTCCTGGGAAACTGGATGTACGTGCATGGTGACAAGGAATTATTCAATATCAATCCAGCCTACAAAGGCTTTTTCCTGACGTATGTGTATAAAAGTGATGATCACGAGGAAGAACTCAAGCGGCGTTATTATTATTGGGAGAAGTATCAAAAACATACTCTGAATAAGTTGGACGATTTGCAGATCGCCACTGTCTGGAAGGGCCCCCTGGAGGAATATACCGTTGAGCTTCGCCGGGCGGACAAATAACGCGCATGTCTCGTCACCCCGTTCAGTAAGGATAAGCATGGGAAAGATAGGCGGCTCTACAATGAAACGATTATTCAGGCATGTGTTGATCCTTACGATCGTGATGATCCTGTTTTCCGGTAATTTATGTTTGGCCGGCGACTGGGATGTCCGCCCGGTGAAGATCAAGGTTATAGATGCCATGACCAGACAACCCCTGCATGGGATAAAAGTCTACTATGTCTTAACGACCTGGTATCCGGACATGAGTTGCTTTGGTTATTTCTTTTATCCGAGTTTTATTCACGATGCGCCCAGAAAGTTGAAAGTATATGAAAAGCAAGATTTTTTGACAAACGAAAATGGAGAGGTATTTATTAATGCAAAAGCACTGAGTCTAAAGTGCTACGAAAATGTGTTATGGGAAAAGATAGTAGTTAATCTTGAAATTGTATTAGAGGATTGGAGAGAAGAACTTTATGAAGGTAAATATGGATTTGTCAGCCATTGGATGTATGTAGATGGGGAAAGAGGTTTATTCAATATCAATCCAGCCTACAAAGGCTTTTTCCTGACATATGTGTATAAAAGTGATGATCACGAGGAAGAACTCAAGCGGCGTTATTATTACTGGGAGAAGTATCAAAAACACACTCTTAATAAGTTGGACGACTTGCAGATTGCCACGGTCTGGAAAGGTCCGCCGGAGGAATATACTGTTGAACTTCGCCGGGCGGAAAAATAACGCACATGTCTCATCACCCCGTTCAGTAAGGATAAACATTGGAAAGGAAGGCGGCTCTTCAATGAAACGATTATTCAGGCAAGTGTTGATCCTTGTGAGCGTGATGATTCTGTTTTTCGGTAATTTATGTTTGGCCGGCGACTGGGATGTCCGTCCGGTGAAGATCAAGGTTATAGATGCCGTGACCAAACAACCCCTGCAAGGGATAAAGGTCTACTATGTCTTGACAACCCGGCGTCCCGAGATGGGCTGTTTATATCTTTTCTATCCAAGCTTTATTCACCCGCCGCTCATGGAAAGAAAAAATTTATTTAAAAGAGTAACTTTGACCGATAATAATGGTCTAGTGTTTTTTGATCCAAAGGTCGTAAACTTGGGTTGTTATGAGAGGGTATTTGAGGAATATATAACAGTTAATCTTGATTTTGACAAAAATAATCCTTCAATAGAAGGGCTAAATAGGGATTTATACGATTATCTCGCTATCTGGACCTTTGTATTGGGTGATAAGGCATTTTCCTCAAACGACCATTTATACAGAGGGTTTTTCCTAACATATGTCTATAAAAGAGATGATCATGAAGAGCAACTCGTCAAAGATTCTTCTTACAGAGATATCTATGAGGTGTATCGATTAAAAAAGTTAGATACTTTAAGGCGACCTACCGTCTGGGACGGCAAGCCGGAGGAATATACCGTTGAACTTCGCCGGGGGGAGAAATAACGCACATGTCTCATCACCCCGTTCAGTAAGGATAAGCATGGGAAAGAAAGGCGTCTCTACAATGAAACGATTGTTCAGGCGGGCGTAGGTCATTTTTCCGGAGTAATAACACGATACGGAACGATCGGGAGAGTGACTTTTTCTTATAGTGTTTTTTGCCAGGAGCGTAAATAAAAGAGGAATGGCGGGATCGAATTCCTGTGTACGGATTATGAACATGGTTTGGAAATCAATTAAACCAAAGAAACAAATGATCTGAAAAGGGGGAGACAATGAGAGTGAAGATCGCTTTTTTAACCGTTGTGCTTCTGTTAATCGGGGCCTATGCGTTTGCTCAATCTCAATCCAGCGGGTCGTGCAACTTGAGTGGATCAAGTCAGTCTGGCGGTCTGTATCTCCACCAAATCCTTACCGGTTCAGGAACGGACGATTCTCCTTATCTTTTCGGCAATGCCGGCCGCAATTTATATTTTGGCACAAACGGGGAAACCGCCGCTCCAAAGATGGTGATCGATACGACCGGAAAAGTCGGAGTCGGAACATCGGCTCCGGTGGCAAAACTCGACGTGAGCGGTGATATTCGAATCGGCAAGACTGCCTCAGCCTGCACCACAACCAATGAAGGTGCCGTCAGATACAGCAATGCATCCAAAGCGTTGGAATTCTGTAATGGTACTGCCTGGACGGCCATTGGGGCGGTAACGAAACCGGTGGCACCCACAGTGACTCTCAGTGCAAGTCCAGCAGCAGTGGACGCCGGTTCGGCCGTTACGTTAACTTGGACGTCCACAAACGCCACAAGCGTATGGATCGATCAAGGGATTGGCAATGTATCATTAAATGGTTCCCGATCTATAGTCCCTTCGCAAACAGCAAAGTATACAATAACAGCCACAGGCACAGGAGGCACGGTAACATCAAGCGCAACAGTCCAAGTTTATCCAACATATATCTTCCCGATTTTTTAGAATGATCGATATGGGTTCGATGTCATAGGATGCAAGATATGCATCCCATGTATTGATATGCCTTTGTATATTAACTAAATATCGCCTGATTTCAGATTTCGGATGCTGACACAAAACATACCGTTTCTTGGACCGGAAGATTTCCCGAAGGTTCCATTTGTGATGGAAACGCTCTCCGCGCGTTTCCTGCGTGACAATGGAATTGTTCCCATCGACTTCAAGCAGGACACGCTGAAGATCGTTATGGCCGACCCTCATAACCAGGCGGTGATCGAAGCGATCAAAGTCGCTGTTCCCCATAACCTGGAAATCTATGGGGGAGACAGTCAGGCCATCAACGATCATCTGGAAAAATTCTATGACCAGGAAATCCAGGACATCGGCAGGATCATCGAAAACATCGACGACGGCTCCATCCACTATGTTCATGAGGAAGAGGACGATATCGGGCATCTTCAGGACCTGGCATCCGAAGCACCAATCATCAAACTGGTGAACATCATCATCATGCGGGCCGTCGAGAGCCGGGCCAGCGACATACACATCGAGCCGTTTGATGATGAGGTCAAGGTTCGCTACCGCATCGACGGCGTGCTGCACGACATCGAGTTAATCCCTAAAAAACTTCAGGCAGCCATTTTCTCCCGCATCAAGATCATGGCCAGGCTGAACATTGCGGAAAGGCGCCTGCCGCAGGATGGGCGCATCAAGTTGAAGATCGGCAGCGCGGAAATTGATGTACGCGTTTCGAGCATTCCTGTTCTCTATGGCGAAAGCCTGGTGCTCAGGCTGCTGGGTCAAAAAGGCATCAAGATCGACATGGAGCAATTGGGATTTCAAGTGGATACGCTGGATGCATTCAAGCGGATCATCAAAAATCCCAACGGCATGATTCTAGTCACCGGTCCGACCGGCAGTGGCAAAACGACAACATTGTATGGGGCTCTCGACAAGATAAACTCACCGGACAAAAAGATCATAACCGTAGAAGATCCGATCGAGTATCATCTCAACGGCATCAATCAAATCCAGATCAAGCCGCAGATCGGCTTGGACTTTGCAAACATCCTGCGCCACATCGTGAGGCAAGACCCGGACATTATCATGATCGGCGAAATCCGTGATCTGGAAACGGCGGAAATAGCCATCCAGTCAGCGCTGACAGGACATCTTGTCTTTTCGACGCTGCACACGAACGATGCACCGTCGGCCATTACCCGACTGCTCGACATCGGTGTGCCGAGCTATCTTCTGGTGGCGACAATCCGTGGGGTTCTGGCCCAGCGCCTGATCCGCGTCATCTGTCCGTCATGCCGTGAGATTGATGAAGAAATGCTGAAGGACGACCGGGTGGAAAATTTGCTGTCCGGCACTCACGATGTCATTTACCGTGGCAGGGGCTGTGATAAGTGCGCTCATACGGGCTTTTGGGGACGTTCCGCCATTTTCGAGCTTTTCACCATCGATCATTCCATCCATCAGTTGATGATCCGGAATACCGATGCCCGGCAGATTCGAGAGGCGGCGAGAAACAATGGAATGCGCACTCTCATGGAGGACGGCCTCCTGAAGGTCAGGGCCGGAACAACCACGATCCATGAGATCTTCCGGGCGACCCAGGAGATGTAATGCCCCGATATTCTTACCGATCAGTTGATGTGAATGGAAGCGTGGCAGAAGGTGTTGTCGATGCTCGTAACGAACAGGACGTCGAACGGATTTTAAAGGCCGGCCGCGTTATTCCACTGCACATCAAGAAGGCAAAGGCCGGGTTGCAAAAGAGCGAATTTTCTTTCCGTTCGGCTGGAAAGGATCTGCAGGCATTCACCGCGGAGTTGCACAGCCTGCTTGTTTCCGGCCTGCCGCTGGACCGAAGTCTGAACATCCTGTTGAACGTCACCCGAAACAAAAGAATGAAGGAAGTCATTTCCGATATCCTTAAATCCATTCGGGAAGGCGGTTCGTTTTCCGATGCCCTGCAAAGGCATCCCAGGGTTTTTTCGACACTTTATGTAAACATGATACGCGCTGGTGAACTTGGCGGGGCGATGGAAGCGATTCTCGAGAAGCTTGTCGATTTTCTGGAATCCTCGGAGGAGCTGAAAAACCACATTTTTTCTTCAATGATTTACCCCGTGATTCTGATCGTTACCGGCATTCTGTCCATCATTGTGCTGGTAACATTTGTGCTGCCCAAATTTTCCGTGATCTTTGCCGATATGGGGACGGATTTGCCGCTTTCAACACAAATTCTGGTTGCTGCCAGCAATTTCCTTGTGAATTCCTGGTGGCTGATCCTGTTGGCGGGAGGTGCTTTGTGGCTTGCCATGAGGAACTATCTGAAAACCGATCAGGGGAGGAGCAGGTGGGATCGACTGAAAATCAAGGTGCTTGGCGATGTCATTATAAAACTGGAAACAGCCCGGTTTTGTCGGACCCTTGGCGCTTTGCTGCACAGCGGCGTGCCGCTGCTGACGGCAGTGAAAAATGCAAAGGACGTGATCGGAAATTGCAGTGTGGCATCGGCTCTGGACCGGGTTGCCGGAGAAATCAAGGAAGGAAAGGGTATCGCCAAACCCCTGTCCGATGCGAACGTTTTTCCCGAACTGGCCATGTCCATGATCAAGGTGGGCGAGGAGACCGGCCGTTTGGACATCATGCTGATCAGGATTGCCGACACGTATGAGAAGAGCTTGAGGCTGTCCATCAAGCGGTTCATCAGCATCCTGGAACCGGCGCTCATCATGATCATGGGATTGATTGTGGGATTCATCGTCATATCCCTGCTGATGGCCATATTCAGCATCACGGACATTCCGTTTTGAATCCCGGGAGGTCAAGCCCGTGAACCGTGCCGAGCGCCTGTCGCCTCTTGGAGAAGCGGGATTCACCCTGGTCGAGATATTGGTCGTGTTCGTTCTGATGTGCTTGATCCTGGGGATCAGCACCGTGCTGTTTGCCGATCGATTGCCCGGTGCCAGGCAGAAAGCAGCGGCCAGGGAAATTGTTGCGACTCTCAGATATGCAAAAAATCTGGCTGTATCCGGAAAAGGACGGCAGGTCGTAGAACTTGATCTGGATGCCCGAAGTTACGTCCTCAAGGGAAGGGAAAAGAAGCTGATCCCGGAAGAGATCAGGCTGGTGATCCATGAATCCGACGTTAAGGCCGGCGCCGTTGAAGGCGGGCAATACCAGATCCGCTTCGATGCCAGGGGCGGCAATCGCTGGGACAGGATCAGCCTTGAGCGGGGTGGAAGAATTATTGAGATCAAATCGGATCCTGTCCGAACGGCATTCATATCGGAAAAGAAGTGAGGAAGAGCAGCGTGAATGTTTTTCAAAAGAGAGAGCTGAAAGGCTTTACGCTGATTGAGATCATGATCTCACTGGTCTTGGTGAGTCTCGCAATTGTGTCCGTCATTCAACTCTCCTCCGCCAATTTGCGCAATCTGGCAGTGGCCGGCGACAGGATCGAAATTCTGGAACGCGCCAATGCCAAAATGCGCGAGGTGCTCGACAGCGATCACGGTGAAGATGCATCGTGGAAGGAAATCAATGATGACGGGTATTCGTACGACATATCCGTAACCGAAATCTTGCGGGACCGCTCGTCGGCTCTCGGGGTCCGACTTCTGGATATAGAGGTGTCTGCGAAGCTCCGGAGACAAACAGGGGCCGGGAGGGTGACACTGAAAACGGCGAAACTGGTTTCCAGGTCCGCTGACCTGAAAAATGATGGCAAAACGGCATTCCACGGATCGTCCGTCCATTGAACCAGCGAGGCTTCACCCTGATAGAGCTGCTCATATCGATCACGATGCTGATCGTTATTATCGGCATCCTGATGGGCTCTCTGTTTTCAATGCATCGCATGATGGAAAAGGGGGAATGCAAGATTGAGAGCCTCCAGAGGAAGAGGGCCGTTCTTTTGCTGGTCGAGGCGCAGATTCAATCGGCCTTTCCCTCATTTCACACGGATCAGGGGGAGCGAAAAAGCCGCTTTCGGGGCGGAAAGGATTTCATGGAGTTTGCCAGCCGATATTCCATCTGGCGTGGGACTGTGGGAAACAGCCTTGTCAGGTATCAGATAAAAAACCGGGAGCAGGCCAAAACCGCTTTGCATATCGAGGAGCGGGTACTGGGAACCGACATCGGGAATCAGGTCGAGCTTATAGACGGTTATGAATCGATATTGTTTGAGTACTATTTAAAGAATGCCGTAGAATCGGGGACATGGGTGGATTGCTGGCCGCAGGACGAGAAGACCATGCCTTCCAAAATCAGGCTTCATTTTGTCGATAAAGACGGGCTGAAAACCATGACGATCCAGGTATTGAGCAGGGAGCCTGCCTCCGCGGTTCTGACGGGTTTGCGCCCTGTCGTGACGAAATGAACGACAGCCATCGGGATGCTATCGCACAGGCAGATTCCATGATTCGATACAAGAGAGTGGAAGAGAAAAAGCTTGCGTCGGATTCCGGCATTGCCCTGATGATGGTGCTTTGGGTCCTGACGCTGCTCATCGTCATGACCTTTGCGTTTTCCGTGACGGTGAGAACGGAAGCACTTTCGACCGGTACATTCATGGAACAACTGGAAAACAAGTACCTGGCGGAGGCGGGCTTCCAGAGGGCGCTGCTGGAGATTTTCCATCGCAAAGCCTGTAAGAGCGGCTCGGTGAAGCCGGCCGAGGCTGACATGTATTCTGCGGACGGTAGGTTTCATCAAGGGAAAATCGGTGATGGTCATTATCAGTATGCGATCATGGATGAATCGGGAAAAATCAGCATCAACCTGCTGACCGACACATCCGGCATCTTGCTGAACAACCTCCTGGTCGGTCTGGGAGTTGAAAAGCAACAGGCCGATGCAATCGTGGATTCCATCCTTGACTGGAAAGACCCCGACGACCTACATCGACTGAACGGTGCGGAGAGCGATTACTATCAAAACTTGCCCACACCTTACCGATCCAAAGACGCAGATTTCGACACCCTGGAGGAGCTCCTGCTTGTCAAAGGCGTAACGCAGGACATCCTTTACGGAACGGAGGACCGGCCAGGGCTGCTTCCATTTCTGACCGTGCATTCACCCTCCCGGCAGATCAATATTTTCTCGGCTCGGCCGGAACTGCTCAAGGCCGTGCCGTTCATGACAAACGATATGGTTCAGGCTGTTGTTCGCCACCGAGATGAGAGAGACGGCAACATGAACAATTTCGGGCTGCAATCCATCATGGCCGCGGGTGACATGGCAAAGGCCGCGTCCTGCCTGACGACCGCCGATTCAAATGTATATTCCATTGAATCAATTGGTTACAAAAAAGAGGGGGCCGGTGCTTACGCTCTCAATGCAGTGGTCCGGATCGAGGGGGGTGATCGCTTCAGGATCCTTTCCTATCAGAGCCCGGCACACGCGGAGACACGGAAGAATGAAAGCCTGTCGCGATAAACTGCATGCTTTGCTTGAAAAAGCAGCAAATATCGGCCGTGCCTTCATGAATGGATTTCTATTGAGCCTTGCGGACCGGCGGCTTTCGTTTGCCAGGGTTGTTATCATTTCCTTGGAGGAGGACGGGGTTCACATTGCCTACGGCGAAAAGACGCCATGGCGGGAGAATATAAAACAATACCGGCACTATCCCCAGGAAGGGAATGGCCTTCCGAAACCTGAATATGTTGCTTCATGTGTACTGGGATTCGTGTCGGAGTTCGGATTGTCAAAAGCGGCCTTCGTACTGTCCATCCCTCGCGGCTGGGTCATTCTGCAGCCGGCGGAGTTTCCAGCGGCAGCCGGAGAGAACCTGCGGGGTGTCGTGGCGTTTGAGTTGGACCGGCTCACGCCATTGACAAGGGACAATGCCTTTTACGATTACAGCATGATCGATTGTGATCCCAACAGAATAAGGATCCTGCTGGCCGCAGCCAGGGCCGACAGCATCCAATCGTATCTGGCGGCACTCAAAGCCTGTCAAATCGAGGTGAAGAAAGTCAGCGTTTCCTCGTTCGGGATCAAAAACCTGGTTTCCAAAACCTGTCCGGACCTTGATGCGGTTTTCATATCGGCAAGGGGCTCGGCCTACGAATGGGGCGCCGTTTCGGACTCCAGGCTCCTGTATTCCGCTGCGTGTACGCTGGAGGCTGACGATCCCGATATGGGGCGCATCGTAGAGCGGGTGAAGTCAGTGGTTGATGATCTGCAAACGGGCACTCGCCGACCGGTTATTGTCCTGGACACCGATAGCAAATGCGGACGAGTGTTTTACGACAGATTCAAGTCCATGAACGTTTTCAGCGTCAGGGATAAACATAAGCACATCATTCAAAACAGGGAGATGTCCACAACGGCCATCGGCGGGCTGATGGCCGCTTTTGTGGACGATCCTCAAGGCGTCAATCTGCTGACCTGCTCTGCATCTGTCATTGTCCGCCCCCCTTTATTGCCGACTTCCATCCTGTTGGTGGGAATCGTGCTGATCCTGGCTTTTCATCTCCTGGCACCCCTGTACTACGGACAGAACAGGATCGATGAGCAGGCTCGGCTCATCCTGTCGCTCAAACCGGAAGTGAAAAAGGCGGAGGCATTGAAGTGCAAGATGGACGCATTGAAGAACGAGATCCGCTCCATTCGCCAATTTAGAAAACAAAACGATCGGTCGATCGATATCATTCAGGATCTTACTACGATTCTGCCGCAGAAGACCTGGCTTACGCATTTAAAGATTACGGATACGGCTGTGGAAATGGAGGGACATGCTTCATCGTCCTCCGAGATCATTCTCAAACTGGAAAATACGAAACGTTTCAAACGGGTTGAGTTTACGTCGCCCACGGTTCGCGATGCAAGGTTGAGCAATGAACGCTTTGCCATCAAGATGGAATTGAAAGATGGAGGTGGGGGGAACTGGATGGTCAAAGAGGGAAAGATCCATGCGAAACAGTAAGCGTATGATCATGTTTTTCCTGCTGGCCATACTGGCCGCGTCTGTTCTTTATGAATATGGAATTCTCGGCGTCCTGGAACGGGCGAATGCGATCGGGGAGCAAGAAGACATGCGAATGAAAACGCTGGGGAAATTTGCCGCCCTTATCGCACAGATACCCGTTATGGAGAAGGGATTGCCGGAGCTGGAACAAGTCCGGAAAGGGGAAGCGGTCAAAATGATTCCGGGTGAAACGCTTGCGGTCGCCTCCGCAAATCTTCAAAATTCCATCAAGGCTGCAATCATGGCAAGAAACGGTGTCATCAATAGCGACCGGATGGAAAGGCCCGAGAAAACAGGTCCTTTTCAAATCGTCAGCACTACCGTCGATACGGTATTCCCGGATATTCGTGCGCTTTCGGAGACTTTGGCGGCGATTGAGACACAGACGCCTTATCTGGTCGTGCGGGAGTTGGATGTACGAGTCCGCAATTACAGCGATCCCCGCGATTTGATTGTGCGTATGAAGGTGTCGGCGCTGGCAGGTTCATGAAATATGGTGCGAACAGACTACATCTTGCGCAGCAGCAACATCTTGAATGCACTCTTGGTGGCCCTGTTGGTTTTTCTTTTTTTCGCCCTGGTTTACCCACTTTTAACTGTTGACAGGCATGTCAAGATACCAGCGTTGCAGGGCATAGAACCGAAGACGGAGGAACCGTCGAATCCTGAAATCGTGCCCAATCTCCTGGACTATGCATCCGTTCATGAAAAGAACCTGTTTCACCCGGAGAGGAAAATGCCTTCCGAGCAGAAGGAACAACCGGTCATTGTGAGACCGGATGTCGTTTTCTATGGTGCGGTGATTACCCATGAGAAGAAAATTGCTTATATTGAAGACAGGAACAACCCGTTTGCGACTCCTGGACGTGGAAAACGTCAGACACCCGTAACCGAAGGTGCGATGATCGGCGGATACACGCTCAAGGTTATCAATCCGGAATCCATCCTCCTGATCGCTGGGGAGGACAGGATGATTGTTTATCTGCGCGATTTGAAAGATCGCCATCCTGCTGATTCGACTCTGCAATCCTCTGTATCACCAAAAGGGTTGCACACACCACCGCCCGTCTCTCCGCAGAGCCGGACCTCGAGGCCGATCCCACCGCCGATTCCTGCCAGGCCGATTGTCAAAAAGTGAGGGTTGTACGTTCGACGGTGCTTCGATACATGCAGCGGCATGCTAAATACTAGAAAAGGCTTCTCATTCAAGTTGTTATCACCATCCCCTTGCATAGCAGCATATTAACCCATCAGGAATGTTTTAACAAATGAACGCCTGCCTGAAAGTACGGAGCGTTCAGGATATCCTCTGCAATCGAACGGGACCGCTCCGAAAATAAAAGGTATTTTCTGCGCGGTTACAATATATTAACAATTCCAGGGAGTAATCCGTCATCCAGCCAGCGTATGGAACATCAAAATCCATCGCCGTTGTTGATCATCCTGTGCGAAGGTATTATTTTCTTATGAAATGTCGCTTCGAGATGATTCATGAAACGACGGCTCTGGGTGGCTTGTGGGATCGGGCGTTCGACCTTGCCCGTAATCATACAGGATGGCTGCTGTCCGACCGGAAAGGGTAACAATGACTTTATCGAAGAGAGACGTTCCGACACGGACGTTGGATATAAAGCAGGAGGAAGGGGTGTCCGAGAAAGACGTGATCATGGTGGTCGATGACGATCCGATTACGCTGGATCTTCTAGCGGATCTCCTGTCGGTTGAAGGTTTTCGGGTGCGCCCTTTCAACAGCGGGGAGGCGGCGCTGGAGTCCCTGGCGAGTCAAAAGCCGATGCTGATTCTGCTGGACATCAACATGCCCGCTCCGGACGGCTTTGAAGTCTGCCGGAGGCTCAAGGAAAACGGGAATACTCGAGATATTCCGGTTATTTTCGTGAGCGGCGTACCGGATCATCGCGAAAAGATGAAAGGCTTTTCGCTTGGCGCTGTGGATTTCATATCCAAGCCTTTCCAGCACGATGAACTTCTCGCCCGCGTCCGCACGCATATCGAGCTGGTCCGCCTGCGCGGGGGGCTCGAAACCCAGGTAGCCCTTCGGACGGAAGAACTCCTTCGCAGCTATAAGCAAGTGCAGAATTTGTTGTCGAAAACAGTCGAGGCGATCGCGGCCGTGGTCGAGGCGAAAGATCCCTATACCGCCGGCCACCAGCAGAGAGTGGCGGAGCTGGCCCGGTCCATCGCCGTGGAGATGGGACTTGCCGCGGAGCAGATCGACGGTCTCGGCATGGCAAGCCTGGTTCACGATATCGGCAAGATATCCATTCCCTCGGAGATCCTCAGCATGCCGAGGAAATTGACTCCCATTGAGTTTGTCCTCATCAAGAATCATGTGCAGGCAGGATACGATATCCTCAAAGGGATCGAGTTTCCCTGGCCCATCGCCAAAATCATCCTGGAGCATCACGAGCGGATGGATGGTTCAGGATATCCGGTCGGACTGACAGGGGAAAGTCTCCTCCTGGAATCGCGGATTCTTGCCGTGGCGGATGTCGTGGAAGCGATGGCTTCGCATCGGCCCTATCGGCCGGCTTTCGGTATCTCTATCGTCCTGGAGGAACTGGCGAAGGGCAGAGGCACCCTCTTTGACCCTGTGGCCGTGGATTCCTGTCTGCGGCTCTTCAACGAGAAAGAATACCGGATCCAGTCGGCCGGCAATGCATTCCCGTCGGCCATGATCTGAACCGTGAATCCCGGTCGCCTCTTTCCTCCCGCGCCGTAAACGTCGAGCGGTTCGAGGCCGGGAGGCTTTCGATATCCCCGGAGACGTCAACCCCCGGGATTTAACCGTAGAAGCCCGGGAATCGTGCGGGGAATTTAACCGGATGATTTCCCCGCGTTCTCGTGTATAATCCTGCCCTGTTGCAGGGCGCCGTATTTTCCGCATGCCCGGTGAAACATGGATCCGTCCATGGCAGCCATGGCCTCGTAACGCAATAAAACATAAGGATATTCAAAGAAACCATGAAGCCCGTCATCGCCATCATCGGCCGGCCCAACGTCGGCAAGTCCACCCTCTTCAACCGTCTGGTCCGCAGCAGGAAAAAGGCCATCGTCATCGATGAGCCGGGGGCCACCCGGGACCGGAACTACGGAGAAGGGGAATGGAACGGCCGGTCGTTTCTCCTGGTCGACACGGGGGGATTCGAGCCCGTCTCGACGGAGAAGATCCTCGTTCAGATGCGGGAGCAGACGATGCTGGCCGTCGAGGAGGCCGACGCCATCGTGTTCCTTCTGGATGTCCGGGACGGCCTGACCCCGTCGGACCGGGAGATCGCCCGGATGCTCCGTGCCGTTGAGAAGCCCGTCTTCTACGCCGTCAACAAGACCGACGGCCCGAAGCAGGAAGCGCTTTCCTACGAGTTCTACGGCCTGGGGGTGGAGACCGTCTATCCCATCTCGGCCCAGCACGGCATCGGCGTGGCGGAGCTTCTGGACCAAGTGGTCGAGTCCCTGCCGCCCTCAGATGAAGAGGAAGAGCCCGAGGAAGGCGACCGGATCCGCATTGCCGTCATCGGCAAGCCCAACGTGGGGAAATCCTCCCTGGTGAACCGGATCCTCGGTGTAGAGCGGGCCATCGTGAATCCCGTTCCGGGGACGACCCGGGACGCCGTGGATACCGCCTTTGAGCGGGGAGAGAAGAAATACGTCCTCATCGACACGGCGGGCATCCGCCGGAAAGCCCGGGTCAGCCTGACCCTCGAGAAGTACAGCGTCCTCCAGGCGATCAAGACCCTGGGGCGGTGCGACGTAGCGCTTCTCCTCATCGACGCCGTCGAGGGAATTACCGAGCAGGACGCCAAGATCGCCGGCCTGGCCCTGGAGGAGGGGAGGGCCGTCATCATCGTGGTGAACAAGTGGGACGCCATCGAGAAGGACAACGCCACGGTGGGGAATCATGTCCGGAAGATTCAGGAGACGCTCAAGTTCATGGATTTCGCCCCCATCGTCTTTGTCTCCGCCCTGTCGGGCCAGCGGGTCCCGAAGATCTTTGATGCCGTGGACAGTGTCTACGAGCAGTACACCCGCCGGGTGAACACCGCCCTCGTGAACGAATCCCTCCGGGCCGTCCTCACCAGGAATCCCCCGCCCATGACCCAGGGGCGGGCCAACACCGTCGCCTACATCACCCAGGCGGCGGTCTGTCCCCCGACGTTCATCTTCTTCATCAAGGACCCCAAGGGCGTCCACTTCTCCTATCAGCGCTTCCTGGTCAACCAGATCCGGGAAACTCTGGGCTTCACGCAGGTGCCGGTACGGGTTTTCTTCAAGCGGAAGTCGAAATAGCTCCCTTTTCCATTTGCCGCTTCGGCGGGTCTTCTACCGTTCGGTTTCATGAGCGGAGGCCGGGCGTTCCTTGCGGGCGATGCGAGCCGGTTGAATGGTCCGCACTACTCCAGTCGAAGGGCAGACAGGGGACGAACCAGAGAATGATGACCGTGGTGCAGTGCTGGGATGACGGCGTGACGACGGACGGGCGGCTCATCGACATCCTTCGGCGGTACGGGGCGAAGGCGACCTTCAACCTCAGCGCCGGTCTGCATGAGAAAAACCGCACGTTGAGCTTTGTTCACGAGGGAACGGAAGTCCGGCGGCTCGGCCGGGATGAAATGAGAGAAGTCTATGACGGCTTCACGATCGCCAACCACAGCCTGACGCACCCCCGTCTCGACCAGATGCCGGTCGAGGCCGCACGGTACGAAATCGTGGAAGGCCGCAGCCGCCTTCAACAGTTTTTCGGGCAGCCGGTGCTCGGATTTGCCTATCCCTTCGGCGCGTACAGCGAATCGGTCATGGACCTGGTCCGTGAGGCGGGGCACGTCTACGCGAGGACGGACCGCGGGGTCGATGATCCGTTCCCCCCGGAAAACGCCATGTCGTTCCACCCCTCCTGCCATTTTCTCGCCCCCGACCTGCGGTTGCGCTACGAAAAAGCAAAGGAGCGCGGCGTCTTCTACTTCTGGGGGCACTCCTACGAACTGACCACGGAAGCCATGTGGGGCTCCTTTGAGGAAACGATCCGGCGGATCAGCGCCGATCCCGGTTCCTGCTGGGGTGAACTCGCGGATCTGTTTAAGCGAGGAGATTAAACGGACTCCTTCAGGCGGGACCGTCGGGTGAAGCGCCGCCGGTCCCGTCCCCGGAAAATGCGCCTTGCCACCGGCAACAACGCCGGAGGGCCTGTAAAAAAATGTAAAGATGTGTTAAGCGGGCGAGCGGCCCAAGAAGGAGGTAACGACCACTTTTCATAATCATTTTGTAATTCAACAGGAACGTGCGGTTGGGATTTGGCATCCGTTTCCGGTTTGGAGGTTGAATGATGATCCATCGTAAGTGGTTCCAGGCAACTCCAGGCTTCACCGATGATCCAGGCATGATGCGGACGGCCAGTGTGCTGAACCGCACCCTCCTGATTTTTTCCATCCTGATGGGAATCGGATTCATTGCCGCCCTCGTATTTTTCGAGCCGAAAATGGGCGCAACCCTCGCCATCCTGGTGATGTTGGCGGCAACCGTTGCCGCCAAACTGCTGATGCAGGTCGGAAAGATCAGGCAGGCCGGCATCGTCGCCGTGACCGTGGGCTGGCTGACCTTTGCCTGTATTGTTCTGGTGGATGGCGGGCTGAACAGCATCAATGCCTGTTTTTTCATTTCCATGACGATTGTCGCCGGCCTGCTCCTCGGAACACGGGCCGCCACCTTTTTCGCGGGTGTGGGCATCGTGACGGGCCTTGTGCTGGCCCTGCTGGACCATTTCAGTTATCTCCCTTACCGCTACTTTGTGGATACCCCCCTTGGTGACTGGTCGATCCTGGTCTTTGCCCTGGTTCTGGCATCCAGCACGCTGAATCTGGCGCTCCGTGAAAGGGACAGTGCTCTCGGCATCGCGGAGCAGCAGCTTTCCGAGCATAGAAAAACGGAAGAAGCCCTGCGCCGGAGTGAAGAAAAATACCGCCTGATTGCGGAAAACTCGGCGGAGCTTATTACCGTTACGGACATGAATCTCCACTTTACCTACATCAGTCCGTCCATCACGCGCACGCACGGATTCACCATCGAAGAGGCCATGAACAGGTCCCTGGATCAATATATGACCCCCGAATCCATGCAGGTGCTGATGACGGCCCTTGAGGAAGAGATGAAACGGGAAGCCGAGGGGAACGTCGATCCGTCGAGAACCCGGGTTTTTGAAGTGGAGGAATACAGAAAAGACGGATCCACCATCTGGCTGGAAAGCAGCATGTCCGGTCTGCGCGACAAAGATGACAAACTGGTCGGGATCCTCACGGTGAGCCGGGACATCACCGAACGCAAGCGCATGGAGAAGGCGCTTCAGGAGAGCGAGGAACTCTATCGGACGTCCCTGGAAAGCTCCAGCGACGGCATCGCCATTGTCCATGAAGGCCGGTACGTTTATGTCAATCAACCGTTTCTGGACAAGATCGGCCGGAGAAGAGACGAGATCGTGGGCAAGACCAGGGGCAAGTTTATCCACCCTGACGACCAGGCCGCTTTCATGGACTATGTCGACAAGATCACGCGGGGGTTGCCGACACCAAAACAGGTTGAGATAAGGGTTCTTCTGCCGGACGGCACCTTTATCAACGCGGAAGTATCCATGGTCAGGGTGACCTACAAGGGCAACCGGTGCAATCTGGCCTACCTGCGGGACATCACCGACCGCAAACGCGCGGAAGCCGAGCATCTGAAAGTCCAGAAGCTGGAGTCCGTCGGCACGCTGGCAGCTGGAATCGCCCACGATTTCAACAACCTCTTGGCCGTGATCCAGGGGTACATCGAGCTGTTGAAGATGGACATCCCTCCGGGGGAGAAGGTTCAAAACAGGCTGAGGGCAACGGAGAAGGCCATCAGCCAGGCAACGGAACTGACCAATCGTCTGCTCGTTTTTTCCAAGGGAGGGGAGCCGGTCAAGCAGGTTCTTGACGTCAGTGATCTCATTAAAGACGCCGTATTGAGAATTCTCGGCGCGTCACCCGTGGAAAAGAGGTTCCACCTGGATCGTGATCTCTGGCCTGTCGAGGTCGATGAAAGGCAGATCCACCAAGTCATCAGAAACCTGGCAATCAACGCCGCCGAAGCGATGCCTGAAGGGGGAAGGCTGGCGATCCGGGCTGAGAACACGATGGTCAAGGTACAGGATAAACTGCCGATCCGGCCGGGGGCATATATCAGGATATCCGTGGAAGATACCGGAAAAGGCATCCCGACGGACGAACTGCCGCTTATTTTCGATCCCTATTTTTCGACGAAACAGAGGGGAGCACAAAAGGGGATGGGGCTTGGCCTGTCCGTCTGCCACTCGGTGGTCACCAAGCACAACGGCTGCATCACCCTGGAGTCAAAGGAGGGAAGGGGGAGCACGTTCCGTGTTTACCTTCCCGCGGCTGTCAGCGTAACGCTTCCGTCCGACGAGCGGCCTCCGGAAGGGCTGTCGGGCGCGAAGGGACGCATTCTGGTCATGGATGACGAGGCCATGATCCGGGACATGTTGAAGGAGCTATTGACGGCGATGGGCTATGAGGTGGAGACAACCAGCGACGGCCTCGCGGCGATCGATCTGTATATCAGGGCCACCGAATCTCAACGGCCATACAGGATGGTCATTCTCGATCTGATGGTCCCGGGAGGGTTGGGCGGAGAACCGACGATGGAAAGGCTTCGGGCGATCGATCCCGGCGTCAGGGGCATCATCCTCAGCGGCTACAGCGATGATCCGGTCATCCAGGATTACGCACAGTACGGCTTTGTGGAGGCGCTGACGAAACCTTTCTCCCTGAAGGCATTGCAGGACGTCCTGGAGAAGCACCCGTAGGCGGCAATCGGGTGAAGCACCGGCACATCCCCCGCCCACGGGAAAGTTTATTGGTTGCCGGCGATTGTCATTCGTGGCGCAGGGCCTCGATCGGGTCCATCCGGGCGGCCTTGAGGGCCGGAAAATATCCGAAGACCACCCCGACCATCGCCGAGAACAGGAACGCGACCAGGACGATCGTGCCGTTGAAGATGAAGGGCACGTGCAGGACCCCCGCCAGCCAGACGGAGGCGGCAAGGGCCAGGATGATGCCGATGATGCCGCCCAGGGAGGAAAGCACCACCGCCTCCACCAGGAACTGCAACAGAACCTCCCGCTCCAGCGCGCCGATGGCGAGGCGGACACCGATCTCGCGGGTGCGCTCGGTGACCGACACCAGCATGATGTTCATGATCCCGATGCCGCCCACCAGCAGGCTGACGGCGGCCACGGCCCCGAGAAGCGCCGTCAGGAGCTGGGTCGTCCCGGTCAGCATCTTGGCGATCTCCTTCATGTCCATGACGGTGAAGTTGTCGTCGTCGCTCGCCGCCAGGTGCCGCCTCTCCCGCATCAGGCGGACGATGCTCTGCTGGGCCTTCTCCGTGGATTCGCCGTCCCGGACCGAGACCTGGATCATGGCGACGTCCTGGCTGCCGGAGATCCGCCGCTGCAGGGTCCGGAGCGGAATGACCACGATGTCGTCCTGGTCCATGCCCATGGTGCTCTGGCCCTTGGCGTTCAGAACCCCGATGATCTCACAGGAGAGCTTCTCCAGGCGGAGCTTTTCCCCCAGGGCCTCCTGCCCGCCATAGAGCTTCTTACGCACCGTTTCCCCGATGACGCAGATCGCCGCCCCGCTCCGGGTTTCGCTGTCGTTGAAGGACCGGCCCGCCCCGATGGTGCGGTTCGTCACCCGGAAGTACTGGTTGTCGCTGCCCGTCACCTGGGTCGTCCAGTTCTGGTTGCTGAAGATCGCCTTGACCGACTGGGAGGAGACCGGCGCCACGGCGGCGACCGAGGGGACCTCCCTGGCGATGGCCTCTGCGTCGGCCTCCTTGAAGAGCACGGTGCTCGAGGACTGGCCAGGGCCGAGCCTCTTCCCGGGGGTGACCATCAGGAGGTTGCTCCCCATGCTGGCGATCTGCTCGCCGACCTGGGCGGTCGCCCCGCCGCCGATGGTCACCATCGTGATGACCGCGGCCACGCCGATGACGATTCCCAGGGTCGTCAGGAACGAGCGCATGACGTTTCGCCGGATCGCCCGGAGGGAGAGGAGAATCGTGTTCCAGAGCATGATCAGTTCCCTCCGTTCCGCCGGTCCCGGGAGACGAGGCCGTCGAGGAAATGGATCGTCCGCTTCGCGTAGACCGCCATTTCCGATTCGTGGGTGATCATGATCACCGTGATTCCCTGATCGGAGTTCAGCGAGGTGAGGAGATCCATGATCTCGATGCTGCGCTCCGAGTCCAGGTTCCCCGTCGGCTCGTCCGCCAGGAGCACCGACGGGCCGGTTACGATGGCCCGGGCGATGGCGACCCGCTGCTGCTGCCCCCCGGAAAGCTCCCCGGGGGTGTGGTGCTCCCATCCCTTGAGGCCCACGGTTTCCAGTGCCCGGAGGGCGCGCTCCCGCCGTTCGTGGGCGGGGGTTCCGCGGTAAATCAGGGGAAGCTCCACGTTTTCCAGGGCCGACGTGCGGTTCAGGAGGTTGTAGCCCTGGAAGACGAAGCCCTGGTAGTGCCGGCGGAGGAGGGCGCGCTCGTTGCGGGTCAGGCTCCCGACCTCGAGGCCCTTGAAGGTATAGGATCCGGCCGTCGGCGTATCCAGGCAGCCCAGGATATTCATGCAGGTGGATTTTCCCGATCCGCTCGGTCCCATGATGGCCGCGAACTCGCCCTCGTCGATGGTGAGGTCGATCCCGCGGAGCGCCTGCATCGAGGCGAGGCCCTCCCCGTAGATCTTCGTCACCCCCCGGAGCGCGATGAGGTGTTTCCCGGAATCCGCATGGGTCGGGGAAGAATCGCCGTTCTTCATTTCGTTCCCCCCAGGGTGTCGACAATGACGGATGCACCGGGCTGGAGATCGCCGGAGGTGACCTCCGTCAAGCTCCCGTTCGCGGCCCCGACCGTCACCGATACGGCTCCCGGCTGGTTGTCCTTCAATATCCAGACCCGCTGTTGCTTTCCGGCGGTCTCCACGCTCTTCTGTCCGCCGGAACTGGGCGGGCGGGGAAGCAGCGCGCCCACCAGGCCCGTGGAGGATTTTGCCTCCGGCTGCTGGGGCGGGGTGAAGCGGAGTGCGGCGCTGGGTATCAGGATGGCGTTGTCGATCTTCTTGACGATGATGTCTGCGGTGGCCGTCATGCCCGGGCGGAGAGAGAGGTCCGCGTTGTCGACCTTGAGCACGGTTTCGTAGGTGACGACCCCCGACGTGGTGGAAGATCCGTAGCGTGCCTGGGTGATCCGCGCCTCGAACGTCCGGCCGGCATAGGCGGCGACGGTGAACGTCGCCTTCTGCCCCTCCAGCACCTTTCCAATGTCCGCCTCGTCCACGTTCACGTGCAGGTCCATCTTGGTCAGGTCCTCCGCCAGCGTGAAGAGCACCGGGGTCGTCATCGAGGCGGCCACGGTCTGTCCTGGCTCGATGCTCCGGGTGAGGACGATGCCGTTGATGGGCGACTTGATGGTCGCCTTGGAGAGGTCGGTTTCGCTGGCCTGGAGCGCGGCCCGGGCTTGGGACACGGCCGCGTCGGCGCTGGCCGCGTCGGCCCGGGCGCGCTCGAAGGCCGCCTCCGCCGCGTCCATTTCCAGCTTCGACGGCACCTTCCCGTCGCTCAGCTTCGACACCTCCCGGTACTGGGCGAGCTTGGCCTGCGTTTCCAGGACCGTCGCCTTCGCCTGGAGTGCCTTGGCCTTCGCCGATTCCAGGGCGGCCTTCAGCTGGGCGATGGTGGCCTCAAGCTTCGTCGTGTCCATCCGGGCCAGCACCTGCCCGACCCGGACGCGGCTGTTGTAGTCCACCTCGACGCTCCGGATGGTGCCGGAGAGCTCGCTGCCTACCTCGACGGTGTTCGTCGGCTTGAGGGTGCCCGTCGCGGTCACGATGACGGTAAGGTTGCCCTGCCGGACCGGTTCGGTCTGGTATCGCGTCGCCTTGGACGAGCTGCCGCGTACACAGAGCAATGCGACGACCAGGATCACGAGCACCAGGACCGCCGCTGCGATCAGAATCTTTTTCTTGTGACGCGCGAGAGGCCCGCTCGGTGAGCCCCCCCGGATGGTCTTTTCGATGTCCGACAGGGATTGATTTTTCTCGTTCATTTGCTCTCTCCGCTCTTCGGCGGCTTCGTCCCGTCGGGGACCTGTGATTTCCAGCCGCCGCCAAGGGCTTTGTAAAGTTTGATGAGGTTGGACGTGATGGCCCCTTCGCTCTGGGCCAGGCTGTCCTGGAAGGTCAGGAGGGACCGCTCGGCATCCAGCACGGTGCTGAAATCCGTCAGGCCCGCCTGGTACTTGAGCTTCGCCAGCCGGGCGGCCTCTTCGGCCGCCCGGGTCGCCTCGATCAGGGACTTCCGGCGGATCTGCTCCTCCACATAGGCCCGGATGGCGTTTTCCGCCTCCTCCAAGGCGCCCAGCACGGCGGCTTCATAGGCGATCCAGTATTGCTCCTGCAGGGCCGTCTGCGCCTCGATGTTCCGGCGGATCGCTCCTCCGTCGAAGAGCGTCCAGGTGATCTGGGGGCCGAAGCTCCAGCTGTAGGTGCCCGAGGTGAAGAGCCGGCCGATGAGGGTGGAATCCACACCGATGGAGCCGTTCAGCTTGAACTTGGGATATAGGTCGGCCGTGGCCACTCCGATCTTTGCCGTCTGGGCCGCCAGTTCGCGCTCGGCTTTCCGCACGTCGGGGCGGTTCCGCAGGGCTTCGGCGGGCACGCCGAGGGCGATCCCGGCGGATGAGACGGGGATAGGCTTCCGCTCGCTCAGCTCCCCGTGCACCTTGCCTGGCTGCTCTCCCAGGAGCACGGCGATGCGGTTCTGCGCCTCCTCCAGGCCGGTGCGGAGGGTCGGGATCTGGGAGCGGGTGCTTTCGAGGTTGTAGCGGGCCTGCCGGACCGCCAGGTCGTCGCTGAGCCCCGCCTGCTGCCGCCAGGAGGTCAATTGAAAGGTCTCCTCCTGGGCCTTCAGGTTGGCCTCCGCCGCGGCGATCCGGGCCTGCCAGGTCCGGACTTCCGTGTAGTTCAGGGCCACCTCGGCCAGCAGCGTGACGAGGACGTCGTGCAGGCTTTCCTGCGTCGCCTGCAGGGTGGCGTCCGCCGCCTCCACGGAACGGCGCACGCCGCCGAAGACGTCCAGCTCCCAGGCGGCGTCGAAGCCCGCGGAATAAAGCACGCCGGTTGCTCCGGTGCCGGTCTCCTCGCTGCTCCGACTCCGGGTGGCGGAGCCTGTGGCGCCGAGGGTCGGGAAGTATCCCGCCTGGGCGACGCCCCGCTGCGCCCGGGCCTCGCGGACACGCGCCCGGGCCTTCTTCAGATCGAGATTGCCCGCAACGGCCCGCTCGATCAGGCTGGTCAGCTCCGGGTCGTTCAGGGTGCTCCACCATTTGTCCGCCGTCCCGGCGACGTTTGCCGCGGCGCCGCTTCCTTCCCGGACTTCATTGTTCCAGGCCGCAGGCGCGGACAGGTCGGGCGGCCTGTAGTCGGGTCCCACGGTCACGCAGCCGGCCGGCATCGCCAGAACGATAACCAGGATGCCGATCCGCATTCCCCTTCTGCCAAGGCTTTTGATCAATTTGATACGAAACATGGTTCCTCCGTCCCGGTTGCATCGCGAAAGCGCCCCGGGACATCCGTCTTTTGGAGAGAAGCTAGCACACGAATGTGCAGGAAATGAGGAAATCCGCCAAAATTCGCCCTGATTCTTGACGACCCGCCGCAATACCCATACATAGACACGAAAGGAGGCGAAAAACGCATGAAGATCGGCATCACCCAGCGCCTGTTTTTCACGATTCTGGCCGCCACGGGCCTCGCCATCCTGATCCTGTACGGGATCATGCGGTGGAACATCGACCGGGGCTTCTACCAGTACCTCGCCACGCAGGACCAGGGCAGGGTGGAGCAGATGGCTGAAAGCCTGGGACAGGCCTACGCCGGGCATGGGAGCTGGGACTTCCTGAAGGACAGCCGGGGCGTCTGGATGGGGCTCACCCTGCGCACCGCCTCGGGGAACGGGCTTGCGCTCACCCAGGAGCAGATGAGGCAATGGGGGAAAGAAGGTGAAGAGAAGGGTGGTTCGTCCGGCCCCCTCGTGATCCTGGATGCCGAACGGAGGCCGGTCTTCGGGTCGCCCGCCGGGGAGGGAGAGATCAGCTTCCGGCCCGTCGTTCACGAGGGCCGGACCGTGGGCTACGTGGGCCTGCATGCGCCCCAGCGGTTCCTGCATCCGGTCCAGGCCCGGTTTCTCAGCCGGCAGCGGCTGGCCCTGGCCCTCGCCGCCGCGGGCATCCTGTTCGCCGTTGTCCTGGTAGCCCTTCCGCTAGCAAACCGCCTGGTCCGGCCGGTCCGGGCCATGGCCGCGGCCACCCACGATCTGGCCTCGGGAAACTATGCCACCCGGGTGCCCGTGTCTTCTTCGGACGAACTGGGCCGTCTCGCCGGCGACTTCAACGCCATGGCCCTGACGCTCGAGATGAATGAAAAGGCCCGCCGCCAGTGGCTGGCCGACATCTCCCACGAACTCAGGACGCCCCTGACGGTCCTGCAGGGGGAGATCGAGGCGCTCCTGGACGGAATCCGCACTGTCACCCCGGAGACGATCCGTTCCCTCCACGCGGAGACGATGCGGCTGAACCGCCTCGTGAACGACCTGTACCAGCTTTCCCTCTCCGACCTCGGCACGCTGAGCTACCACAAGGAGGACCTGGATCCGGCCGCGGTCCTCCGGGATTCCGTCGAGTCCTTCCGTTCGGAATTCGCCCGCAAGTCCATCCGGCTCGAAACGGACGTCCCGGAGCGGACGGACGGAACGGTATTCGCCGATCCGGAGCGCCTGAGCCAGCTTTTCGCCAACCTGCTGGACAATTCCCTGAAATACACCGATGCCGGGGGAACGCTGGCCGTCCGCCTGAGCGGCGTAAGCGGGGAGGCGACAATCGAGTTCGAGGACTCCGCCCCGGGGGTTCCCGAGGAGGCCCTGAGCCGCCTCTTCGACCGCCTGTACCGCGTGGAAGGCTCCCGGGCCCGGGAATCGGGCGGTGCCGGGCTGGGACTTGCGATCTGCAAGAACATCGTGGAGGCCCATGCGGGAACAATCACGGCGCAGGCGTCCCCCCGGGGAGGGATCCTGATCCGGATCGTCCTGCCGGCCGCGGGGAAATTCTCATGAGCGGGAGCATTCTCATCGTCGAGGACGAGCCGAAACTGGCAAGCCTGCTGGCCGACTATCTCCGTGCGGCGGGTTTCGAGCCGTCCTGCCTCGGAAACGGCCTGGAGGTCGTGCCCCGGGTCAGGGAGCGGGAGCCGGATCTGATCCTGCTCGACCTGATGCTGCCGGGCCGCGACGGCCTGGAGATCTGCCGGGAGATCCGAACCTTTTCCGCCGTACCGGTCATCATGGTGACGGCCCGGATCGAGGAGATCGACCGCCTGCTGGGGCTGGAACTCGGGGCCGACGACTACATCTGCAAGCCCTTCAGTCCAAGGGAGGTAGTGGCCAGGGTCAAGGCGGTCCTCCGCCGCGCCCGCGACGGAGGAGCCGACGAGGCGGCGGCGGGGCTCGTCCTGGACGAGTTTCGCTACCGGGCCGTCCTGAACGGACGCGACCTGGAGCTGACCGCCGTGGAGTTCAAGCTGCTCCAGCTCCTGGCCGCCCACCCGGGGCGCATCTACCGGCGCGGGCAGCTCATGGACCGGATCTACCCGGATCCGCGCAGCGTCAGCGACCGGACCATCGACAGCCACGTCAAGAAGCTCCGGAGAAAGATCGAGGCGGCCGACCCGGAGTCCCGGATCATTCACTCGGTCTACGGCGTCGGGTACAAGTTCGAGGCCGAGTGAGAGCGGGGCCGCGCCGGCTCCGTTCTCCTCAGCCGCCGGTTGCGACTGCTTCCAACTGGAAAGCCGCCGGTTGCCGCATCGACGTCCTTGTATTCTAAAACCGGTAGCCCAGTCCGCAGTAGACCGTGTGGTAGGAAACGGTCCCGGAATCCCCGGAGGCCGTCGTGTAGGTGTAGCCGACGATGGTGGACAGCGCCTTCGTCAGGTCGTAGCCCGCACTCAGGCCGACGGCATGGCGGTCCACCGTTTCTTTCACGACGTACTCGTTGAAGGTCGTCGAATAAATGACGCGGTTTCCCCCCCGACCGAATCGTGCTCCCCCGGGAGCCGCTATGGTTGTCGCCAGGTAGCTCGTCGTTTCCAGGGTCCGGAAGGCATCCCCCCGCGAATACTCGTAGGTTGCTTCCGTGAAGAAGACAGGTGTCCAGTACTTCCCGATGACGGCGCCCAGGGCGTTCTCCCGGTAGGAATACACGTCCTCCCGGGCGCGGCTGTCCGTGTACATGTAATGCTGGCCCGTGTAGAAGTCTTTTGTCCACCGCTGCCGGAGACTCACCTTGCCGCCCATCGCCCATGCCGACTGGTCCGAGTCGTTGACCCCCTTGGCCTGCAGGAAGGGGGCGGCGTGAATGCTCCAGACGGGGCTGAAGGCGTACGCAAGCCCCGGGGCAAAGGTGACGGTTACGTTACTGAGATCGGTGATGCGCGTGTAGGCGGTCCCCTCCAGGACGAGGGAGAGGGTCCAGTCCAGCCGGGAATCGAAGGTCGGCGCCCGCGTGTATGCGGCATACCCGGAGAGGAGAAAGTCCGACCTGCCGCCGTTCAGGGCCCGGTCCGCGTTGGAATCGTACCCGGCCTTTGCGCCCGCCTCCCAGTCCGCCTGTGCCGCCACGGCACCGAAAAGCAGAAACATCATTGCCCATGCGGCGATAATCGCCCGCATTCCGTTCATCATTCCGGCCTCCTTTCGCTTATCGCCTGCCGCGCCCGGCGCCTCCGGGACTGCCCATGGAGCCCCCGGGACCTCTCAGCGGCGATCCGAAACCGGTCTGGCTTCCGGAGGATCCGAACCGCGAACCTGTCCAGAAGGGCCGTCCCGACTCGTCTCTGAGAACGAGGGACCGGCCTGTCTTCAGGAGCCGGATTTCCTGGGCGATCATGTAGAGATTCCCGTCGGCGCCCAGGGCTTTCGATCCCCGGACCCGCAGTTCCGTTCCCTCCGTCACCTCCACTCCGATGTCCTTCCAGTACCAGGACGGCGAGGCGATGACGGTGTACGGATCGCGCCCGGACAGGATCTGGATCTGCACCGGTCCGCTCGCGGGGATGGTGATCCGGGTGACGTTGCCCCGAATCTCCCCGACGGTGTTTTGATCGAATCCTCCCGGGTACGGGATGCCGCTTCTGGGCAGAGAGACGCTCTCCTCCCCGGCCGGGGCCGCGAGGGCTCCGGGAGGGCAGAGGAGCAGGGAAAAAGCGAGGAGCAGGACGGTCAGGACCGTCCCGCCCGCTGCTTTGATTCCATGGTTACCGGTTGTCCGGTGCACCGTAACCGGTTCCGTCGAGGGGACGGTCCCCCAGGTTTCCCGTGCCGTCGCCGGGGCCATAGGTCTTTCCTTTCATCTTCGCGCTTCCGGATTTTACCTGTGTGCTCTTCAGCAGGGTCTCGTCATGCTGCCGGATCCGATTCTGCTCCATGGTCTGCTGCCGCACCTGGGCACCGGAGCCGATTTTACCGCCGGCGCCGCCGGGGCCGCTGGCGCTGCCGATGCCGGCCCCGCTTCCCATGCCGCCCCCCATGCCGCCTCCCTGCCTGGCGTCCGCGACGACAGCCATGGAGGATGCGGCGAGAAACACCGCCGCTACGATGATGGCCTGAATTCTGTTCATGACTTGCTCTCCTTTCGGTTTGTTTTGCGATCAGGGGAGCAAGGTCGGTGCCAGAACCGCCAATCTTCTTAACACAATGGAATCAATTGATATAATTCCAACCCCGGTCCGCTGCCCGGCGCCCTGCATGCAGATGCTGCAGAAATCCGCGCAGATTCTGCATCTCAGCGGATGCCGTATTCCTTGATCCGGTACTGCAACGTCCGGAGGGAAATCCCCAGGATCCGGGCGGTCTCCTTCCTGCTTCCGCCCGTCTCCGCAAGGACCTTCCGGATCATCTCCTCTTCCCCGGCCTTGAGGAGCCCGTCTCCCGAATCGGCCGGCCGGCGCGCCTCGAGATTCAGGTGCTCGACTCCGATGCGATCCGCCGCCAGGATGACGGCCCGCTCGATGATGTTCTGCAACTCCCGGATGTTTCCAGGCCATGGATACGAGAGGAGAAGGGATTGTGCCTCCTCCCGGATGCCGGATATCTTCTTGCCGAACTGGGCGGAAAACTTTCCGGTGAAGTACTCCGCCAGCGGCAGGATCGTCTCTTTCCGGTCCCGGAGCGGGGGAAGGGTCACGGGAAAGACGTTCAGCCGGTAGAAAAGATCCTCCCGGAACCTTCCGGCCGCGGTTTCCTCCCGGAGGTCCCGGTTCGTCGAGGCGATGATGCGGACGTCCACGGAAATGGGCTGCATCCCGCCCACGCGCTCGAACACCCGCTCCTGGATCGCCCGGAGCAGCTTGACCTGGATCGACGGACTGATCTCGCCGATTTCGTCCAGGAAGAGGGTGCCGCCGTCGGCCAGCTCGAACCGCCCCTTCCGCATGCCGGCCGCGCCGGTGTAGGCCCCCTTCTCGTGGCCGAAGAGCTCGCTCTCCAGGAGCGTCTCCGTCAGCGCGGCGCAGTGGACGGCGACAAAGGGCTTCTCCCGGCGCGGACTGGACTGGTGGATGAACCGGGCGACCAGTTCCTTGCCGGTGCCGCTCGGTCCCGTGACAAGCACCGTGGCGGTCGTCGGCGCCACCTCCCGGACCAGCCTGCGGACCGCTTCCATCTTTTCCCCGAGGAAGATCAGGTCCGCCGGGGGGTAGTGGCTCGCCAGCTCCTCCGACATCAGGGCGAGCTTCCGCTCCTTCTCCGACTCGGCCAGGATCCGCCGGACGACGCGGCGCAACTCGTCCGGGCTTGAGAGCGGCTTGGTCAGGTAGTCGGAGGCCCCGGCCTTCATGGCCGTTACGGCGTTGTCGATGGACCCGAACGCCGTGATGATGACCCACGGAACCTCCGGCTTCGCTTCCCGACCCTTGCGGATCAGGTCGACCCCCGAGAAATCGGGCATCCGGAGGTCCGTCAGGGCGAGATCGAAGTCGGATTTGAGAAAACGGGCCAGGCCCTCCTGTCCGCTCCGGGCCTCCTCCACACGGAAGCCGTCTCCCCGGAGAACCGTGGACAGGAAGGACAGCATCAGCTCGTCGTCGTCTACGATCAATACGGCTTTTCCCATGGATTCACTTTCCCTGCGGCAGGCGGACGGTCAGGATCGCGCCCGCGGCGCCGCCGCTGCGGTTGGCCAGTTCGACTCGGCCGCCCATGCCCTCGACGACCTTCCGGGTGTACGCGAGGCCCAGGCCGGTCCCGCCGGTCTTTGTCGTGAAAAAGGGCGTGAACAGCCGGGATCGGTCCTCTTCCCGGACGCCGGGCCCCGAATCTTCGATTTCAATGACGGCCTGTCCGCCCTCAGGGTGCGCGCCGATTTTCAGTATGCCTTCGGCGCCCATGGCCTCCAGCGCGTTCCGGATGCCGTTCGTCAGGACCCGCTCCAGCTTGTCCCTGTCCGCCCGGACCCGGGTTCCCCGGTCTTCCTCCAGTTCGATGCGCCCTCCCCAGCGGGACCGGACCGGCTCCAGGGCCTCCTCGATGACGGGGCGTAGCGCCATGTCCCGGAGGTCGTAGGTTTCATCACGGGAATACAGCAGGAGGTCGTTCACGAGCGACTCGATCCGGTCCGTTCCCCGGATCACGCCCGCGATCGCCGCTTGCCGCTCGTCTCCTTCCTCCGTTTTTTCCCCGATCCACTGGCTGAAGCCCTTGATCCCGCCGACGGCATTCCGGATCTCGTGGGCCAGGACGGCCGTCATCTGCCCGATCAGGGTCAGCCGCTCCTCCCGTTCCATCCGGTCCCGGAGGGTCCGGTAGCGGGTGAAGGTTCTCTCCAGCAGGATCCCGACGGCCCAGAGAAGCAGCAGCGCGCCGGAGACGATCCACCGGAGCCGGTCGGCCTCGGCCACGATCCGGTCCGCGCCTGCCGTGTGCAGGACCAGCCGAAGAAGCCGCTTCCCTTCCCCGGGGGAGTGAATGGTGAAATTGAATTCCGCCGCCGGCATGCCCGTCCCCAGGCGGATCCGCCGGCTGGACGGCTTCTCCCCGGGGCGCCAGCGGCCGAGCTCTTCTCCGCTCAGCCTCTGGCCCTCCAGCCGGCTGTTCGTGTGAAAGAGAATCCTCCCCTCTTCCGATGCGACCAGCGCATAGGCCACGACCCGGTCGGAAAAGACCGATTTGATTTCATCGCCCGCTTTCGCGCCGAGCTGAAGGGCGTTCTCCGCCGAGTAGGAAAGTGAAAGGGCCGTGCTTTCGAGGGCCTGTCCGGCCAGGGCCTTTGCCGAGTGCGTAATCTCGAACGTGATGTAGACGGCCGCGGCGGTGATGAAACCGAGCAGGGCGAACAGGCCGATCCTCAGGATGGTGAGCTCGCTTTTCGGCATGACGGATATTGCAGCACCTCTTCCCGTTTTTTGGACGTCCCGGTTTTACGGATGTTTTTTACCGGTGATCATACCGGATTTCGGGGAGGTGTCAACGAGTGGGGCGGAACAGGGCAGGGTGCAGCTCTATCAAAAGGCTTCATCTCCCGTGAAGAACGTCGTTCCGCGGGAGGCGAAAAGGGGGTTGGGAATGACAGACGGCAGGCTCCTCAACGAAAACCCCCGGAAAGGCTGCCGTGACCTGCAGTGGTGGGACGGGATCGATTTGAATTCCCGCCGGCGTCACTGCAGAGAATGTCCAGAAACGACTTGAGCAGGGGAGACGGATTGTCGCGGCGCCAGGCGACGGAGAAAACGGCCTTCGGCGTTTTCCCGGCCAGGGGGCGATAGGCGAGGCCGGCCACGGGATAGCCTTGAAAGAGGTCGGGCACGATGGAAATGCCGAAACCGGCGGCAACGAGCTGGAGGAGAGCTTGCGGCCGATCCGCCCGCTGCACGATGGCAGGCGTGAAACCGGTCTGTCTGCACAGATCGATCAGCCCGTCATGAACCGCCGGTGCCGCCGCCCTCTCCAGGAAAACAAAGGGCTGGTCCGAACAGGATTCGAGACGAATCCTCCTCCGCTTCAACAGGGCGTGTCCCGCCGGGAGGACGGCCAGCATTCCGACGTCAAAGATGCCTTTGAAACTCAAGACATCCTGCAATTCGATCTCGCACAGGCCGACAAAACCGATGTCGACCTGGCGATCCAGCAGGGCGACCAGTTGTTCGGAAGGGGTCATTTGCCTCATGACGATCTCCACCGAGGGAAATCGTTCGTGGTATTCCTTCAGGACCGTTGCGGGGAGCGTTCCGGCGATGTACCCTGTGGCGATGGTGAGCGTGCCCGATTCTCCCCGGCTGATGGACCGGGTGAGCTGAGCAGCCCGGCGGGCCCTGGAAAGGATCCCGTTCGCTTCCTTCAGGAAGTATTCCCCCGCCTTTGTCAGGCAAAGTTTTCTATGTTTCCGCTCGAACAGCAGCGTCCCGAGTTCGTCCTCCAGGTCGCGGATCTGCCGGCTGAGCGGCGGCTGCGAGACATTCAGGCGCTCCGCGGCGCGCCGCATGTTCAGTTCCTCCGCAACGGCCACGAAATATCGAAGGTGTCGTAATTCCATTCGTTCAATACCTTTAAGGTATCATAATACAACCAACATGGTATTGGCAAGCCGCCTTTCCCTGCCTGTAGAATGCAGTCACCCGAACAGGAAATCATGGGAAAGGAGAACTGAATCATGACGGAGAAAACGAAGAGAATCGACGTTCATCACCATATCGTTCCGCCGGCCTATATCGAGGCCCTGGCGGATGTCGGGGTCGTGAATTCCCTGGGCGCGAATTTCCCGCAATGGTCTGTGGAATCCATGCTGGAGATGATGGATCGCAACGGCATCCAGGCCGCAGTCACATCGATCTCCAGCCCGGGTGTTTATTTCGGCAGCGTCCCTTTTGCCAGTGGCCTGGCGCGGAAATGCAACGAGATCTCCGCCCGCCTGATCTCCGATCATCCGCGGAGAATAGGAGCCTTCGCAGTCCTGCCGCTTCCGGACGTGCGGGAAGCCTTCCGGGAGATGGAATATTCGCTCGATTCCCTCCACCTGGACGGCGTCTGCCTGCTCACCAACTATGCCGGCCGGTATCCGGGCGATCCCGCATTTGAAGACCTCTTTTCCGAGCTGGACCGGAGAAAAGCCGTCGTGTACGTGCATCCGACCGATCCACCGGGCGGGAATCCTCTGGGGGACCATGTTCCCAACTTCCTGATGGAAGTCACCTTCGACACGACAAGGACCATCGCCAGTCTCATATTCAGCGGCACCCTGGAACGATATCCGGACATTTCCTTCATTTTCGCTCACGCCGGGGGCACAGCCCCTTTCCTTGCCTGGCGTCTCGCCCTTGGATCTTTCGTGTGGCCGGGGGCCTCCGAAAGGGCTCCCAGGGACGCCTTTTTCTATCTCCGGAAACTCTACTACGATACGGGCCTTTCCGCCTCCGTCCACGCCCTTCGTTCTCTTCAGTCCCTGGTGGACGAATCGCAGATTCTATTCGGCAGCGACTATCCCTTCGCGCCCGAGGTGCTGACCGTCGAAACGGTCAAGGGGATCAACGCCTACGACGGCTTCGGAGAAGGGGCGAAACAGGCCGTGGAATGGGAAAACGCACTCAGGCTGTTCCCGAGACTCGGGTAGCAGGAGCGGGAACCGGCTGACGTCGAGAAGGCCTGATCGTGCAGACGGCGGCGACCGTGTCCCGGGAAGAGGCGATGGGCTCCCGGATGAAAGGATTAAAAAAAAGGGCGGAGACCCTTTCGGCCTCCGCCCTTCGTTTGTCCTGCTGTCCCCGCGAATTGCGGATTACAGGGGGATGTTGTTGTGCTTCTTTTCCAGACGGCTCTGGGTCTTGTCCTTGTAGGCGTCCAAGAGCAGGGCCACGCGCTGGCGGGTTTCCCGGGGGGCGATGACCTCCTCGATGATTCCCATGCTGGCGGCGAAGTAGGGATTGTTGAACTGGTCTTCGTAGGCCTGGACGAGTTCCTTCCGCTTGGCCGCGGGATCATCAGCGCTTGAGATCTCCCTGCGGTAGATGATGTTGCAGGCCCCTTCGGCACCCATGACGGCGATTTCCGCCGAGGGCCAGGCCATGACGTAGTCGGCCCCCAGGTACTTGCTGCACATGCCGATGTAGGCTCCGCCGTAGTCCTTCCGGGTGACGACGGTCAGCTTGGGCACCGTCGCTTCGGAATAGGCATGGAGCAGCTTCGCCCCGTGGCTGATGATGCCCGACCATTCCTGATTCGTTCCGGGCATGTAGCCGGGAACGTCGGCGAAGGTCAAAAGCGGGATGTTGAAGGCGTCGCAGAAGCGGATGAACCGCGAGGCCTTGTCGGAGGCGTTGACGTCCAGCACGCCGGCGCCGAAGCCGGGGTTGTTGGCGATGACGCCGACGGGCTTGCCCATGATGCGGATGAAGGCCACGAGCATGTTCTTGGCCCACATTTCGTGGGGCTCGAAGACGATGCCGTTGTCCGCCACGGCCTCGACGACCTTGCGCATGTTGTAGCCGCGGGTGGCCCGGTCGGGGATGATGCCGTCCAGCTCGGGGCAGAGGCGGTCCGGCGCATCGGTGCAGGAAACCACGGGCAGCGGGCTGTGGCAGCTGTCGGGGAGGAAGGACAGGAGGAGCTTCACCTTGTCGATGCAGTCCTCGTCGTTTTCCGTGGCGAAATGGCAGACGCCGCTCTTGGTGGCGTGGGCGACGGCGCCGCCCAGGTCGTCATGGCTGACCTCCTCGCCGATGACGGCCTTGATGACGTCCGGACCGGTGATGTACATGTAGCTCGATTTCTTGACCATGAAGACCCAGTCGGTGAGTGCCGGCGAATAGACGGCGCCGCCCGCCGTGGGGCCCATGATGGCCGTGATCTGGGGGATGTAGCCCGAAGCGATGGTGTTGCGGTAGAAGATCCCGCCGTAGCCGTCCAGGGCGGGAACGCCTTCCTGGATCCGGGCGCCGCCGGAGTCGTTCAGGGCCACGAAAGGCTTCCGGGCGTCGACGGCCATGTCCATGACCTTCCAGATCTTCTTGGCGTGCATCTCCCCGAGGCTGCCGCCGGAGCTGGTGAAGTCCTGGGCGGCCACGAAAACAGTGCGGCCGTTCACCTGGCCCACGCCGGTGACGACGCCGTCGGCGTTGATCTCCTTCTTGTCCAGGCCGAACAGGGTGGAGCGGTGCTTTACGAAGAGCTGAACCTCCTGGAAGGTTCCCTTGTCGAAGAACCGGTCCAGCCTCTCCCGGGCCGTCAGTTTTCCCAACTCGTGCTGCTTTTTGACGAGCGCCTCGCCGCCCATGGTCAAGAGGGCGCTCCGCCTGGCCTCAAAGGCCTCGATTTTCTGCTGCGTCAGACTCTTCTTTTCCATTGCCTGCAGTCTCCTTCTCTCTCGTATTGGATCGGTGACAGACACCAATGTCCGTTCAGAGGGCCCGGGCGACTTCCGCCTTGACCTGGGAAGGGTTCGAGGTATATATATGTCCCGGTCAATCGGCGGGAGCGCGTCCAACTAGCTGATTTTTAATGGAGAAATAGCGTTTCTCCGCGGAAGTCGGCTGTCTTTTATCACGTCTTTGTGAAATGGGCAAGGAGGAGCTGTGAAATTCATCGACACATTGGATCTCAAAGGGAAAAGGGTTCTCTTCCGGTTTGATTACAATGTACCCCTCGACGGGTCGGGCAACATCACCGACGACATCCGGATCCGGTCGACCCTTCCCACCATCAATTACGCCCTCGACGAGGGCGCGAAGGTCGTTATCATGTCCCACCTGGGGCGTCCCAAGGGAAAGCATGACCCCAAGTACAGCCTGGCCCCGGTGGCCAAGCGCCTGTCCCGTCTCCTGGAAAAGCAGGTGAAGATGGCCGGCGACTGCATTGGCGATGACGTCCGGCAACTTGTTGCCGGCATGAGTCCGGGCGACGTGGTTCTCCTGGAAAACCTCCGGTTTCACCCGGAGGAGGAAAAGAACGACGAGGCCTTCGCCCGCGAGCTGGCAACCCTTGGGGACGTTTACATCGACGACGCCTTCGGGAACGCCCACCGGAGCCACGCCTCCAACGTGGCCATCACGCGTTTCGTCCCCGAATGCGCGGCCGGGTTCCTCATCAAGAAGGAGCTGAACTACTTCCAGAAGGTCATCGACAATCCGCCGCGGCCCTTTGTCTTCATCGTCGGCGGCTCCAAGGTCTCCGACAAGTTGGCGGCGCTCAGCAACCTCGCGACGAAGGTCGACAAGATGATCGTCGGCGGCGGGATGGCCTTCACGTTTCTGAAGGCCCTCGGATACAACGTCGGCCGCTCCATCGTGGAGGACGAACTCATCCCCAAGGCCGAGGAAATCCTGGCCATGGTCAAGGAGAGGGGCGTCAAGTTCTATCTGCCCATCGACGTTGTGATCGCCGAGGAGAAAAGCGCCGAGGCGGAGACGAAGATCGTCCCGGTGCAGGAGATGAACTCCCACTGGCTGGGCCTCGACATCGGGCCGGCGACGATCACCCTCTTTGCGGAGGCCCTGGCCAATGCCAAGACGATCGTCTGGAACGGCCCCATGGGGGTTTTCGAGATCGACGCCTTCGGGCGCGGAACCGCCGCGCTGGCCCACAGCGTGGCCAATTCCTACGCCCTGACGATCGTCGGCGGCGGCGACACCGACGTGGCCATCCACAAAACCGGAGAGAGCGACAAGATTACCTATATTTCGACCGGAGGCGGCGCCTCCCTGGAGCTCCTGGAAGGGAAAGTCCTGCCGGGGATCGCAGCCCTGGAAGAATGCGGCGCGGCGACCCGTCCCTAGCCACGGAGAGGGCCTTCGGCACCGAACGGACAAAGGGAAGGACAAGGACGCCTTCCCTTTTTTTTGCCTATGCGAAACATCCGGATGATCCTCGAATACGACGGAGCGGCCTATGCCGGCTGGCAGCGTCAGAAGAACGGCCTGTCGATCCAGCAGGTCCTGGAGGAGAAGATCGCCGTCATGACCGGAGAGGCCGTGAAGGTGATCGGCTCCGGGCGGACCGACGCGGGGGTCCACGCCCTGGCCCAGGTGGCCCATTTCCGGACGGCCTCGGCGGTCCCGGTTCGGAATTTCCTCCTGGGCCTCAACAGCCTCTTGCCCCGGGACATCGCGGTGATCCGGCTCGACGAAGCGCCGGAGGATTTCCACGCCCGCCACAGCGCCACCGGCAAGATCTACCTTTACCGGATTCTCAACCGGCCCGTTCGCTCGGCCCTTCACCGGCACTTTGCCTGGGAGATCTTCCGGCCCCTCCTGATCGCACCGATGCAGGAAGCGGCCGGGTATCTGGCCGGCACCCACGACTTCACGTCCTTCAGCACGATCCACTCCGACGCCCCCCACCGGGTCCGGACGATCCGGGAGATTTCCGTCGTCCGGAACGAGGAGGGCTTTATCGACATCACCGTGGAAGCCGAAGGTTTTTTGCGCTACATGGTCCGGATCATCACCGGAACCCTTGTGGAGGTCGGCAAGGGCCGGAGACAACCCGGCGACATCCCGGCCGTCCTGGCGGCGAAGGACCGGGCCGCCGCCGGCATCACCGCCCCCGCCCGGGGACTTTTTCTCAAGGAGGTCCGGTACGCATGAATATTCTGGTCGTCGGCCACAAGGGAATGCTTGGGGGTGACCTCCTGGTCCGCCTTGCAATGGCGGGCCATGAAGTGACCGGCATGGACATCGACGAACTGGACATCACGTCCCGGGAGGCCTGCCGGGATGCTGTCGCGGAAACCGGCCCGGACGCCGTGGTCAATGCAGCCGCCTACACGAATGTCGACGGCTGCGAATCCGACCGGGACGGCTGCTTCTCCGTCAACGCCCGGGGGGTCGAGAACCTTGCCCTGGCATGCAGGGAGAGGGGTGTCCGGATCGTCCATTTCAGCACGGACTACATCTTCGACGGCCGGAAAGGCACACCCTACGCGGAGGATGACCCCGGCGCCCCCCTGAACGTCTACGGGGAATCCAAGCTCGAAGGGGAGCGCCTGCTCCTGGAGGCGACGGAGAACGTTCTCCTGGTCCGGACGTCCTGGCTTTACGGGAAGGGGGGGAAGAACTTCGTCCGCACGATCCTGGAGAAGGCCGCCATTACGGACCGCCTGGAGGTGGTGGACGATCAGATCGGCTGCCCGACCTATTCATGGGACCTGGCCGGGGCGGTCAACCTTCTCCTGGAAGGGGGGCACCGTGGCATCTTCCACGTGACGAACCGGGGTTCCGTAAGCTGGTACTCCTTCGCCTGCAAAATCATGGAGATGGCCGGGAAGACGGGTGTAACGGTGTCGCCTGTGCCGACGGAGCGTTTTCCCCGGCCGGCGGTCCGTCCCCGGTACAGCGTCCTCTCCGGCAGGAAATTTCTCGAGGCGACGGGCAAGACCCTCCGTTTCTGGCAACTGGCCCTTGTGGAATATTTATCCCATGCCGGCTTTCCGGCGGATCCCGGGGTGTCGAGGCATTAAAAGCGCCGGGGGCGGATTTCCAGTCCGCGCCCCGTTTTCATTCCCCCGGGACAAAACTCAACTCTGCCCCCTTTTCATGAGGAAGTTCGCTGCCCACGCCTGTCACTGCGGGACATTCGCCTTGACACTGCAGGGGGACCTGCGTATATTGGCGACCTTGCTGGTCAATCCATCCCAATCGTGAGGCCATGGCTCTTTTCCCGAAGCACGGAACGCATTCCATGAACTGGAAGATCTGGACGATCCTGACCGCCGTCCTCCTCGTGATCCTCCCCGCCTCTCCGGGCTTTCCGCAAAACAGGATCCGCGCCGAAGGATCGGCAACCATTCACAAAAATTTCAAGGACATCGCCCGGGACCGGGCTGTCGAAAACGCGCAGCGGAACGCCGTGGAACAGGCCGTCGGCGTGATGATCAGCTCCCGGACGGAGGTCGAGAATTACACCGTCAAGCTGGACCAGATCCTGGCCGAGGCGGACGGCTTCATCAATGCCTATTCCATCGTTTCGGAGAAGCAGGACGGGAAGACCTACACGGTGGTCATCGACGCCGACGTCGGCACCGGCCGCCTGCAGGAGCGGATGAAGGCGATCCGGCTCATCGTGTCCCGCAAGGCGAAGCCCCGCCTGATGATCCGCTTCAGCGGCGGGGAGGCGAAGGATGCCCTGGCCGAGTCCGTCATGTCCCGGTATTTCATGGAGCAGGGATTTCATGTCGTGGATGCCGAGACAGTGAAAAAAAATAGCGATGTCGACGAAATGGACAAGGCCGAGGGGGACCGGCGCAAACTCTCCCGAATGGCCCGCGGAATCGGGGCGGAAGTCCTGGTGGCCGGCCGGGTGGAGACGGCCACCAGCGCATTCACCATCAGCAACATCGAGATGCATTCCAACAAGGTGACCGTCTCGGCCAAGGTCATCAACGGCGACACGGGAGAAGTCATTGCCGCCGACTCCGCCGCCGCCTCAAAGCCCGGTGTGAAAGGCGACTGGAAGGAGATCACCGAGGATGCCACGGGCAGGCTGTCCCGGGCCCTCTTCGACGGGATCCTGAGCCGGTGGACCGCCGACCTCGTGAAGGCCTCCACGTTCAAGCTCGTCATATCGGGCCTCGATTCCTACGATGATCTGGTCTCTTTCAAGGAGCTGATGTCTCATGAAGTCAAAGGGTATCGGGAGGCTCATCAACGTTCCTTCAGCAGGGGGCAGGTTGACCTGGACGTCGAGGTGAGGGGCACCATCCGGGGATTTGCCGACGATCTTGCCGCCCTGTCCTTCAAATCCCGCAAGGTCAAGATTGTCGAAATTACACAGAACCGGATTCGGGCGAGGCTCGTCCACTGATCCTGCCCTCAGGTCGTTACGGGGGAAGTGCCCGGGTACTTCCCGGCCGATGAATCAACGCGAAGGAGGTTGCCATGCACCGGACTCACTGGAAGGAATTCCTGCTCCTGACCGCCCTGCTCCTGCTGGCCGGATGCGCCATGAGCGAGAACTACAAGATGGGCCAGGATCTGATGGGCCAGAACCGTCCGGAGGAGGCGATCGCCTATTTCGAGGCCGCTGTACTGGAGAGCCGCGACAACACCGAGTATCAGGCCGCCCTTCAGCAGGCGCGGCAGAAGGGCGCCGCGGGCCGTCTGGAGCGGGTCCGGAAGGCATACGAAGCCCTGAAGGAGCCCGACGCCACGGTCCTCGACCGGGTTTTGAAGGATGCCGATTCCTTGGCCGCAATGGATCCCTCCAGCCGCGAGATCAAGGCGTTTCGGGATTCCGTGAAGAATCGGCTCGATGCCCTCCTGGGCCAGGCAAAGAACCTCTATGCCCAGGCGGACCTGGACATTCAGAAAGAAGACTGGAACGCGGCCCGCACAAAGCTCCTCCAGGTCAACCGGATTTTCCCGAACTACGAGGAGACCGCAACCAGACTGGCGCGGGTAAACCAGGAGGGGGCAAGGCAGCTTTACCAGCAGGGGGTTTCCCTCAGCAAGCAGGAGGACTGGAAGACGGCCGCCCAGGCCTTCCAGGCCGCCATGGAGATGAACCCCAACTTCCTCGACGTGGCCGCCCTGTACAAAATCGCCGTGGCCAACGACAATGCGGCCTACTTCCTGGGGGAAGGGGAGAAGGCCGAGAAGGCAAAGCAATGGGACCGGGCGATCTTCTGCTACCAGCGGGCCCGGGAATACGAGCCGAGCAACCAGGATCTCGCCAAGAAGCTGGAAAACCTGAGAGTGAAAACCGGCCAGATCTTCTTCGAGGAAGCGGAGAAACTGGTGAGCCAGGGAAGATTGAACCCGGCCGTCCGGAAGATCGAATCCGTGAAGCGCTACCTGCCGTCCATGCAGGAGGAACCGGTCTTCCGGGACCTGCTGGCCAGGGCGACGTCCCGGCTCATTGAACGGGGCAACCGGTTCAACGAACGGGAGCTGTGGGGAAACGCCCTGATGTGGTACCAGAAGGCCGAATCCCTGAGTCCGAATCACCCGGAACTCTTCCAGAAAATTCAGGACGCCCGGGAGCGGATCGGCAAGCGGATCCGCAAGTCCATCGCCGTCTTCGATTTTTCAAGCCCCAGCAACGACAAGGACGCCGGCAAGATGGCGGCGGACAAGCTCGTGGCGTACCTCTACCAGAAGGCCAGCAGCGATCTCCGGATCATTGAGCGGGAAAACCTCCAGAACATCCTTCGGGAGATGCAACTCGGCCAGACCGGCCTCGTGGACGTGAAATCCGCCCAGGCCATCAAGATGCGCGGCATCGACACCTTTATCATGGGGAACGTCCTGAAGGTCATGGCCACCAAGGCGGATACGGCCAGCAACAACCAGGTGCGGGTCCTGCTGGACGAGGAGGACGTCCCCAACCCGGAGTGGCAGACCTGGCTGATCATGCATCCCAGGCCCACGAGCGAGGAAATGAAGACGGCTCCGCCGAAGACGATGAAGAAGCGCAATTACCAGTTCGTCACGTACAAGCAGGGCAACGCACGGATCGTGGCCCTCTTCGACGTATCCTACAAGCTGGTGGACACGACCACCGGAGAAAACATCTTCACGAACACCATCGAGGGGCGCCTGATCAAGGAAGACAAATACCAGGACGGCGTTCCCATGGCGAACATCCCCCAGGATCCGCTGCAGCTTCCCACGGAAGCGGAGGTCCTGTCCGAGCTGACGAACGGAAAAATCTCGGAGATGGGCCAGAGCGTCCTGAGGCATTTCCAGAGCCTCGAAGTGGAATACTTCAATGCGGGGGAGCAGCTTCGCAAACGGCGCAAGTTTGAGGAGGCGGTGGAGAAATACGTGGACGCTCTTTACGACATCAAGCTGAAGGGAATCTCCACGGCGGTGGCCCAGAAATCCCAGGAGATGATCGACGGCCTTCTCCAGGAACAGTAACAAGGCGGGACCCATGGCCGGATTGGAACGTGACAAGGGCCCGTCGGGATCCCCGGGCCGATTTCGGATTCGCGGGATACCCCGTCTGCTCCTGGCGACGCTCGTTATCGCCCTGCTGGCCGTCCCTTCGTCGAGCCGGTCGGCGGTTCCCGTCAAGACCGCCGTCTTCAATTTCAGCGCCCGCAACCTGGAGGCCTCCGGCTATGGAACGACGGTCACCAACACACTCCTTGTCCATCTCAAGAACCGGGGAGAATTTTCCGTTCTCGACAGGAAGGAACTGGAGAGCTTTCTTGCGATGAACGATCTCCGGCAGGACGAGCACCTGGACAACGTGGCCCTCATCGGGAACCGCCTCGGTCTGAACATCATCGTGACGGGGAGCGTGGAGCGAAACGGGACGATCCTGACGATCCGCTGCAACGTGGTACAGGTCGAACAGAAAAAGCCCATTCTGGACGTCCGGCTGACCGCCTTCGGAGACGAGGGGCTTGCCCGGGAACTGAACAGCCTGGGTGACATGATCGCCGGCGCCGTGACGGACCTGGGGCGGGAGCGGGAAGATGCCTTCTCCCTCCGGGCGCCCGTCAACATCCGGAAGAAGTCGGGGAACATGAAGATCCAGCTGTCCTGGGAGAACCCGCCCGGAGCGGCGGCCATCGCCGGCTGGGAAGTGTTCCGGGGCACCTCCCCGGAAGGACCCTTCGCGCGGATCGCCCAGGTCAACCGCTCCGAGTTCTGGGACCAGGCGGTGGAACGGAACCGGACGTATCATTACAAGGTCCGCTCCTTCAGCAGCCGGGGCGGATACAGTGAGTTTTCCGCCGTCGTCGCCGCCGAGTCGGCTCCCACACCGAACCCGCCGGTCATCCTGAGGGCCGACTCACGGGTCCGGAGTGTTCAGCTGGTTCTGCTGCCCAGCCCGGCGCGCGGCGACGATCCGTTTCGGTTCAAGGGATACAGGCTGTATCGTGCCGGGGAGGAAGGCCCGTTCCGCGAGCTGAAAAACATCCCCGTTCCGGACGCGAGGCCGGGCATGGACGCCGTGGAGGCGGGCAAAGTGATCGCCGTCGATTCGGCGATCCGGGACGGAGAGCGGTATTATTACCGGGCGACGGCGTACAACGAAAAGGAACTGGAGAGCGATTATTCCCGCGCCCTCATCGGCTCCGCTCTGCCTCGTGTACAGGATGTCCGGGCGGAGGGGGAGAGGATCCGGGAGATTCCCCTGTCCTGGAGGGCCGTCCCGTCGCCGTTCATTCGCGGATACCACGTCTACCGGAGCGAGAGCCCCGGCGGAAATTTCGCCGTGATTCTGAGCATCCCAACCACCGAGGCCGGAACGGACAGTCGTGTCTCGGTGGTCGATGCGAAAGGGCTGGGAGACAGGAAAACCTATTATTACCGGGTAACGGCCTATGAGGAAGGCGGAGCCGAAACGACGCCCTCGGAAACCGCGTCGGCGGTCACCCGGGGCAGGCCTCCGACACCCAGGGATTTCAGGGCGGAAGTGGGCCGGGTGAAGCGCATCCCCCTCGCGTGGCAACCGAGTGCCCTGGATGATGTGCTGGGATACCGCATTTACCGGTCGGTCCGGAAGGAGGGTCCGTTCGAGTCCCTCCGCGTGATATCGGGCCGACAGTCCGACGGTTACGTTGACGACGGCGGCGCCCTCGGAGACGGGACTGCGTATTTTTACCGGATCACTGCATACAATCGGGTGGACGCCGAGAGCGAGCCGTCGGAGGTTGTAACGGCGGCGACGAAGGCAAGGCCGAAGCCTCCCGCCGGGTTCCGGGGCGAAACGGAGGGCGGCAAGGCCGTTCTCCGCTGGCAGGCCAATGCGGAGCCCGATATCGCACGGTACGACATCTTCGAACGGAGTTATTTCGGCCTGGAGAAGATTGCAGCCGCAACCGGTACGTTCCATTCGCTGGGGGACATGACCAAGGGAAAAAGCAGGGTTTTCTGCCTCCGGGCGGTGGACCGGAGCGGCCTGGAAAGCGAAGCAAGCCCGGAGATCACCGTCACAGCGCCATAACGGGGTGGATCCGGTTCCCGGATCAGGAGGAAATGATGACAGACCGGAAGCTGCAAAAAGCGAGTCGGCGAATCGCCGGAGTCGTGAAAATTCTGGCTGCGATCGCCGTTGCGGCGGCGTTCCTGGCGGCGTCTCCGATTGCGGGAGCGGCCGAAGGAAGGTATCAGGTCGTGGCCGGAACCGACGAGAAGGCCTACCTGGTGGACACGAGTACAGGGGCCGTATGGATCCTGACACACCGGGCCATGGCCACGGGCCGCGAGCCCATCGCCATTCCCTACAAGTTCATCAAGGTATCTCCGAAAATGGCAAATCCGTTCCTGGATGTCGAGACGATCCGGGAGGTTTCCATGCCTCCCGAGAAAGGCAGGGATCGGGAAGCCCGATAGCCTTCGAGTGCGCATGTCCGCATCAAGACAAACCATCCCGCGAAGCGCCGCAGGGCTGGCGGCGAAGCAGACAGACCGGATCGACTGATATGGTCCATTGTATTCCTCCATGCGGGTTCGCCCGCTGCTATGTCCTGTCGGACCGTGAGGGTCTGGCGGTGGTTGACGTCGGCAGTGTCGGCGCGGCGGACGACGTGGTCGGCTTCATCGGCAGCCAGCCCGGTCTGTCCATGGCCCAGGTCCGTTTTGTCCTGGCCACTCACTTTCACGTCGACCACATCGGGGGAGTGGCCCGTTTCCTCGAATTCTGCGCTCCCGGCACGAAGGTTTTCCTCCATCCCCTGGCGATGCAATACCTGCAGGGGAAGCGGGAACTCTGCTTCCTCAAGGGGTGGGTTCCGGGCTTTCTCTCCGCTGCCCTGGTATCGATGGGCTATGTCCGCCGCCTGTCCCATCTGGATTTCGGTCCCCTGGCGGGGATCCCGTTGCCCATCCTGAGGGACCGTCGCAGCTTCGGGGTGGATGCGGACAGGCTTCTGGCGCTGAACGGCGGGGGCCGGACGCGTTATCCCCTCGGTTTTGGGGGATGGGAGGTCCTGGAAACCCCGGGGCACACGGAAGACTCGATCTGCCTCTACCAGGAGGCGGAGGGACGGCTCCTGACCGGGGATACGATCCTGAATCTGGACGGGATACGGGGACCCGAACTGAATCGCTTCTGCTGGAACAAGCGGGAAATCCGCCGTTCCTTCGACATGTTGAAAGCGGAATTGTCGCCCCGGACGCTCTATCCGGGACATGGGGAAGTATACTCGAGCAACGGGGAGAACGTCCTGTCATTCGTCCGGGCAGCCTGAAGGGAGCAGATGCTCCTTCACCCGGCCGGGACGGGTGGCTCCTGATCGGGGCCCGTCCCCCGGATGCACCAGGACGGAATGAGTGAAAAAGACACGGGTTCTGCAAGGAGGAGACATGAACGACAAGCATCCTGTACCGTGGAAAGTCCTGGCGGTCGTTTTGCTGCTGCTGATCTGCCAGGGGTGCGCCGTTGTTACCGAGAGCACGGTGGTCACTCCGCCGATCCGGAGCCTGTTCGAGGGCACGTACAAGACGGATCCGTTCATGGCCCGGAACATGCCCAAAACCGTGGCCGTCCTTCCCTTCGTCAACGAGGCCGAGAGCCAGAAGGGGTCGGAGGAGGTCCGCCGGGGATTCTACAACCATTTCAGCTCTCTGCCGTTCGCGGACATGCAACTGCAGCGGGTGGACAGCCTGCTCCGCAAGGCGGATCTGATGGGGGACCCGAAGGAACTGTCAAAGAAGACGCCCCAGGAACTGGGGAAGATCCTCGGGGTCGATGCCGTCGTCTACGGGACCGTCTCCAACTTCGACAAGCTCTTCCTGGCCCTGTACTCCCAGGTCTCCGTGGGGGCCGACGTGAAGATGTACGACACGAAAACGGGCCATTTCCTCTGGAGCGGCAAGCATACGGCCCGGATCCATGAGGGCGGCATCTCCACGACGCCCGTGGGAATCGTCGCCGTCGTCATCGCCACGTCCCTCAACATGCGGGACATCCAGCTGCTGCGGGCGTGCGACGACCTCTTCCGGGACATGGTGAAGACGATTCCGATACCGAGCCTGGCGGAGGCACTGCGGCCGCCCGCCATCGCACTCCTGACCCAGGACACGAAAAACCTGCCGAAGAAGGCCGGCGACGAGATCAAGGTGGTCCTCCAGGGTACGCCGAAGATGATGGCCTCCTTCTCGATCGGAGATTACCGGAAGCACATCGACATGCAGGAGACGGAACCGGGATGGTACCTGGGGACCTACCGGGTGGTTCCGGGGGACAACGTCCGCCAGGCCATCATCACCGGGAGGCTGGCCCTCGCCAACGATCCCGGCAACTTCTCCGAGTGGGTGGACGCCGTCGGGTCCGTTTCCCTCAAGACGACGCCGCCCGACGCCCCGGCGAACGCCGCCGCGGTGGGGAGGGACCGCATCGTCCAGCTTCGCTGGAACCGGTCCACCGATCCGGATCTGGCTGGATACCGGGTCTACCGGAGCGCAACTCCGCTCAGCGGCTATGTCGAGGCGGCGAAGACGGAATTCACGGAGTTCACGGACAGGGATCCGTCCCTCAGGAACGGAACCGCGTACTACTACCAGATAACCGCCGTCGATCTGGCGGGAAACGAGAGCACGCGGAAGGGTGCCGTTGCCGGCATGCCCGTCGCGCCGGGACCCACCCCGGTTTCGGGGATCATCGAGGCCGACACCACATGGCACGCCGGTGCCAGTCCCTATGTCCTGGAAGGGCCGGTGACGGTCCGGGACCAGGCGGTCCTGACCATTCAGCCGGGTACGGAAATCCGCTCCAAGGATGCGCCCCTGACGGTGGAGGGGCGGTTGATGGCCCGGGGGGACTCGGAGCACATCATCGTCTTCGACTCCGCCCAGGAGGGGAAGATGTGGCCCGGCATCCACTTCCGGAACGTGAAGGACAAGGAGAACGCCCTGAGCTACGTCCGGATCCGGAACGCCCGGCGGGCCGTCGACTGCGAGGCGTCGTCGCCCGTCGTGGAGTCCTCGGAGCTGACGGAAAATGACACGGCCTTCCGGGCCTCCGGGGCCTTTTCCAAACCGCGCCTCCTGAAATCTCGTGTTGCCCGGAACCGGCAATCCGCCGTGATTGCCGTCGACGGCGCGGAGCCCCTGATTGCGGACAACGCCATCGAGGACAACCTGAACGCAGGCATCCTCGTGGAGCGGGCAGCCCCGGTGATTCAGAGGAACAGCGTCTCCCGGAACCACGGCTCCGGAATCGTCGTGGCGGGAGGAAATCCCTCCATTACGGAGAACAACGTTTCGGACAACCAGCCGTTCAACGCCCTGGCCCCCTCCTCCGGCGATTCCGTGAAGGCCCGCGGCAACTGGTGGGGTAGCGCCAAGGGACTGGACGTGCTGGCGGGAGTCCAGGGGAAGGTGGATGTGCAGAGCATCCTGGGCTCCCCCTGGCCGGGAGGGAAATCCCTTGAACTTCCGGTTCTTCCCTCACGGATCGGAGGCCGCGTAACGGCGGATGCCTATCTGATCCAGTCGAACAGCCCCTACACGGTCACGAAGGACCTGATCCTCGACGAAGGGGCCGTCCTCACCATCGAGCGGGGCGTCACCGTCCGGTTCGACCAGAACACGGCCATCGTGGCCGAGAATGGCGGGGTGATCGCCCGGGGCACCCGGGACCTGCCGATCCTGTTCACCGCCTCCGGGGCGTCTCCCTCGCCGGGCTTCTATGTCAGCGCTTTCCGCCAGGCGAAACCCACGACGGTCAACAGCGCCTTCTCCTGGTGTGTCGTGAAGTACGCCGAGACAGCCTTCGACATTCACTTCGGCAGCCCCGAGATCAGCCACTGCCACGTGGCCGAGAACAGCCAGTGCGGGGTCTTCTGCCGGAACGACGCCTCCCCCCGCATCTCTTACAACACCTTCACGGGGAACCGGGGAGAGGGAGCGGTCAAGTGCGTCGGGGCGTCGCGTCCCCTGATCCAGCGGAACAACTTTGAAAGGAACGAGGTGGCCATTCAGAGCTTCTCTTCCCTGTACATCGATGCGCGGCAGAACTGGTGGGGCAAGAGCCCGCCGGACATGCGGATGATCTTCGGCGACCCGGAAAAGAACGTGAATATCCGTCCCTGGCTGGAGAAGCCGGAGCCGGATGCCTTTCGGGAAACGAGATAGGACCGGACGAGGGTGCTTTTTCCTCCTTGAATTGGGAAAAAGCTTTGTGCTACCCTCCCTCCCCGACACGAACAAAATTGACTGTATCATCATCAGGAGGTTGAAATGAGATCGAAGGTTCTGGTTTTCGCGGGAGTCCTCGCGGGTGTACTGTTTGTTCTGACCGGCGCTGGCTTCTGCCAGCAGGGGCAGGCGGCGGGTGACGGCAAGGTAACCCTGGACAAGTGGAACAAGATCATCGAGGCCAAGGTGGCGGAAACCACGCCGGACGGAAAGGGTCTCATCAACTATGAGGAAGGCTACATCGAGTCCGTCGGGATCGGAGCTCCTCCCGAGAAGTATTACGGCAAGCCCCAGGCGCGGCCGATGGCTCTCCGGGCGGCCCAGGTGGACGCATACCGGAACCTCCTGGAGGTGACCAAAGGAGTCCAGATCGATTCCCAGACGACCGTGAAAGATTTCGTCACCGAGAGCGACATCATCAGTGCCAGCGTCTCCGGCCTCGTGAAGAACGCCAAGGTAACGAACCGGGAGTACATGTCCGACGGAACGGTTGAAGTGACCGTGCGGATGTACATGTCCGGGTCGTTCGTCAGGACGATCCTGCCGAAGGCCATCGCCGACGACAAGAAGACCGACATGCCGCCCATGCCCTTGAGGCCAAAGCCCGGAAAGGCGGAGGATATCTTCACGGGGCTGGTCATTGACGCCCGGGGGCTCGGCGCCCGTCCGGCCATGTCCCCCAAGGTGTTTGACGAGAACGGGAAGGAAGTGTACGGCACCCTCGTGGTGAACAAGGAATACGCCGTTCAGCAGGGCATCAGCGGGTATGCCCGGGATCTTTCCGCCGCCCAGGGGAATCCCAGGGTGACGAACAATCCCATAACGGTCAAGGCCATGAGTGCCGAGGGCGCGGGCAAGTCGGATCTGAAGATCGCCTCCGAAGACGCCCAGAAGCTCCGTGCCGTGAAAGAGAACGTGGCCTTTCTCCAGAAGTGCCGCGTCATGATCGTGCTGGATTGATCCCGATCCGGTCAAACCATGCCGGCGGGCGGAAAATCGACGGCAGATCAATAGGATAAAAGGAAACCGCAGTCTGCCCTTTGACGGGATCGGCTGCGGTTTCCTTTTGGAGGAACCCGTGCCGGGAAAGATTCACCTGCTTCCGGAAGAGCTGACCTCCCGCATCGCCGCGGGCGAGGTCGTCGAGCGCCCCGCTTCCATCGTCAAGGAGCTCCTGGAGAACGCTCTGGACGCGGGGGCGACGGATCTGCTGGTGGTCCTCGAGGGGGGGGGAGCCGTCTCCATCCGTATTGCAGACAACGGCACCGGTATCGACCCTGAAGAGGCGCCGCTTGCTTTTCAGCGCTACGCCACCAGCAAGATCACCCATTTCGAGGATCTCTGGTCGGTCCGTTCCTTCGGATTCCGCGGCGAGGCCCTGCCCAGCATCGCCTCCATCGCCCGGGTGGAGATGACAACCCGGACGCGGTCGCAGCCGGGGGGCACCCGGATCGTTGTCCAGGACGGCGAAATCCTGGAGGTATCCGAAGCAGGAGGGGCGCCGGGAACGACCATCTTCGTGAGCCGGATCTTTGAGGCTGTCCCGGTCCGGAAGAAGTTCCTCCGGTCGGAGAAGACGGAGCAGGGAGCCTGTCTCGACGTCGTTCTCCGGATCGCCCTGGCCCATCCCCGGGTCCGGATCCGGGTGACGGCGTCCGGCAAGGATCTCCTGAACCTTCCCGCTACGGAGGACCCGGCGGAGCGAAGCGCCCTCGTCCTGGGGCCCGATTTTACCGGGGAGGCGGTCGCCCTGTCGGGGTCTGCCGGCGGCTCGTCGCTGGCAGGATTCATTTCCCGACCCGAGCGGACGCGGTCCTCGACCAGGCAGATGCTCTTTTTCGTCAACGGGCGCTATGTCCGCGACGCCCTGCTCCACCGGGCCGTCATGACGGCCTGCCGGCGCCGGATCGAGGCGCGCCGTTATCCTTCGGCCCTTCTGTTCCTGGACATGGCACCCGCCGAGGTTGACGTGAACGTTCATCCCGCCAAGATGGAGGTACGTTTCCGAAAGCCCGGCGAGGTCTTTCAGCTTGTCCATGACTGCATCGAGCGGGCTCTCTCACGCTTTTCACCGGTTTTCCCGGCCGGTGAATCCCCGGACGGCGGAGCTTTCCGCACACCTGCCGCATCCGGGCGCGTTGAGGAGGCCCTTCGCCGCTATGTGATCCGCAGCGAGGGGGAGCCTTCCCATAGGGAGGGCGGGAGAATCCCGGCGCCCATGCTGCCGCTTGCTCCGGAGGCGCCGTACCGGCCGGCGGGGGGTACGCCCACCGTATCGGAGAGCCGGCCCGGCGGGGCATCGGATCCATCCTGCGGCTACATCGGCCAGTTGGCGGGAACCTACCTTCTCTTTGAAGCCGCCGATGGCCTGCTGATCGTGGACCAGCACGCCGCCCACGAACGGCTCCTCTACGAGCGCCTCCATCGACAGGAGCAGGATCGGCCCCCGGAAAGCCAGCGGCTCCTGATTCCCGAGGTCGTCGCCCTGCCGCGGAAAGAGCTCCGGTTTCTCGTGGAAAACGCAGCTGTCCTGGAAGACGCGGGTGTCCTCCTGGAGCCCTTCGGAGGCGACTCCGTCGTCGTCAAGGCGCTCCCGGTGTTCCTGGCGGCCGGGGACATCCGGTCGTTTCTGCTGGATCTGGCGGAAGAGGTCGGAGGCGACGATCCTTCCGGCCGGGGAATTTCTCCCTTGAGGGACCGGATGCTCGTGTTTCTGGCCTGCCGGGGCGCCGTCAAGGCCCGCCGGGAGATGAGCCGCGAAGAGGCGATTGCCCTCCTCACGGCTCTGGGCGACGAGCCCCAGGCCGCTACGTGTCCCCATGGCCGGCCCGTCGTCGTCCGATTCGGGACGGCGGATCTGGAAAAACTGTTCCGCCGCCGCTGAGGTCGGGTCCATGTCCCTCCCTGCTGAAAAGCCGCGCATCGCCGTTCTGGTCGGTCCGACGGGTGTCGGGAAGTCCGCCCTGGCCCTCCGTCTGGCGTCCCACCGGGGCGCCGAGATCGTCAGCGCCGATTCCATGCAGGTCTATTGCTGCATGGACATCGGCACGGCCAAACCGTCCGCGGCCGACCGCGCCGCCGTTCCCCACCACCTGCTCGACCTCGTCCGGCCTGACCAGCCGTTCAATGCCGCCCTGTACCGGGAGCATGCCCGGCAGGTCATTTCCGATCTTCACCGCCGGGGGAAGCCGATCCTGGTGGTGGGCGGTACGGGCCTGTACGTGAAGGTCCTGCTGGGCGGCCTGGTCGACGGACCGGGGCCCGACGAGGCCCTGCGGCACCATTACCGGGACCTGCTGGAACGCCGCGGCAGGGAATTTCTGCACGACCTCCTGACCCGGCGGGATCCCAGGGCCGCCGCCGCCGTCCGGCCGACCGACGCGGTCCGCGTCATCCGCGCCCTGGAGGTCCTCGATCAGACGGGCCGGTCCATCGTAGACATCCGGGCGGATCACCGGTTCTCCGACAGGCCTTACGATTCCCTGCAGATCGGCCTGGCGATGGAGCGTCCGGACCTGTTCGCCGCCATCGACCGCCGCGTGGACGCCATGCTCGGAGCGGGGCTTGTGGAGGAGACGGAGCGGCTCCTGGCGATGGGGTTCGGCGAGGAGCTCCGGCCCATGCAGGCCCTCGGGTACCGGCAGATCGTCGATTTTCTCTGCTGCCGTTCCAGCCTTCCGGAAGCCGTCGAGAAGATGCGGAGGGAAACGAAGGCCTTCGCCAAGCGACAGGGAACCTGGTTCCGGGCGGACACCGGAATCCGCTGGTTCACCCCCGGGCAGGAGGAGGCCGTCGAGGCGGAAGTCTCGCAATTCTGGGGTGTCCCGTAGAGCGCACCCGCCATTCTCCTTGACTTCGGGCGGGGTTCTATGTAGAAACAACCCCTGTTTGTTCGGCTGTTCCGGGGTTCCCCGGTCCCAAAGAATCCTATGCGCTGGAAAGGAGCAGGAATCATGAACCGCCTACGGTTGGAAAGATGGATGACGGCCCTCTTGATCGCATTGCTGGCGGCCGGGATCGCTGCCTGCGGGCTGATGCCGGTCAAACCGGTCAGTGAGATGGATACGCCGGAACATCATTTCTTCCTTGGTCAAAAAGCCCTGGACGAGGGGCGGATTCAGGATGCGGGAGCCAGCTTCGACCGGGCCCTCCAGCTGGACCCGAAATACTCCAAGGCTCATGCCGGCAAGGGCATTGTCGCGGCGTACATGAAGGACCCGAACGGCGCCCTGAAAAACGTGGACAAGGCCTGGTGGCACGCAAGCACGAACGACCAGAAGGCCTACGCCGATATCGCCTACATCCGGGTCTATACCCTCAACCAGTCCCCTGTGAACTGGCTTGACCTGGCCCGGGAAAAGTTCGATTTCGCCGTTCAGTTCGATCCCCGTTCCTCCGGTGCCTATTATTTCATGGGGATGGCCTACCGGGCGGCCCTGGAGTTCGAGAAGGCCCGGGGCATGTTCGCCAAGGTGGCCGAGCTGAAGGGGGACTACACCGCGCAGGCGGCGGCCCAGTGGGAACTGATGGACAAGATCCAGCGCGCCATGCCGGGAACCGTCACGGGCAGGAAGATCGCCCTCCTGGAGAAGATCAGCCGGGCCGATGCGGCCGCCCTGTTCATGGAAGAACTGAAAATCGACACGCTCTATGAGCGGCGGACCGTCAAGACCTTCGATACGTCCTTCCGGGAACCCGGAAAACTGGCGAAAAAGAGCGTCGCGACCCCGAAGGACGTGGCCGGCCATCCCCTGAAAGCCGACGTTGAGGGACTCCTGAAATACGGCGTGCGGGGCCTCGAGGTCTATCCCGACGGAACGTTCGATCCCGCGGGTCTCGTGTCACGGGCGGCTTATGCCATGATGATCGAGGACATCCTCATCAAGGTGACGGGGGACGAGAAACTGGCGACCAAGTTCATCGGCAGCACGTCCACCTTCGGCGACCTGAGGTCCGATCTCCCCTATTTCAACGCCGTCATGGTCGTGACAAGCAGGGGGATCATGAAGGGAAACCTCGCGACGGGACAGTTCAGCCCGGACGGCGCAGTATCCGGTGTGGATGCGCTCCTGATCATCAAGGAATTCAAGGAGCAGCTGAAGTTCTGACAGGCTGCCGGGCTGTCTCCAACCGCCTGAAATAATGATCGTTACAGCAACCTGCTGAATCACATTCCGCAATGGGCAGGGGGTGGCGGGTTCTCGCAGGGGAACCGCCGCCCCCTCGCATTGCCTGGGAGAGCCGAGCCATGGAAGGAAAGACCATCGGGAAGGTGTTTGAACCGCATGCCGCGGAGGCGAAATGGTACCAGTACTGGCTGGACCGGAATTACTTTCACGCCCAGGATTCGAGCGACCGGCCCCCGTTCTCCATCGTCATTCCCCCTCCCAACGTGACCGGCATGCTCCATATGGGGCACGCCCTGAACAACACCCTTCAGGACATCATGATCCGCTACCGCCGCATGCAGGGATGCAACACCCTGTGGATGCCCGGGACGGACCATGCCGGTATCGCCACGCAGAACGTGGTCGAGCAGGAGCTGGCCCGGGAGGGCAAGAACCGCCATGACCTGGGACGGGAGAAGTTCATCGAGCGGGTCTGGGAATGGAAGCACAAGTACGGCGGCGTCATCACCAACCAGCTCAAGCGGATCGGCTCTTCCTGCGACTGGCCCCGGGAACGGTTCACCATGGACGAGGGGCTGTCCCGGGCGGTCCGTGAGGCCTTCGTCCGGCTTTACAACGACGGGCTCATCTACCAGGGAGACTATATTGTCAACTGGTGTCCCCGCTGCCACACGGCCATCTCCGATCTCGAAGTGGAATACAAGGAGGAGCAGGGCTCTCTCTGGGACATCCGCTATCCCTATGCCGACGGGAGCGGCGACATCGTCGTCGCCACGACCCGTCCGGAGACGATGCTGGGCGACACCGCGGTGGCGGTCAACCCCCAGGACTCCCGCTATACCGACAAGATCGGCAAAGAAGTGATCCTTCCCCTGGTGAACAAAAAAATCCCGGTCATCGCCGACGACTACGTCACCATGGACTTCGGATCCGGCGCCGTGAAGATCACCCCCGCGTGCGACCCCGCCGACTTCGCCATCGCCCAGCGCCATCCCATCGGACTCGTCATGATCATGGACGGCAGCGCCGTCATGAACGAGAACTGCGGCGTCTACCAGGGGCAGGACCGCTACGAGTGCCGGAAGAACGTCATTGCGGACCTGGAGAAGGGCGGCTACCTCCTGAAGACGGAGCCCTACACTCACAACGTGGGCAAATGCTACCGGTGCAAGACCGACATCGAGCCCTACGTCTCGAAGCAGTGGTTCGTGAAGGTCAAGCCCCTCGCCAAAGCAGCGACGGCGGCGGTCATCAAGGGGAAAACGAAAATCATTCCCTCCATGTGGGAGGCCACCTATTTCGACTGGATGGACAACATCCGCGACTGGTGCATCTCCCGGCAGATCTGGTGGGGTCACCGGATTCCCGTCTGGTACTGTGACAGCTGCTCCGGGACGATCGTCTCCACGGAAGATCCCGCGTCCTGCCCCACCTGCAAGAACACGGACCTCCGCCAGGAAGAGGACGTCCTCGACACCTGGTTCAGCTCCGCCCTCTGGCCCTTCTCGACCCTCGGCTGGCCCGACCAGACGCCGGCGCTGAAGACCTTCTACCCGACGTCGCTTCTGATCACGGGTTTCGACATCCTCTTCTTCTGGGTGGCCCGCATGATGATGATGGGCCTCTACATCATGAAGGACGTGCCGTTCAAGGACGTGTACCTGCACGCGCTGGTGCGGGACGAGCACGGCGACAAGATGAGCAAGTCCAAGGGCAACAGCATCGACCCGCTGGAGATGGTGGACAAGTTCGGCGCCGATGCGTTCCGCTTCACCCTGGCGGCCTTTACGGCCCAGGGGCGTGACGTGCGGATGTCGGAGGAGCGGATCCAGGGATATAAATTCTTCGTCAACAAGCTCTGGAACGCCGCCCGGTTCTCCCTGATGAACCTGGAGGACGCCCCCGCGGGCGAGCAGCGCCGCAACCGGGCCGCGGAGTCGCTCGCGGACCGCTGGATCCAGGCTCGCCTGAACCGGACCGTGGCGGAGGTCATCCGGACCCTCGACGAGTACAAGTTCAACGAGGCGTCGGCGGCGGTGTACCAGTTCATCTGGCATGAACTGTGTGACTGGTACCTGGAGATGGGCAAGCCGGTGCTTTACGGCAAGAATGCCCCGGAGCAGCGGCAGGCGGCCCAGAAGACCCTCTTCGCGGTACTGAAGGCATCGCTTCAGCTACTCCATCCCTTCATGCCCTTCGTGACGGAGGAGATCTGGGAGGCCCTCGTGGGAGACGGAGGCTCCATCATGGTGAGCCGCTTCCCCGCGCCCGACGCCTCGCTGGAGGATCCCGAGGCGGAAGAGCAGATGGGGCTGGTCATGGATATCATCGGCCGGGTCCGGAATATCCGCGGAGAGATGAACATCCCTCCGTCCAAAAAGCTCAAGATCATCGTATCCGCTGCGGACGCCTCCCTGCGGGCCGTGGCGGAGCAGCAACGCACCCTGATCGTTCACCTGGCAAACCTGGAGAGCCTCGATACCGCCGGCGCCATGGATGAGCCGAAAGGGGCCGCCACGGGCGTCATCGGAGCCGTCCGGGTATTCGTCCTCCTGGAGGGAACGGTCGACTGGGCGGGGGAAAAGGCCCGTCTCGAGAAGGAAGCCGCCCGGGTTCAGAAGGACCTGGCCCAGACGCAGCGCAAGCTCTCCAGCAGCGACTTCCGGGAACGGGCCGCCGAGGCGGTGGTGAAGAAGGAAGAACAGAAACAGCGGGAGCTGACGGAAAAACTGACGGCTCTCGAGAGAGCCCTGAAGAAGATCCGGTCCCTGGTGTAAACACCACCGACCGGTCCGGACCGTATCCGATCGGAAAGCATCCGGCCGGGTGGGCGACCCTGAACCCCACCCGGTTTTTCGTCATCCTCGATCCATCATGCAGGAATCCCTACCCGGCCACGTGCTGGAACCCATCATCCGCAGAGCCCTCGCCGAGGACATCGGCCCGGGTGACCTGACGACGTCCTCCATCCTCGGCGGCGAGGAAAGGGGGGAGGGGTGCGCCTTGGCGAAATCGGATCTGGTCGTGGCGGGCATCGACGTCTTCATCACGGCGTTCCGCCTGCTGGATCCGCAGGCCGCGCTGAAGGAATCTCTGAAAGACGGGACGGAGGCCCGACCGGGGCAGACGGTCGCAGTCGTGACCGGATCCCTCTCCGCCCTGCTCTCCGCAGAGCGGACGGCCCTGAACTTCCTCCAGCGCATGAGCGGCATCGCCACCATGACCAGGCAGTTCGTCGATGCCGTGTCAGGAACGAGCGCTCGCATCCTCGACACCCGCAAAACCGTTCCGGGGCTCCGGGTCCTTGACAAGTACGCCGTCCGGTCCGGAGGCGGCACGAACCACCGGTTTGCCCTCTATGACGGCGTCCTCGTCAAGGAGAACCATGTCGCCGCCGCCGGCGGAATCGGGAGCGCCGTTCAGCGGGTCCGCCTGCGGGTGCCCCGCACCGTCCGCGTGGAAGTGGAGGTGAGGAATCTGGTGGAGCTGCAGGAGGCCCTGGATGCCGGCGCGGACATGGTCATGCTGGACAACATGGACGTGGAGGCGATGCGGGAGGCCGTCCGACGGGTCGGCGGGCGGATCCCCCTCGAGGCCTCGGGGAACGTCTCGCTGGCCAACGTCAGGACCATCGCGGAGACGGGCGTGGACTTCATCTCCGTGGGCTCCCTGACCCACTCGGTCCGGGCGGCGGACATTTCCCTGCTGATCTCCCCGGAGCCGTCGCCCGAAGGATGATACGGTCCCGATCATGACGCCGCTGAACGGAAAAACCTTTCAGAACATGCCGGCCGGCGGGAGGTTCGGCCGCCCGCTTCATCTGTTCGGCTCCGTGGAATCCACGAACCTGGCGGCGTTGAAGCTTGCAGCGGCAGGTGCTCCGGAAGGGACTGCCGTCATCGCCGAAGAACAGACGGCGGGCAGGGGGCGTCTCAACCGGACCTGGCAGTCCCCTCCGGGCTGCAACCTGTATCTCTCGCTGGTCCTGAGGCCCGCGGTGGAACCGGCAGCGGCACCCCAGTTGACCCTCTTGGCCGGTGCGGCCGTCGCAAAGGCCCTGAACCGCTGGTGTCCCGGCATCGTCGGCGTAAAATGGCCGAACGACGTGCTGATCCGGGATCGCAAGGTCTGCGGCATCCTCACGGAGCTCCGGCTCTCCGGCGGAGGGATCTCCTCGGTGATCGTGGGAATCGGCGTCAACGTGAACATCCGGCGCGAAGAGCTGGATCCGGCATTCCGGGACGCCGCCACGTCGCTCCTGGAGGAGACCGGGACGGAAACGGACCGGACGGCCGTGGCAGCCGCCCTCCTGGAGGAGCTGGAGAACCTCTACGATCTCTGGATCCGGGAGGGATTCGAAGCGGTTCGGCCGCACTGGCTGCCCTATTCCGTCCTGACGGGAAAGCGCATCCGGGTCGCATTCCAGGACGAAGTGGAGGAAGGCACCGCAGTGGGGCTGGACGAGGACGGAGCGCTGATTCTGGAGGAACCCACGGGCGCCCGGAAGCGCGTCCTGGCGGGAGACGCAACCATCTTGAAGGAGTCCTGACATGCTTTTGGTCATCGATGTGGGAAACACCAATACGGTGCTGGGGGTCTTTGACGGCGACGAGCTGGTCCACGACTGGCGGATCCGGACCGTGACGGACCATACGGTGGACGAATACGGGATGCTCATCTACAACCTGTACAAGTCGAGCCGGATCAGCTCCAAGGCCATCTCGGCCATCATCATCTCCTGCGTGGTTCCGCCCATGCTGAACATCCTGGAGCCGCTGTGCCTGAAGTATTTCAACGTCCGGCCCTTGATTGTCGGACCGGGCATCAAAACGGGGATGCCCATCTACTACGACAATCCCAAGGAAGTGGGCGCCGACCGGATCGTCAACGCCGTGGCGGCCTACGAGAAATACCGCCGCGACCTGATCATCGTCGACTTCGGCACGGCGACGACCTTCGACTACGTCTCGAAAAAGGGCGAGTACATGGGCGGGTGCATCTCGCCGGGCCTCATGATCTCCAGCGAGGCCCTCTTCGAGCGGGCCGCCAAGCTGCCCCGGGTCGAGCTGAGCAAGCCCCGGTCGGTCGTAGCCAAGGATACCGTCAGCAGCATGCAGGCGGGGATCGTGTACGGGTACGCGGGGCTTGTGGACGGCATCGTGAACCGGATGAAAGCAGAGGTGAAATCGGATCCCTACGTCGTCGCCACGGGGGGACTGGCCAAGGTCGTGTCCACGGAGGCGAAGTCCATCGACGAGGTGGATGACATGCTGACCCTCCAGGGGCTCCGGATCATCTACGACAGGAACCGCTGAGACGGGGCCCGACGCAGGGAAAGGAACACGGAAACATGCTGAACGTCGGCCTGACGGGTGGAATCGGCTGCGGGAAATCGACGGTGGCCCGGATGCTGCTCCGGAAAGGGGCTTACATTGTCGATTTCGACCGGGTGGCCCACGAGGTGCAGGAACCGGACGGCGCGGCCTGGAAGGCCGTCGTCGCCGAATTCGGACCGGAGGTCCTCCGGCCGGACCGGACCCTCGACCGGGAGAAACTGGGCGCCATCGTCTTCAACGACGGGGCGAAACGGTGCCGTCTCAACGAGATCGTCCATCCCGCCGTCTTCGATGAGTGGCGCGGACGCGTGGAAGCGATCCGGCGGGAGAAGCCCGATGCCGTCGTCATTGCCGACGTGCCTCTCCTGTTCGAGGTGGGGATGCAGACGATGCTGGACCTGGTGGTCCTGGTGTACCTGAGCCCGGAGGGGCAGATCCGGCGCATCATGAAGAGAAACGGCTACACCCGCGAGGATGCGGCCCTCCGGCTGGCCTCCCAGATGCCCATCGACGAGAAGGTCCCTCTGGCCGACTTCGTTGTCAACAACGAGGGGACCTTCAAGGAAACAGAGATCCAGGTCGATGACATCTGGCGCAGACTGACGGAGAGGGAAGAAGAAAAACGGCTGGGAAGCGCCGCATAGCGGCCTTTTTGAACAGCCTGACAACCATCAACGGGGAGGAAGGAAAAGGGTATGATCGAGAAAAACGTGAAGACGGATTTCAGCGGCAAGGTGTCCGAGCCGGTCGTCGATTCGACGGCGTATGTACATCCCCTGGCCGCCGTCATCGGGAACGTGACCCTGGGGAAGAACGTAATGGTCTCCCCCTGTGCGGCCGTCCGGGGAGACGAGGGGCAGCCCCTCCACGTCGGCGACAACGCCAATGTCCAGGACGGTGTAGTGATCCATGCACTGGAGACGGAGATGAACGGCCAGCCGATCGAGAAGAACCTGGTCGAGGTGGAGGGGAAAAAATACGCCGTCTACGTCGGAAACAGGGTTTCCCTGGCCCACCAGGTCCAGATTCACGGGCCCGCCGCGGTCCTGGACGACACCTTTGTGGGGATGAAGACCCTGGTGTTCCGGGCGATGGTCGGCCGGGGCTGCGTCATCGAGCCGGGCTGCATCCTGATGGGAGTGACCGTTGCGGACCGGCGCGTGGTCCCCGCCGGTTCCGTTGTCAAGACCCAGGCCCAGGCGGACGCCCTGCCGGAGGTTACCGACGACTATCCCCTGAAGGACCTCAACAAGGGTGTGGTGCATGTGAACACGAACCTGGCGAAGGGGTACCTGGCGGTGAAGAAATAGCGGGCCGAGGGCGAAGAAGTCATGAAAAAAGACCGGAGGAGAGAGGAGGATTCCCCTCTCCCGCCGGCCTTTTCTTTTTGGAGAGCCTCGATCCGCCCGCATCCTGCAGGGAGGCCCTGCTTGCTATCCGTTCCGGATCCGTTCGGGCGGAGATGCGGTGGCGGGCCCTTGCGAATTCGAGACGGCCTTTTCGTTATTTGAAGAGCGAAGACAGGGCGCCGGTGATCTTGGAGAAGCCGCCGTCCTGTTTCTTCAACTCCAGTTCGCAGGCCTCCAGCTCGCCCGGGTCCAGGTGTACGGCGCCGCACCCCTTGTTGATGCAGACGTCGATGGTCACGCCTCCGCGCTTGATTTCCGCCAGGCTCTTCGTCCCGCAGCGGAAGCAGTGGCCCTTGTGGTCCTCCCGGTACTTGGCGTCGGCCTCCTTCGCCGCCTTTTCCCGCAGGGCCATGATCAGCTTCCTGTCGTTTTCCTTGAAGAACACGTCTTCCGAGTCCCCTTCCGGGGGGAGTAGTACCTTTACCTTTTCTCTGTCGTCCGCCATATCTTCCTCCTGATGGATTTCGGTGTCGTCTCCGGAGCCCCGCGAGGCTCCCGTGCCTTATCATCTTTCCAGCGATTTTTCAACGGGATCGAAAGTCTCGAAGGAGTCCGCCCGCGGCGTCGCTCCCGGCGGCAGGGCTCCGGCCCGCAGCCGATCCCCGATCCGTTGCAGGGCAGACGTTCGCCATTATCAACCAGGAAGCACGAATCGGTTGACAATCGGGACGGATTTTCCTATGTAGCGGGCACATTCGAAATTGGAAGGAACCTCACGTGGACGTCATCGACAGGCTGCAGAAGTGGGCGATCAGGAAAGGGGATCTCGGGACGGAAGAAGGACTGGCCCTTTTCGAGGAGGGCATGGGGCGCCCTTTCCGCCTCATGGCGGCGGCCTCTGAAATCCGCCGGCACTTCAAGGGCGATGCCGTCGGTCTCTGCGTCATCTCCAATGCAAAATCCGGCCGGTGCCCCGAGGACTGCGCCTTCTGCGCCCAGTCTTCCCATTATGCAACCGAGGCGGCGATCTATCCGCTGAAGAAGGCGGCGCAGATTGTCGTCGAGGCCGCAGATGCCCGGCGGGCCGGGGCCGAGATGTTCGGCATCGTCACGAGCGGCAAGCGGATCGGGGTCGCGCGGGAGTGGGCGGAGATCCGGAAGGCCGTCGGCGGAATCAGCGACCTGGGCCTCAAGGCCTGTGCCTCCCTGGGGATCCTCGACGCCGGACGGGCGCGGGACCTGAAGGAGGCGGGTCTCTACCGCTACCATCACAACCTGGAGACGTCCCGCAGCTTCTTCCCGAAGATCTGTACGACCCACGACTACCAAGAAGACGTGGAAACGATCCGGACGGCGAAGCGGGCCGGACTGTCCGTCTGCTCGGGCGGGCTGATCGGCCTGGGGGAGGGCGTCACCCACCGGATCGAGATGGCCCTGACCCTGCGGGAACTGGACGTGGACTCGGTGCCGATCAACATCCTCCATCCCGTTAAGGGAACGCCCCTTGGAGGAAGCAGGCCTCTGCCGCCCCTGGAGATCCTGGTCACCGTCGCCGTGTTCCGCTTTCTCCTGCCGGACCGGGACCTGAAGCTCTGCGGGGGGAAGGAAAGGAACCTGCGCCAGCTTCTTCCCCTGGGCCTCGTAGCGGGCTGCAACTCCCTGATGACGGGGAATTACCTGACGACCACCGGGCGGGAGAGCTCCCTCGACCACGAGATGATCGCGGACCTCGGCCTCCAGCCGACCCGGGAACAGGACCTGTGCCGCTGCGGTGCGGGGGGAGGGGGGTGCGCCTCCGAATCCTGCGGGACCGTACCCGATCTCCGGTCCCGGAAGGCCCGAAAGGAGCGGATCGCGTGACGGCAGCCGGTTCCGGATCCGTTTCGGGAAGGGAGCTCCTGCTGCTCCACTTGAAGCAGGGCCGGGGGGCCTGGGTCTCCGGCCAGTTCCTGAGCGAGCGGATGGCCATGACCCGGTCCGCCGTCTGGAAGCAGATCGGCGCCCTGAAGGCGGACGGATACGTGATCGAGTCGTCCACCCGCAAGGGGTACCGTCTCATCGGCGTTCCCGATCTGCTCCGGATCGAAGAGGTGCGGGACGGGCTTCGGACGCGGGTCCTGGGACGGACGGAGGCCCGGCATTACCGGGAGACCGATTCCACGAACTCCAGGGCCCGGGAGCTGGCCGCCGGGGGAGCCCCGGAGGGGACGCTGGTGGTGGCGGAGGAGCAGAGCAGCGGGCGGGGAAGAAGGGAGCGAACCTGGTTTTCGCCTCCCTTCCTGGGAATCTATGCATCCCTGGTCCTGCGGCCCTCCATTCCGCCCGGCGAGGCGCCCCGCATGGCCATCCTGGCAGCGGTGGCCGTGGCCGACGCCCTCCGTTCGGAGACGGGCCTCCCGGTGACCATCAAGTGGCCCAACGACATCCTGGCGGGGGGGCGGAAGATCGCCGGCATCCTCATGGAACTGGCCACGGACATGGGCGCCGTCGACTACCTGGTGATCGGTACGGGGATCAACGTGAACGTTCCGGCCGGAGTGTTCCCACGGGAGATCCGCCCCCTGGCGACGAGCGTCCTCGTCGAGACGGGGAAGCCGTTTCCGCGGGTGCGGCTGTTGCGCCGCTGTCTCGAATCATTCGAATCCTGCTGCGATCTCTTCGCGGCGGAGGGGTTCTCCCCCCTCCTGGCGCGCTGGAAGTCCATGAGCAGCATGATCGGAAAACCGGTCGTCGTCCATGTCCCCGGCCGGGACCTGGCGGGCATTGTGGCCGATATCGATGAAAACGGGTTTCTGCTGCTCCGGGACGACGGGGGCCGCGACCACCGGATCTTCTCCGGCGATGTGACCCTCCCGACTGGAATCGAGAAAGGATAACGCTGCAATGGCAAAACGCGAAACCTCGCTCCGCGGCATGGCCTATGCCGCAATGTTCGGCGCCCTGACGGCCTTGGGGGCCTACATCATGATTCCCCTGCCCCCGGTGCCGGTGACGATGCAGACTTTTTTTGTCTTCCTGTCGGGATCCCTCCTGGGAGGATACCTGGGGGCCATGAGTCAGGTGGTTTACATCCTGCTGGGCGTCATCGGCCTGCCCGTCTTCGCCGGGGGAAAGGCCGGGGCGGGGGTCCTCCTCGGGCCGACCGGAGGATATCTGATCGGATTCGTCCTCGGCGCCTATGTCCTGGGCCGGCTGGCGGACCCCCGGGTCAAGCCCGGGTTCTTCGTGCTTCTCGTCTGCATGTTCACGGGGCTGGTCGTGATCTATGCGTGCGGCGTGATTCAGCTGATGTACGTGGCCAAACTCGGCCTTCGCAAGGCCCTGATTGTGGGCGTCCTGCCCCCCCTGCCGGGGGACGCCGTGAAGATGGTTGTTGCGGCCCTGATCACCGTGCGGATCCGGCGCTACCTGAAACTTTGAAGGGGTTGGGAAAACGATGATCGTTCTGAACAAGGTTTCATTTCGCTACGGGGAGGACGGTCCGGAGGTCCTCCGTAACGTGGACCTCCGCCTCGGCGAGGGAGAATACGTCGCCCTGGCCGGGCACAACGGCTGCGGGAAGAGCACGCTCCTGAAGCATCTGAACGCCCTCCTCGTTCCGACGGAGGGGACCGTGACCGTGGACGGTCTCGATACCCGGGACGCTTCCTCGCAGCGCGGGATCCGCCGGGCCGTGGGCATGGTGTTCCAGAACCCGGATCACCAGATCGTAGGCATGACCGTGGAGGAGGACGTGGCCTTCGGCCCGGCCAATCTGGCCCTGCCGCCCCGGGAGGTCCGGGAGTGCGTGGCGGATGCCTTGGCCCGGGTGGGGCTGGAGGGGTACGAATCGCGGGCTCCCCATACGCTTTCCGGCGGAGAGAAGCGGCTCGTTTCCATCGCCGGGGTCCTGGCCATGAAACCGCGCTTCATCGCCTTTGACGAGCCGACTGCCTATCTCGATCCCGTCTCCCGGCGGCGAGTCCTCGACCTCATCGCGGGGCTCCACAGCCAGGGCATGGGCATTCTCCACGTGACGCACAGCATCGGCAACGTAGCGGACGCCGACCGGCTCCTGGTCATGGAGCGGGGATCGATCGCCCTGGACGACAGTCCGGAGGCCGCCTGCGCCGTTCTGGCGTCGGGGCGATTCCCCGGGCTGGAGGCCCCCCCCGTTGCGGTCCTGATGGCGGAGCTGAAAAACCTCGGGTGGGGGGTAAACGCAAACGTCCTGTCCGTCCCGGAGGCCTGCCGGGAGATCGATGCCTGCCTTGCCCGGCATCCCGGAGAACGCCCGTAATGAAGCATTTCCGGTTCGGCCTCTTCGTCCCCGGCGACTCGTCCCTCCACCGCCTCGACCCGCGGGTCAAGATCGTCTCCGTCGTCGTCCTCGGCGTCCTCTCATTCCGGGCGTCCGCAGGGGCGGCGACCCTGGTCACGCTTCTCCTCCTGGTCCTGACGGGTCTTTCCGGCCTGCGGCCGCGCCATATCCTGGACGCCCTGAAGCCCCTGATGGTCTTCGCCGCACTCCTGTTTCTCATCCATCTTTTCTTTACCGACGGAGAGGCCCTGGTGTCCCTTTCCGCGGGGCCGTTCCGGATCACCCGGGAGGGACTGCGTCAGGGCGGATTCGTCGTCTGGCAGTTCTTCGCCCTGGTTTCCATGGGCGTTCTGCTGACCATGACGACCGGACCGTCCGACCTGGTCGCCGCCCTGGAGAATATCCTGAGCCCGCTGAAAGTTCTCCGCGTTCCCACACAGGACCTGGCGATCATGGTCTCCCTGGCCCTGCGGTTTCTGCCGACCTTCCTGGAGGAAATGGAAAAGCTGAAGACGGCCCGCCTCGCCCGGGGGGCCGACTGGCGGCGGGGAGGATCTGTCCACAGGGTAAAGACCGCGGCATCCCTTTTGGTGCCTCTCCTGCTGGGAGCGGCGCGAAGGGCCGACGATCTCGCGGAGGCCATGGAGGCCCGGGGCTACGCCCGGGGGCCCCGGACGGGACTCCGGGAGCTGCGCATGGCCCGGCCGGATTATGCCGCCCTGGTTATTCTCACGGTGTTTTCGGGCATGGTTCTGGTGGCGGGGTTGCTCTGACTCTCTATTCCCGTCGTCAAGTCCGGACGGGAAAGGAATGGGCGAAACGGGAGGCGCTGCATGAGAACCGTGCGAATTTGCGTGGGGAACGCCGCCCTGGCGATCGTTCTTGCCCTTGCGCCGCAGAAGCATGTGTACAGACGGCTCGGTACCGGAAGCACGTTCCGTTACGAAACGAATGGCCCCGATCAGGTAAGGGCGGAGGGTTTCCGCTAGCGAGCGTGGCTCGCTATGGCTGGAGCCAGCGGGTCATCCGGGGGATCTCCTCGGCCGTCCAGGCGGGGGTCCGGCGGATGGCGAAGAAGAGGGCGAAGAGACGCTCCATGACGGCGACGGCCTGCTCCGTAAGGTGGATGCGCTCCAGGAGCCGTCCCGCCTCGTCCTTCATCCCCGTCTCCTCCTCCGAGTCGGCCGGGAGTTTCATGGACTGGAAACGGAACCGGTCCGCCTTGAAGGTGAACTCCCAGACGTCCGCATCCTGCCTCAGAGACAGGCGGGCCTCCCGGATCTTCTTGCCGCGCCGGAGGGCCTCCCGGCCTTCCTTCAGCTCTGCGTTCAGTCCGTGGCAGACCACCGTTTCCGCATAGTCCCCCTCGCCGCCCTCGAGGACGACGCGCCGGATGAATGCCAGTTCCACCTCCTCCTTGCTGTTCAGGGCGATGGTGCCGGCCCGCTCCTCGCTTTTGAACCAGAGCCACGTCAGGAATTCCCGGCCCAGGGAAAAGGGAGCCGGTCCCTCGGGGCCGAGGGCCGCCGCGGCTTCGTCCCAGGGGTTGTAGGGTTCGAGGATCGTGGAGAAGGTGTCACGGAAGAGCAGTGTGAAATCGTCGCAGATCTTGTCCGTATGCGTGCAGAAGAGGACCCGTTTCTCCGGGAGGAACCAGCAGGCCTCATACAGGGCGGGGACAGCCGGGGCGCCGGCCAGGAGCTCCTCCCGGACCGTCTCCCGGAGCAAGCCCTGCTGGTGGCGGCTGAGGCGCTCCTGCTTGTTTTCTTCCTTGACGCGCCTTTGGGCCTCGAGGGTCCGGAAGCGGAGCAGGGCGGGGGAAATCTGTTTCCGGTCGATCCGGAGGCAGAACAGGGCCAAGTGCCCCCGCACGGGGGGATAACGGCTGAAATCCCGATCCAGGATGTCCTCCAGGCCGGTCCAGCCGATCGTTTTTTCCTCCGAGCGGGAGACGGCCTCCCGGAAGGAGAAGGACCGCAGCCGGTCCGTCAGGACTTCCGGGTCCGGGGGTGCGGGGGCCTCGCGGGTTGGCCGGAACAGGGAAAAAGTGAGGGGACCTTTCTGGATGGGCATGGGAACCTCCGGGGTGAAATGGCCGGGACGGGTCGGCGGGAATGCCGCGGGTTGTCCCGGAGGGCCGGACAGACCGGCCGGGTGCCTCTGTAGCGCACAGCCTGCCGCGTGTCAAGGCGCGTGCTCAAGGTGAATTGCCCGTGGACAACAGGCCGCTTTTGTGATAGCGATTCACCCAATCTTTCCGATAGGATCGGAGTTTAGAGCCCTATGGCCATCCGGAAAATCGGCATCATCGCCAACACCGACAAGGAACGATCGCCCGAGTATGTCGCCCAGCTCAAGGACTGGCTCCGTGAGCGGGGTCTGGAGGTATTCCTCGACGAGGGGATCGCCGAGAAAATGGCCGGCGCCACCGGCTGTTCCCGGAAGGAACTGGCCGCCCGGGCGGACCTCCTGGTCGTGTTCGGCGGCGACGGGACCATGCTCCGGACGGCTCGCTCGGTGGCGGAGTTCGACATTCCCATCGTGGGGATCAACACGGGCGGACTGGGATACCTGACGGAAGTGAACCTCAACGAGATGACCGAGGCCCTCGACCAGATCCTCCGGGGGGATTTCTCCATTGAGAAGCGGATGATGCTCGACGTCCTCATCCGCCGCCAGGGACGGGACCCCGTCCGGGAAAGCCACATCCTCAACGACGTGGTCATCAACCGGGCCGACCTGTCCCGCATCGTCGAATTGGAGACGGCGGTGAACGACCGCTTTCTCACGACCTTCAAGGCCGACGGGCTCATCCTCGCCACCCCGACGGGCTCCACGGCCTATTCCCTCTCGGCGGGGGGGCCCATCGTCTTTCCCGACCAGGACTCGATCATCCTCAATCCGATCTGTCCCCATGCCCTGTCCAACCGGCCCATCATCCTGCCCGATTCGGCGGTGATGAAGGTCACCCTGTGGACGAAAGAGGCCGGGGCCACTGTCAGCCTGGACGGCCAGACCACCTTTACCTTGAGGGCCGGGGACTCCGTCACGGTCCAGAAGTCGCCCTTCGTAACGACCCTTGTCGCCTCCCCCCACCGGGATTACCTGGAGATTCTGCGGACCAAGCTGGGGTGGGGAGTGGGACCGGGGCGAGAGAAACCCCTACCGTAGCCGGGAGAGCCCTGAACAGGGACCATGCTTGCCGAGCTCAGCATCCAGAACTTCGCCATCATCGACGCGCTGGAAATCTCGTTTCATCCGGGCCTGAATGTCCTGTCCGGCGAGACGGGGGCCGGCAAGTCCATCATCGTCGGGGCCTTGAGCCTTCTCCTGGGCGACCGGGCCTCCGCCGAGATGATCCGGACCGCCGCGGACGCGGCCGTGGTGGAGGCGGTCTTCCAGGTCCGGAACAACGGGGAGCTTTTGAAGCGGATGGCCGGGATGGGACTGGATCCGGCGGAGGAACTGGTGATCCGGCGCAGCGTTTCCCGTGGCGGGAAGAACCGCATCCATGTCAACGGGCACCCGGTGAGCCTGTCCATGCTGGCGGCGCTGGGAGAGTGCCTGGTGGACATCTGCAGCCAGCACGAGCACCAGGTTCTCCTGAACCCGGACCGGCACCTGGATCTCCTGGACGCCTATGCCGGCCTGGCGGAGGAGCGGGAGGCCTTCGGGCTCCTGTACGACGAATACCAGGGAGTCCTGGCCCGGCTCCGGGAGATCGAGGGGGTCCGCCGGCGGCGACTGGAGCGGGAGGAATGGCTTCGTTTCTCGATCCGGGAGATCCGGGAGGCGGGACTGTCGTCCGGGGAGGAGGCGGCCCTCAAAAACGAGCGGCAGGTACTTGGGAACGTCCGGAAGCTGCAGGAGCTGGCGGGGCGGGCCCATGAGAGCCTGCACGGACGGGACGGAGCCGTCCTCGATGTCCTCCGCGGGATCATGGCTGACGTCCGGGAGATCCGGCGGATCGACGGCGCCTTCGACCTTTCCGAGGCCAACCTGGATTCGTTCTATTACGGTCTTGAAGAGGCGGCCGCGACCCTCCGGGTGTACCGCGACGGGCTGACCGTCGATCCGGGGCGCATGGAAGCCGTCGAGGAGCGCCTCGAGCTGCTCCGCAGGCTCAAACGCAAATACGACGGCGACGAAGCGGCGATCCTGGGCCGGGCGGACGAGATGGAACAGGAACTCCTGGCCATCTCCCGGGTCGAGGAGGACGCGGAGCGGCTGGCCCACGAGGAGACGCGCCTGCGCGGAGCACTGGAGGAGAGGGCGCAGATGCTGTCGGAACGGCGCCGGCAGGGCGCGCCGGGCCTTCAGCAAAGCCTGGAGGAGGAGATCCGCTCCCTCCGGATGGATCCCGCGCAGTTCGAGATTCTGTTCCGTCCGGCCGGGAACGGGGAGGCGCCGGCGGTCGGTCCGCGTGGCTGGGACGACGTGGAGTTCCTCCTGTCCACCAACGTCGGGGAGGAGCCGAAGCCGCTGCACCGGATCGCCTCCGGCGGCGAGCTTTCCCGCATCATCCTGGCGATGAAGAAAGTCCTGGTCCGCGGCGGGTCCGTGGGGACCATCGTCTTCGACGAGGTGGACAGCGGGATCGGCGGGGCGACGGCGGAAGTGGTGGGAGAGCGGATCCGGGAAGTCTCCGGACGGCACCAGGTCGTCTGCATCACCCACCTGCCCCAGATCGCCTGTTTCGCCCAGCGGCATTTCCGGGTATCCAAGGCCCTCGCGGAAGAGCGGACGGCCTCCCGGGTGGAGGTCCTTACCGAGGCGGAGCGCCTGGAGGAGGTGGCCCGGATGCTGGGAGGCGTGCGGATCACCGAGAAGACCCGGGCCCATGCCCGCGAGATGCTGGGCCGTGCCGCCGGGGGGACCTCTTGAATTGCTGCCGGAGGTTTACAAGGGCGGCTTCGCATGGTAGAAGATCACGGTTTTCCGAACGGCATGCGGACCGGAACAAACTTTGCGGGAGGGGGTTTCATGGGCAGACACAAGAAATCCGAGCGCAGGAAGGAACTGGACCGGCGCCGGAAGCGGCGGAAGGAGAGCCTGAGGCTGCGCCGGAAGGAGGCGCCGAAGGGCCAGGACGGAACACTGAAAAAAACGAAGTAGCGGCCCCCTATCGCGCAGCCGGGCCGGGAGGGCGGACATGCTGAGAAAGGCCCGCATCAGCGATGTACGGACGATTCACCGGATGATCAACGTCTCGTCCGGACAGGGGGAAATGCTCCCCCGGTCGCTCATGGACATCTACGGGAACATCCGGGATTTCTTCGTCTATCTCGAGGACGACGGGGAAACGCTGGTGGGAGTTTGCGCCATGAACATCATCTGGGAGAACCTGGCGGAGGTTCGCTCCCTCTATGTCGAGGAAAGGGGCCGCAAGCGCGGCATCGGACGGATGCTGGTGGAAGCCTGCATCTCCGAGGCCATTACGCTGGAACTCTTCCGCATCTTCACCTTGACGTACAGGCCGGAATTCTTCCGAGCCCTCGGTTTCCGGGAGGTCGAGCGCCAGAACCTCTCCGAGAAGATCTGGTCGGACTGTTTTCGCTGTCCGAAATATCCCGATTACTGTGACGAAGTGGCGATGATCATTGAACTCTGATTGCTGCCGGAGCATCCGGTTCGTCCTCTTGTGCGTGCTCGTGTCCGCCGCTCTGGCCGCCTGCAGCGCCCGGAAGGAGGCGCAGGCGCTGTCCCCTCCGCCGGGAGCCCCGCCCGCTCAGGCCTTCGGCTCCCCAGCCCTGGTGCCCGTATCCTGGGACACCCTCGCCGTCCTGGACGATGACCTGGATTTTCCTTCCCTGAAACTCGCCATCGGGAGAAGCCTGGACTATTACGACCGCCCCGGCGTCGGCCCTGTCCGCATCGGTGCGGAGTCCTTTTCGCCGCAGGAGATGAAGGAAGCCCTGCGGGAACTCCTGGAGATCCTGCAGGCGGAAGGTTCGCCGGAGGAGAAGCGGGGAAGGATTGCCGGGCGGTTTCACCTGTACCGGGCATCCGGACTCGACGGGCGGGGCACCGTGCTTTTTACCGGGTATTACGTTCCCGAGCTTACGGGATCCCGGTTCCGGACGGAACGCTTCCGCCATCCGATTTACGGACCGCCGCAGGAAGTCCTGGGTGGGAGCGGCCGGCCGGGCAACGGGAACGGAAAGCCGTCCCGGTCGTGGAGCCGGAAGGCAATCGACGGAGAAGGAGTGCTCCAGGACCGGGGATTGGAGATCGCCTGGGTGGAAGATCCCACGGGACTCTTCTTTCTCCACATCCAGGGATCGGGAACGATCCGCCTGCCCGACGGCGGCATCCTGACGGTGGGGTATGCCGCCTCCAACGGCCGCCCCTTCCGGAGCATCGGCCCTTTCATGGCGAACCGGGGGATGATACCGGCGGGGAACCTTTCCCACGCCACGATCCGGAACTATCTGGACAATCACCCGGAAGAGCGGCAGGAAATCTTCAACGAGAACGAACGGTACATCTTTTTCCGGGTGCTGGAGGGGGAGCCGGTGGGATCCCTTGGAGTGCCCGTCACGGCGGGTCGTTCCATCGCCGTGGACGCGGGATGCTTTCCTCCCGGGGCGGTATCCTTCATCCGGCTCCGCAAACCGGTAACGGATGAAACAGGGAGAATCCGCTGGACGCCGTTTTCGCGGATCGTCGTGGCGCAGGATGCCGGGGCCGCCATCAAGGGGCCGGGGCGGGTGGATCTTTTCTGCGGCGCCGGGGACGAGGCGGGCCGGATGGCGGGCAGCCTCAAGGAAAAAGGGGAGCTTTACTTCCTGATTCCCAAACGGCCCCGCTGAGCAGACGATCGCTCCGCCGTCGATCAGTGCCGGGAGCGCCCTGTCCAGGTGTCGTTGGCGTCGGCCATCCCCAGGGCTGCGTTCAGCCAGTCCATGGCCTTGATCGGCAGGAGCACCTTCATCAGCGGCGTTACGAACTTCACGGGCACCGACGGGACGGCCACCATGGCCCGGTTCCGCCGGATCGCCTCCACCACGCGGGCCGTCACGTCCCCGGGTTTCAGCATCTGCGTTCCCGCCACCATCTTCGAGCCCTCGAACATTCCCGTATTGACGGTATTCGGGCAGACCACCGTGACGCCGATGCCGGCTCGCAGCTTTCGCATCTCCTGCCGCAGGCTGTCGGTGAAGCCGATGACACCGAATTTGCTGGCGCAGTAAGCCGAGAGGTTCGGGATCGCCAGGATGCCCCCGGCGGAGGCGAAGTTGACGATGTGTCCCTCTCCGCGGCGCAGCATGGCCGGCAGGAAGGCTTTGCAGGTCCAGAAGAGCGCCGTCAGGTTGACCCGGATCATCCGCTCGATGGCGGCGTCGTCCAGGTCCAGGAGCGGCGCGGCGGTGACGATGCCGGCGTTGTTCACCAGGATGGCCGGAGGCTCCATGTCCGCCTCGATTTTATGAGCCAGATCGTAAACGGCCTGCCGGTCGGAGATGTCGCAGACGTAGCCCCGGCAAGGCCCGAGGTGGCGGAGTTCCTTCTCCGCGGCCTGCAGGCTTTCCGGCCTGACGTCCACCAGGGCCACGGAGCAGCCCTCCTGGAGGAGCTTCCTCGAAAGGTCCAGCCCCATACCCATGCCGGCGCCCGTCACGACGGCGGTCTTTCCCTTCAGCTCTTTCATGGCTGCCTCCTCTCCCGTTCCGGGATGGAACCCGGATCAGTCGCCTCCGGCGGGGTACATTTCCTCGATGACGTCCCGGTACTTCTCTTGGATCACTTTCCGTTTGATCTTGAGGGACGGCGTCAGCTCGCCCGTCTGTTCCGAAAAGGAGTGGCGGAGGATGCGATAATACTTGATCGTCTCGACCCGCGCCAGGTGTTCGTTCACCGCCTGGACGTGCCGGTCGACGATCCGGCCGAATCCCGGATTGTCATAGAGATCTTCCGGTTTCGCGAAGGCCAACCCCTCCTCTTTCGCCAGGCGGGCCGCCTCTGCCAGGTTGAGCGTGATGATGGCCGTGAGGTATTTCCGGCGGTCGCCGATGCTTACGACGTGTTCGAAGAGGGGGTCCTTCATGAAGAGCCCCTCGATGTTCTGCGGGGCGATGTTCTTTCCGCCGGCGGTGATGATGAGGTCTTTCTTCCGGTCGGTGATGATCAGAAACCCCTCCTCGTCGAGTCTGCCGATGTCCCCTGTCATGAGCCAGCCGTCATCGGTGAAGGCCTCCTTTGTCTGCACCGGCATCCGCCAGTATCCGCTGATGATGTTTCCGCCCTTCACCAGGATCTCGCCGTCCGGTGCGATCTTGACCTCGTTGCAGGGCAGGGGGCGACCGGTCGTGCCGTGGCGATAGCTGCCGATGACGTTCAGGCTGATGGGGGCGGTGCTCTCCGTCATGCCGTATCCCTCGATGACGAAGACGCCGGCGGAGTTGAAGAAATCGGCGATCTCCCGGGACAGGGGCGCACCGGCGGCGGTCATCCAGCGGACCCGGCCTCCCAGCCGCTCATTCAGCTTCCGGTAGACGAGCCGGTAGGCGAGGCGATACTGGAAGTCCAGGAACAGGGGGACAGGCTTCTCACGCTCTTTCAGGATGCTCACCTGCCCGCCGACCTTCGTCGCCCACTGGAACACCCGCTGCTTCCAGGGGGGCTCTTCCTTGACCTGGCCCAGGATCCGGGCGTAGATCTTTTCGCAGACCCGGGGCACCGCCAGGACGATGGTGGGCCGTTTTGCGGCGATGTCGTCGATGATCGTGTCGAAACTCTGGGCATAGTGGGTTGTGATGCCCACCTTCATCCCGTAAAAATGGCCGGCGATCCGCTCGAACACGTGGGACAGGGGCAGGAACGGGACCGTTTCGTCCGTGTCGAAGGCCGGGACGCAGGTGTCGAGGGCGTCGAAGACCGCCAGGATATTGCTGTGGCTGATCATGGCCCCCTTGGGGTGCCCCGTCGTTCCGGACGTGTAGACGATCGTCGCCAGGTCCTCGACGTCGATGGCGTCGCCAAGGCTCTCGAAGAGATTCGGTTCGCGGCGGGCCAGATCGCGGCCCTGCTTGAGAAGCTCGTCGAACGTCATGAGCAGGGGGTTGGACAGGTCGCATCCCTCCGGGTCGATGACGACAATCTTCTCCAGGGCTGGAAGTCCCGGCGCCTCCTGGAGGGCCTTGTCCGACACAGTCCTGTTTTCGGCGATGAAGACCCGGGATTCGGAATTGCCGATGATGTAGGCGATCTCCGGGGCCGGAAGGGTCGTGTAGAGTGGAACCATGCAGGCCCCGATCCCGATGCTGCCCATGTCGGAAGCGACCCACTCGAGGCGGTTTTCGCTCAGGATGGCCACCCGGTCCCCCTTGCGGACGCCCAGGATATGGAGGCCGAGGCCGACGGCCCGGGATGCCTCGAAATACTCCCGCCAGGTCCATCCCTCCCACCGGCCGCCCCTGCGTTTCTCCATGGCGAGGCGGTCTCCGTATTTGTATGACTGGTTTCTGAAGATCTGGGCCAGATTGGCCTTCATGGCGCTCCTCCTTCCCTATCTTTTCCCGCCGGGGCGGTACGTTGTCGATGAAGGTCCCGGAAACGGATCCACCCCGGGCGGGATGGCTTCGAGGGACACTGGAAAAAGGTACGACAAAGGAAAACCGAACTTGGCGATAGTTACTGCCAGACATTGATTGATTTGTCAATCAACATCTTCCGCTGCGTAGAATTTTTCGTCCATGCTCCGAAAATCAATGGTACGGGGCTTTCCCGTCCCGACCGAATGAAGACGATATCAGGCGCGGAAGGGATTGCAATTGACCTTTGGGGGAGGAATGAGGTAGTCCACCGGTACAGGCAGGGGGCCGGCGCCGTTCCGTGCCCGAACATATCCGCCGGGGCATTGGCCCCCGGAACCGTATGCGCGCAATTCCCGCCTTCGCAAAGGAAGGCGGGACCAGGCGAGAAGGGAGACGAGATGTTCGATCCGGTGAAATGCGATTTCTGTGGAGAGTGCCTTGGGCGCTGTGCCTATATCGACTTCGATCGTGAGGAGGGTGGACGGCAGTTCGAGAAGCTGGTGAAGGGGGAACCCGTCGACTGGCTCCGGAAATGCATCACCTGCTTTGCCTGCAACGAGTTCTGTCCCCGGGACGCCCGTCCGTTTGACCTGATCCTCCAGAGAATGGAGGCCTTGGGAGATTACGTGGACCCGAACCTGTTCGCGGCGATCAAGGGAAAATTCGCCGCACCGGAAGGCTTTTCTCCGCCGAAGGTGAAGTCCCCCATCCTGTCGGTCTGCACCATCGAGCCCATCGCGCCCTGGGCGTTCAAGGGTTCCCTCTTCGACGGCCTCGACGTCCTCAAGGGCCGCTTCTGGTTCTGCAATGTCCTGTTCCCCCACCTGGGCAACGAAACGGTCATGATCGAAGGCGTCAAGCCGCTTCTGGACCGCTATGCCGCCCTGGGCGTGGACGAGGTGATCTTCGCCCACGACGACTGTTACGCCCTCATGGCCGACTGGGTTCCGCGGCTGGGACTGACGCTGCCCTTCAAGGCGACCCACCTCTTCGAATTCCTCGCCCGCTCCCTGAAGGCGCGCCGGGCCGAGATCCGGCCGCTGGGCATGAAGGTCGCCTACCAGCGGCCCTGCGCCTCCCGGGGCACACCCGGCAAGGAGGCCTACCTGGACGAGATCTTCGCTCTCATCGGCGTGGAGCGGGTCGCCCGGAAGTACGACCGGGAGGAGGCGCTCTGCTGCGGACAGGCGATGAAGGGATTCATGCAGCGGGGGGAGAAGTATCCCGGCTACCAGACCCTGAACATCGAAGACGCGAAGGCTCATGGGGCCTCGGCGATGGCTTTCCTGTGTCCCATGTGCCTGGACGCGCTGAAAAAGACCTGCCGGGAGGCGGGCCTGGAGATGTACATGGTGAGCGACCTCTGCCGACTGGCCCTGGGGGAGGATCTGCAACGGGAAGCGCCCAAGGCCGGCTGACGGGTATCCGGGGAGCCGTTCATGAAGAAGATTCGTCCGGAAGACCATCGCCATATCCTGTTCTTCACGGGGGCGGGGATGTCCGCGGAAAGCGGCGTCCCCACCTACCGGGGGGCCGGGGGCGTCTGGAGATCCTATCGCTGGGAGGAATACGCCTGCCAGGAGGCCTTCGACGCCAATCCGGAAAAGGTCCTCCGCTTTCACGAATTGCGGCGGAAATCCGTCCTGGCCTGCCAGCCCCATGCCGGCCACGAAGCCGTTACCCGGCTTGAGGGAGAGCACCCGCAGGTGACGGTGGTGACGCAGAACATCGACGGCATGCACCAGCGGGCGGGGAGCCGGCGGGTCCTGGAGCTCCACGGCAGCCTATGGCGCCTGAGGTGCCCGCAGCATGGCATCCGGGAAGACATCGGGGAGGCCTACCGGCGATACCGGTGCGAGGATTGCGGAAACTGGCTCAGGCCCGACATCACCTGGTTCGGCGACATGCTCGACGCTTTCGTCATGGGGCAGGCCGTGCAGGCGATCCGGTCCTGCGACCTCTTCGTCGGCATCGGAACCTCCGGCGTCGTCTGGCCTGCTGCAGGGTTTCCCCAGGCCGCCCGGGACGGCGGGGCCCGGTGCATCGAGATCAATCCGGAAGCGAGCGAGATGTCTTCCGTGTACCATGAATCGATCAGGGGAAAGGCGGGCGATGTCCTGCCGGCCCTGTTCGCGGGTTGATGGAAGGGAGCCGGTTCCGGATGGGCCAAGCCGGCACGCGATCCGGCCCGGGCATTCCGTCACGAACGATGATCACAGGGGCTTCCGCCAGACGGGCGTCCGCGAGCCCACCCCGAAAAAGTCCTCCAGGATCCCCACGGGTTCCCCCGCCAGGACGGTGTAGAAGTTCCAGGCCGTATTCCGGTAGCGGGGATTGCTCGACCAGAGCATTTCCGTCCATCCCGCTTCCCCCGCCGCCTTGAAGAGGGACTCCATGAGCTGTTTCCCGAGGCCTCTCCCGCGGACGTCAGGCGACAGGAACGCCGTCTTCAGACCTGCTGCCCGGGCATGCGGCGACGACCGGTAGGGCAGAAAACGGTCGTCCGGCATTCCGCATCCCATGACCCCGGCCGGTTTCCCGTCCGGCTCCCGGGCCACGAGGTACAAGTCGCCGTTTCCTCCGGCCGCCGCCTTCAGGACCGCCACGGTCTGCTCGATCTCCTCCGCGATGGGCTGTCCGTCCTTCCGGATCCAGGCCTCGATGATCTTCCGCAGGTCCGGGATGTCCCGCGCCATGAGCCCGTCGATTCGGAACGGCTTCCCATCGTCCATGACCCGATTATCCTTTCCGTGGCGGCCGCCGGGTGCCGGAACATCCCATGGCTTGGCCCTCCGCCCCCGGAACCTGCCACAGAGCGGCCCGTCCGTCAAGGAGGAGGCTTTTTTGGTGGGAAAAGAGGCGCGATCCGTCTATAATTTCAGCCTTCATTTCCGAGGAAGGAGCGATCATGGAACCCGTCTACCTGGACCACAGCGCCACCACTCCCGTCGATGCGGAAGTGCTGGCAGCGATGATGCGATACTTTGCCAATGTTTTCGGCAACCCCTCCAGCATCCACCGGTTCGGCCGGGAGGCCCGGAGCGCCGTGGATGAGGCCCGGGAGAAGGTGGCCCGCCTTCTGGGCGCCGACCCCGATGAGATCGTTTTCACCGGCGGGGGAACCGAGGCGGACAATCTCGCCATCCTGGGGACGGCGTGGGCGAGGGAGCAGGGAAAGAACCACATCGTTACCTCTTCCATCGAGCATCCGGCCGTCCTGAACGCCTGCCGCTTTCTCGAGGGGCGGGGATTCCGGGTGACCTGCGTGCCCGTAGACGGCCACGGCCTCGTTGACCCGGATGACGTCCGGAAGGCCCTGACGGATCAAACCTTCCTCGTTTCCGTCATGCACGGGAACAACGAGACCGGCGCCATCGAGCCCGTCGCCGCCATCGGCGCCCTGGCCCGGGAGCGGGGCATTCTCCTGCATACCGACGCCGTCCAGACGGCTGGGAAGATTCCCTACGAGGTGTCCGACCTGGCGGTGGATCTCCTCTCCATTGCGGGGCACAAGATCCATGCCCCGAAGGGAGTCGGGGCCCTCTATGTCCGAAAGGGCACCCCGCTGAAGGCGGTTCAGTTCGGCGGTCATCAGGAGGCGGAGCGCCGGGCGGGGACGGAGAATGTCCCGGCCATCGTAGGCCTCGGGAAGGCCTGCGAGATCGCCTTCCGGGACATGGCCGTTCATCTGGACCGCCTCGGGGCCCTGCGGGACCGGCTGGAGCGGGCGCTCCTGGATGCCGTGGAGGATGTCCGCGTCAACACCCACCCGGTGCATCGCCTGCCTCACATCCTCAATGTCTCCTTCCGGGGGATCAAGGGGGACGAACTGGTCCGGGAGCTGGACGGCCGGGGAATCGCCGTCTCCGCGGGAGCCGCCTGCGGCGCCGGGACGGTGAAGATCTCCCACGTCATCGAGGCCCTCGGGGTCCCGCGGGAGTGGGCGACGGGGACGGTCCGGTTCAGCCTGGGAAAGGGCAACACAGGGGAAGAGATCGGCCGCGCCTCCGCAGCCGTCATCGAGAGCGTCGACAAACTGCGCCGGATCGCCGAGCTGGAATCGACCCTCGGCGGCCGGGGCTGCCGATAGGAAAGAGGGACCATTAGGACCGCGGCAGGGGACGAGGCGCAATTTCTTTTTTTTCTTGTTCCGTCGGACATGCCGCCGTGAAAGGCCGTCCCCGCGCCACCGGGGCCATCCGTGCGGACGGTTGCAGTCCGGCCTGCATCAAGGACCCTCTCAGCAGCAGCAAATTGTCTCTTCATGGCAAATGATGAGAATGCGGGTCACGATGGACAAGATTTGTTGCAGATTTCAAGGAAGAGACCTGTTCATCATCCATCTTAGTCCAGAAAGGAGCATGACATGGTGAAAAAAGGAATACTATTTATCAAGATCATCGTCATTCTCGTTGCTGTAGCACTCGTCAGTGGATGCAGTCTTAGTTTAGTAGTCAAGGATCCCATTCTCTCATCCATCAACTAAGGTAGGCAAGAGGTCTCACAGGTAGCGATAGACATCGTCGATAAGAGAAGCGGTACAGATGCTGTTTACATCCTTTTTCTTCGTGGCAAAACTGTTATGACTGACTTTCCACTCAAATTGAAAAACATGGAAGACCCCGTGGGATATTTTGCCAAGAACCTGGAAAAAGAATTGAATAATCGTTCCATTCCCGTGAAGTGCATTGTGGGGAAGACAGATGCAGCAAGGATAACCTTGGAGATCCTCAAATATCAGATCGTCAACACGCGGGCCACCGGCTTTTCACCATGGGAATCCGTCCATTTGTTCAGCGGCGTGCTCATTAACAATGACCAGAAAATACCCATCAAGGCATACTTTTACAATGGAAAGGTTCCCGTTTGGAGCATGGACGAGATCGAGGAACCCTGTTTCAATACGCCAATATCTGTCATCATTAAAGAAGTCGCCTCAAAGATTAATCGAGAGGTTTTCAAGTTCTCCATCCCTGACGAGAAGGTGGAGCAGTTGAAAAGCGAAATCAAAACTGAACTTGAAAAAAAGAATAGCGAAACATTCTGGAAAGTTCTTGAGTTAGGCTATACCAACAATACAAAGGCTATGCCGTCGCTTAAGGAATATGCACAATCGGATCAGGATCAGTTTTTCAGGTCCTGTGCCTTGACGGCTATCGGTACCCTCGGTGCGGCGGGTGAATTTGCATTCCTGAGGGAACAATTCCGCGTGGGTAATTTCAATGACCGCTATATGGCAGCCAAGGCGATCGGCGACATCGGCACCCCAGAAGCAATAAAAGCACTCCAGGAGATGAAGAAGGACGATTCTTACGGTCGTGAAATTGGTTTGAGATATTGTGTCGATTTTTATGTGCAGTAGTGCCCCCCATGACTTGCCCAAAAGCCGGTCCAGTTTCCCGGGAAGAAGATCACGGCAGGGGAAGAATGAGGATGAATGCTTACAGCTGGAAGATTATATTCATATCGTAGCGAGTTGTAAAAGGTCTTGCCGCTGTATGCATTGCCGAGCCACGGACGGAAGGAAGCCGCCATGTGGAAACGCCTCCGGAACCTGTTCCGCCGGGATCTCCACCGGCCCCGCCTGGGAGCCCTGGAGATCCTGAAGTACATCGGGCCGGGGCTGCTGGTGACGGTGGGGTTCATCGATCCGGGCAACTGGGCCTCCAATGTAGCCGCCGGGGCGACTTACGGCTATACGCTGCTCTGGATGGTGACCCTCTCCACGGGGATGCTGATCCTCCTGCAGCACAACGCCGCCCACCTCGGAATCGCCACCGGGCTGTGCCTGTCCGAGGCGGCGACGGCGCACCTGAAGCCCGCCCTCTCCCGGGGAGTCCTGGCCACGGCGGTTGCAGCATCGGTGTCCACCGCCCTGGCGGAGATCCTGGGAGGGGCCATCGCCCTGAACATGCTCTTCGGCCTGCCGGTGAAGGCCGGGGCGGTCCTGACCTTCCTCGTGGTCGCCTTTCTTCTCTATACCAACGCCTATCGGCGGCTGGAACGAATCATCATCGGCTTCGTCTCCCTCATCGGCCTGTCTTTCGTCTATGAGCTGACCCTGGTCAAAATCGACTGGGGCCTGGCGGCCGTGAGCTGGATCCGGCCGGAGATCCCCGACGGCTCCATGCTGATCGTCGTGAGCGTCCTCGGGGCCGTGGTCATGCCCCACAACCTGTTCCTGCACTCCGAGATCATCCAGAGCCGCCAGTGGAACCTGGAAGACGAGGAGGTCATCCGGCGCCAGCTCGATTATGAATACTTCGATACCCTCTTCTCGATGATCGTGGGCTGGGCCATCAACAGCGCGATGATTCTTCTTGCCGCCGCCACGTTTTTTGCCCACGGAACCGCTGTGGGGGAGCTCCAGCAGGCGAAGACGATGCTGGAACCCCTGCTGGGCGGCGGTGCAGCGGTCGTTTTCGCCGTTGCACTCCTGTTCGCCGGCGTCGCCTCGAGCATCACCGCCGGCATGGCCGGCGGATCCATCGTTGCGGGCCTTTCCGGTGAGCCCTACGACATCCGGGACAACCACACCCGCCTGGGGATCGGAATCACACTGGCGGCGGCGCTGGGGCTCATCTTCTTCATTGGCGACCCTTTTCGCGGGTTGATCGTCTCGCAGGTGGTGCTCAGCCTCCAGCTCCCATTCACGATTCTTCTCCTGATCCGCCTGACGGCATCCCGGACCGTGATGGGATGCCACACCAACTCCCGGAGAACCACGCTGGGGTTGTCCGCGATCGGTCTCCTCGTGACATATCTGAATGTGCGCCTGCTGCTGTCCCTGCTTTCCTGAGGGGGCGGAATCCATTTTGACGGGGCTTTCCCCCGTCGAAAGGTTATGCTATAGGGGCGCCCGGAGAATCAAACCATGAATGCGCTGGTGCCGGTCAAAAAGAAGGCAAACGAGAAGAAAATCAACCGCTGCCTGTCCTGCGGGACAACGGAAAACATGGGGCGGAAGCGGTACTGCTCCGCCGACTGCCGGCTGCGCCTCCGTTTGAAGCTGGACATGAGAACCGGCCTCATCCAGGCCCTGAATACCCGCTATGCCACGTTCTATTTTTCCGACCGGCTCATCATCATGGACCTCCTGCCCTACGGGTCCAACGAGGTCTTCAGCTTCTTCCACCCCCGCACGCCCGGGCAGAATCCCGCAGATGCCTTCAGCCGCATGGCGAACCTCCTGGGGGACATCTGGTGGGCCGAGAAGCGCCGGACGAACAAGCGTTACATGGCGTCCCGGATGGTTCTCGAACAGGCCATCCGCAACGACTGGACGGGGACATTCCGGCCGGAGGAAATCCGGATTCCCGCCGTCCGCGGCATCTCGCTGGTCCACCTGAAACTGGACCGGGCCAGCCTCGAATCCGCCGACGTCCAGGAGGTCATCAAGAACGCCTACCGGAGGCAGGCCAAGGCCCACCATCCCGATAGGGGGGGGGATGCCGAGGCCTTCCGCCGGATCCACACGGCCTACGAGGACCTCCTGACCTGGACGGAGAACCCGACATTCCTGAAGAAGCGGGGATTTCCGGACAAATGGTTCTATGACGGATACCGGAACAAGTGGCTCCAGCCCTCCCGGCTCCAGCGCACGCGCGTGCTCTGAAGCACGCAGCTTCCTCCCTTATTTCATGGAGTTGAATGGTTCCCGGCAGTTGTTGCGAAAGGCCGCCCGGGTCTGTTCCGATGAAGATTGCGATTCCCGGGTGGGGGGACGCGGTGGGGAATTGCAGGTCCGTCAGGGCCGGCGGCGGATCATCAGGACGGGGATCCACACGGCCAGCCAGGCCGCAAAAAGCAGCCCCGCGAGGCCGTAGGCCGCCATGTTGGCCGGTTCGAAGGGGGACCAGTGAAAGGCCAGGTACTCCATGAAACCGCACGCCCGGGCGCTTTCCTGTCCCTGGCAGACGCCGTCGTACCCGGTGACGATCTTGAACAGGAAGGCGGCGATGACGAACAGCGGCGGACCGGCGACGAACCAGGGCAGGTGGCGGGAGAAGAAGTTGTCGATGCGCGTCATGGAATATCTCCTGGTATCGCGGTTTCGCCGTCATGGCGTCGGATGAGGGGATTGAATCGACAAAACCGGTACGGATGAATCCGCCTCCGGATGATGCCGACATCTCCTCATACTGGAAACGGTAAAACGAATCAAATATTTCCGCCTGGACACCCGGATGAGGTTTGATCACGGCGGGTGGTACGCCCCTGAAGGGGCGGCGCCGTCCGGAGATGCAAAAAAGGGAAACGGTCGGTGCCGTCTCCCTTTCGTTCCGGTTCCCGGGGATATGTGCGGGAGCGCTGAAAACGCCCCCTTTCCCGTTGATTATTCAGGCCCCCGCTTCCTTCAGCCGGACGATCATGTCCTTCATGAAGGCCTCTCTCGCTTTCAGTGCCCGTCGGAACTCCCGGTCGTCCGTGTTTACAACCTCGATCCGGAGGGACGGGTAGTAGCGTTCCAGAACCTCCAAAAGAAGTTTCGCCTCTTCCGGCGTCAATTCCACATTCGTCATGGCGCATTCCTCCTTTCCGGAGCGACGGGGTCTGCGACCGCCTTACCCGGACAGCCTCCCTTTCGTTTCCCCGACAGGATACACGGGGAATATCTCGAACTGGAGCAGGTCGATCCACGCCGCTCGGGCGGCGATGAGCCCCTTGGCGTCCGTGTCGACCACGTAGATCGTCCGCAGGCCCTGGAGATCGTAAAACTCATAGATGACCTTGACATCCGGGGGCCATTCCCAGGTGGCCCTTCTTGTCCGGACTTCCCGTTCATCCTGGGGATCCCAGGTACAGATCATCATGAAGAGCATGGTCTCACCCCCTTGGTTTCATGAAATGGATTTTGATGGGAGGGCGCATGCCTTCCCCTGGTTCCGGCGTTGCGGGGTATGCCCGGGAAGGCGCACTCCCTCTGTTTCCCCCGGGGACGGATCCTCTCCCCCGGGGTCCGGTGAAGGCAGTTTCCGGTACCATTGGTTCATGAAAGGACTCCAGCGATGAACCTAACGTCGGCGTAACCGAAAAAAACGCCTCCGGGGTTCAATAACGAAAGAAGAAAATCTTGAGTTTGCCAGGTGTCAGGAGGGACGGAAAACGGTTGCCGATAAAAAGAAATACAGAGGAAACACCTTAACAGCATTCATCTTTAAAGATAATGTAACAAACGTCCGATAGATAGTCAATGAATGCCTTGGGTCTCCTGGACTCTTTTCCTTTCCCCTTTCCATTTCACTGACGATGCAGGACGCTCTCTCTTTTTTCTTTACCAGGTGGTCCGATTCGTTGTTGTATAGGCAGTCATAAGAGAAGAAAGTGGAGTCCAACGGTGGATTTACCCGAATCGTAAAAAAAGTACGGAAAGGTATATACATGGAAAAGGAAAAACATCCCGAGGCCTTCACAGGCCGGACAGACGCGCACAAGGATGCCTGGGAATACTGGACGGACGCATGGCAGCGTTCGGTCCTTTTCCTGGACGTCATGCGAAAGCGCGGGAACGCCTATGTCGATCATCTCAAGGATGGCCAGCCGCCCGTCCTCACCTTCCGGTACGAGATGATTCTCGATGGCCGCCACTTCAAAAGGCCGGTGAATTATGCCCTGGTGCGCATCGTCGACCGGCGGGCCGAGGAGGAGCAGCGAAAAATCAGGAATGAGCGGCGGGCCGGGACTTACGTCAAGGTCCTCCCCAAGCGGCCCATCATCATTATCGACCCACGGGCCGGTCACGGGCCGGGGATCGGCGGCTCCAAGAGGGATTCGGAAATCGGCATGGCCCTTACCAATGGCCATCCGGTCTACTTCATCCTCTTTTTCACGGAGCCGATGCCCGGGCAGACACTGGCCGACGTGGAGGATGCCGAGGTCATGTTCGTAGAGGAAGTACTGGCGCGCCATCCGAACCTGGACAAGCCGGCCATCATGGGCAACTGCCAGGCGGGATGGGCGGCGGCGCTCCTGTGTGCCGACCGGCCGGACCTCGTAGGACCACTCGTTCTCAACGGTGCGCCCCTTTCCTACTGGGCCGGCGTCGAGGGCGCGAACCCCATGCGCTACAAGGGCGGTCTTGGCGGAGGGGTCTGGATGAATACCTTCCTCAGCGACCTGGGGAACGGCAAGTTCGACGGGGCCAACCTGGTTGCCAATTTCGAGTCTCTCAATCCGGCGAATACATACTGGAGCAAACAGTACAATCTCTACTCCCAGATTGACTCGGAAGAGGAGCGCTACCTCAAGTTCGAGCGCTGGTGGGGCGGCTTCTTCATGATGAACAGTGAAGAGATCCACTTCATCGTCAACAACCTCTTCGTGGGCAACAAGCTGGAACGGGGCGACCTGGAACTCCGGGAGGGGCAGAAATTGAGCCTCAAGCACATCCGCAGTCCCATCCTGGTCTTTGCCTCCCGGGGGGACAACATCACGCCGCCCCAGCAGGCCCTGGGCTGGATCACCCGGGTGTATGAATCGGCGGAGGACATCCGGCGGCACGGCCAGGTGATCGTTTACATCGTCCATTCCGACATCGGCCATCTGGGCATCTTCGTCTCCGGTGCCGTCGCCCAGAGGGAGCACAAGGAGATCATCGGCAATTTCGACATGATCGAATACCTTGCCCCGGGACTTTACGAGATGGTCATCGACGAGGGGAACGGCAGCCTCGGCAAGACGGACTTTAAGCCCCGCTTCGAGGAGCGGACCTTCGAAGACATCTACGCCCTGGGGACCGAAGGGGTCAAAGAGGAGGAAGACTTCCAGGTGGTCAAGGCCGTCTCGGAATGGAATGACACCCTATACAGGACGTTCGTCCGGCCGTGGCTCCAGATGACCGTCAACGACCTGTCCGCGGAGATCTTCAAGCAGATGCATCCGCTGCGTTTTCAGAGGTACATCTTTTCAGACCTGAACCCCGCCGTCCGGCCTGTGAAGGCCCTTGCCGACATGGTCCGGAAGACGCGGCGCCCCGTTTCCCCCGACAATCCGTTCGTGGCGATTGAAAAGCAGATGAACGAAGGAGCCGTGGATGCGCTGAACCTCTACCGGGATACCCGGGACCGCCACCAGGAAACGCTCTTCCGCATGATCTACGGCCGGGAGTTTCTCCACCAGGCGTTTCTCGACGGGCGGCAAGACCTTTGCGATCCCTCGAAAGACATGCCGGCGTCCTGCGTTCCCGAGGAGATCGAGAAGGCCTTCGAGAGCGGGGGCCATGCCGAGGGGCTGATCCGGGTCATGATGGCCGTCACAATGGCCGATCGGGTCTTCGACCGGACCGAGTACGCCGCCGCCGAGAAGGTTGCCCTGTCCCATCCGATCTTCAGTGAAATCAGGCCGGCCGTATTCAAGGATATCGTGAAGCGGCAGGCCATGGTGCTTCAGGCCGACAAGAAGCGGGCCCTCGCTGCCCTGGGTAAGCTGATCCGGAAGGAGGAGGATCGGCGGGAGGCCCTGGCTCTGGGCAGGCAGATCGCCGATGCGGACGGTCATTTTTCGAGGACGGAAAAGGCGATCCTGGAGAAAATCCGTCAGGAACTGGGGATCGCGGGAAAAGCGGTGGCTTGATCCGGAAATGCCCGCCTGCATTCCATGGGGCAGTCCGCAGGAAGGCTGGAGCGTAAAATCCGCGGCAGGAAGGGAATCCGGAAAACGCCGGAATGGCTGGCCGGAGGCAGATGCGCCGATTGCATCCGCTTCCGGCGATGATCACGTAGGGGAGACCGCGAATCCGGCGGGATGCGGTTCAGGGGGCGATGATCGTCGATTATGCCTTTCTCTTCCAGAACCTGGGAAACCTCTCCCAAGTCTCCACGACTGCGCTCGCGGTGTCCATCACGGTGGTGGCCATCATCGTCGAGCTGGCCGCCACGCGCTATTCCCCGAAAATCAGCGACCTCTTCCTGAAAAACGGCGTGAACATCGCCGTCATGAGCTTCTTCATCTTCATCATCGTCTTCAACGTCTGGATCATGGTGCCAAGGCTGGATCCGGCCTCGACGGCCATCAAGGCAGTTATCTGGTCCTACCTGATTCTGCTCACCGTCAGTTTTGTCATCATCATTCCCTACCTGTTCTTCGTCTTTCACTTCCTGCGTCCCGACAGCATCATCCGTTCCCTGGAGAGGTCAGCCCGCGGTCATTTGCGGGCCGCCCGCCGGAATCCGCTGCATCTGGCGGAGGCGCGGCGGAGATTCCTGGACACAGTGGAGCAGATCGGCGACATCGGTGTCAAATCCATTGCGAGCATGGACCGCTCGCTGGGACTGTCCTGCATCAGCGCCCTCCAGAGGATCCTGACCCACTACCTGAAAGTCAAGCGGGAGTACCCGCCCCACTGGCACATGATGGAATCGGGCAGCTTTTATGGATTCTGCCACGATTCCATTGCCCGGATCGAGGCCACGAATACCTGGACGGAGATGGCCGTCCTGAAACAGTATGAGTTCATCCTGACCACCGCGGCGGGATCCATCCGGGAAATGGTCCAGGAGATCTCCAACGCCATGGGGGAAATCGCCACATCCGCTGCAGTGGAGAACCTGGAGGAGTCCGTCGAGCTGATCGTGGCCTATTTCAACACCTTTCTCCGCATCGGCCACAACGCCAGGGACCAGTACGGGATCTTCAACATCCTGAACCAGTATCGGATGTTCGCCGAGCACATGATGGACCGGGACGTGAAGCGGACCCTGGAGATCGCCGCCTACTTCCGCTATTACGCCCTCCTGGCCGTGGCGGCCGGACTGCCCTTTATCATGGTCACGGCATCCAGCGACCTCAGGATTCTCAACGAGAAGGCCTATGAACGGGGATTTGCGGGTCGCCGGGAGCTCCTTGACATCTTTCTGACCCTGGACAAGGAGCCGGAAACGGCCGTCGACGAGATCGCGTTCCTGGGCGTCCGGAAGAGCCAGGCCATCCTGGCGGGTTTTTACCTGGGACACGGGGAAGAGGAACTGGCGAGGCATATCTGGCGGGACATGCGGCACGAACCGCCGGAGCGGCTGGCCGCCATCCGCGACGAAATCCTGGCCCTGGACAGGGAACGCTACTGGGAGGTCACGGACCGCTGGGTTAATTTCGACTACGTTCCGCCAAAACAGAAGGACAGGGTCCGCGAGTTCTTCAGCTGGTTCGAGGGTTCCGGCCCCGTAACGACATGAGCCCGGGACGTCACCGGGGCTTGACGGGCGGGGTGATGATGGCGGCTCCGGGGGATATAACGGCATGCTCCCGGGAATCGGGAGTTCCTGAAGGGGATCTTCAGATCAACCGATACCCGTCTTCCCGGAAAACCCTCAGGCAGGCATCGACGACATAAGGATCGAAGCGGGTTCCCCGGTATTGAGCGATCTCTTCCAGCGCCCGCTCGATGCCCATGGCCGGCCGGTAGGGGCGATGGGAGGCGATGGCGTCGACCACGTCCGCCACGGCGATGATCCGGGCCTCCAGCATGATGCCGTCTCCGGTCAGTCCCCGGGGATACCCCGAGCCGTCCAGGCGTTCGTGGTGCTGGAGTATGATCTCGGCGATGGGCCAGGGGAAGTCGATCTCCTTCAGAATGCAGTGGCCGGCCTCCGAATGGGTCCGGATCAGGCGCAGTTCGAGTTCGGATAGAGCGGCGGGCTTGCTGAGGATTTCCGCCGGGACGGAGATCTTCCCGATGTCATGAACCACGCCGGCCATGTGAATCCCATCGGTCCTGTCCGGGGCCAGTCCCATTTCCTCCGCAATGGAGCGGGACAGGTTTGCCACCTTCCTCTGATGTCCAGCCGTGTAGGGATCCCTTGATTCAACTACCAGAGTCATAGCCTGGATCACCGCTTCCATTGCCTTTCTCAGCTTCTTCAGGCTGGCGTCCAGAGCCTCACCGGTTTTCTCGAGCTCCATCGTCCGGTCCTGGACGAGTTCCTCCAGTATCTCCCTTTTTTCATTGACCATCCGCTCCAGGAAAATATTGTGGGTGCTGCGGTCGATGGCCGAGAAAAGGCGCTCCTTGGCGATGGGCTTTATCACGTACTGGCTGATGTTGATGTCGATGGCGTCCAGGAGATATCTCGTATCGTCGTGCGCCGAGGTGACGATGATTTCCGTCCGTGGAGACAAGGAGCGGATTTCCCTGGCCATTTCCAGGCCGCTCATAACGGGCATGCGAATGTCCGTGACGACGATATCGGGATGCCGCTCCTTGAAACAGTGCAGGCCCTCTCTCCCGTTTTTTGCAAGATTGATTTCGGTGACCTTGTTTTTCAGGAGTTCGCCCACCGCTTCCAGGGTGTATTCCTCGTCTTCCACGTAGAGGAGGGAAATGTCGTGCAACGCTTTGTTCTCAGGATTCATAAGGCACCTCGATTCGGAATTCCGCCCCGCCAGGGGCATTGCGGGCGGAGAGTGTTCCCGCCATGCTTTGTTCGATGATCGTCTTCGACATGTACAGGCCGATGCCGGTCCCTTTTCCTTCTTCCTTGGTTGAAAAATACGGATCGAAGACCCGGTCCAGGTATTCCTCGGCGATGCCGCCGCCGTTGTCGCCGATGACGACCACGGCCTTCCCGTTCTCCGCAAAAGCGGAGACGGTGACTTCCGGATATTCGGTTTCCCGCTCGATCAGCACGTCCAGGGCGTTCTGCAGGATGTTCAGAATAACCTGGGCGTATTCGTTCGGAAACCCGTACAGGAGCGGATCGTCCTTGACCTGAAGAGCCAGAACGATTCCCCGGTTCTTGAATCCGCCATCGAGGAACGAAATCGCGCTCGTGATGACCTCCTGCAGGCGGAAGGACTGCTTCTCCTTGCGGGGCCGGAAAAAGTTGCGGAAGTCGTCGATCGTCCGGGACATGAACTGGATCAGGTCCATCGCCTTCTTGGTCTGAAAATCCAGGTAACGGGACGTGAGGGTCCCGTGGCTCATGGCCTCCGGCAGGAGCTGGAACAGCGCGCCCACGGCGTTGAGGGGCTGCCGCCACTGGTGGGCGATGTTTCCGATCATCTGTCCCATGGCGGCCTGCCTGGACTGGGTGATGAGGAGAGCATCCTTTTCCCGGTTTTTCTGCAGCTCCTCCTGGACGCGTTCTTCGAGGGTCCGGTTGAGTTCCTCCAGTTCCTGCTGCTTTTCCTTGAGTTTCCGGTCGATCTCCTTCTTTTCTTCCAGGTTGCGGAGGAAGGTGTTGAACCAGAGAATCAGGTCTCCGATCTCGTCGCGGGAAGTCTCCTCCAGCCGGACACCGGGCCGGATCGTTCCGTTCTGAATTCTCCTGAACAGATCGGTCATTTTCTTCACGGGGCGGACGATGTTCCGGTACAGCAGGATGGAGAAAATAAGACACAGAACGAAGCAGGCCGCTGCGATGGCCAGGGTGTTGTGGCGGATTCCGGCCAGCGCGGTGGCGATTTCCCGTTCCGGCGTCAGGCTCAGGAGGATCCATCCGCTCTTTCCGGAGAGGCGATATGTGGCGGAGTAATCATGGTCGCCGATCCGGTCGCGGAATGGAACCATCGGCTTCTGCTTCAGGAGGTCCGCCGTGAAGTCCGGGTTCACCGAGGTCCCGATGAGTGTCCGGTCGGGGTGAAAGACGATCCGGGACTTTCTGTCGATCACCATGTAGGTCTGGGAGCGCGGTGTATCCTGCATGAAGCTGTCATGAAAGTGCCGGGCGTCGTAATTCACGATCAGAAGGCCCAGCGGTTCTTCGGCGAGTCTCTGCATGTTCATGGTCTTCAGGATGCGGACCGCCGTGATGACGCGGGGATGCGCCGAATGGACGTTCACGTTTTCCTCGATGCCCGCCCAGTAGACCGGCCGGGATGAGGCGCGGGCGGCCTCGAACAGGGACTCCTTCCGTTCCAGTTTCGTGTTTTCGACGTTCAGCGTGTCGCCGACGTGATAGTGCGTTCCGGACAGGGAGAAGATGTCGATGGAGACGAGACCCCGCAGATTCAGGTAGCCGCTCAGGATGTAGCCGATCTTCGCCTGGGTGGACAGCTTGTTGAACGGCGACTTTTCCTCCCGGTCTTCCTTCAGGACGGCTGTAATGTCATCATGCCCGGCAACGTTCGCCATCAGGCTCTCCACCTCGTCCATGACCAGTTCCAGGTAATTCATCTTGGCGCTCATCGTCATCCGGGTGAGATCATGGATGGATTGATTCATGGCGTGAAGGGAAACGTTGTAGGAGATGATCCCGAACAGGATGAGCGGGACGATGCCGGTCAGGGTCAGGTAGGCGAAGACCTTGAGCAGAATGGGGGATGGAATGCAGTGTTTCATGCCGGATGTCCTTCTCAGATGTCGGGTAAGACTTAGATTCAGATGTCTTTCTCCGTGATCAGCCGCACATCGACCAGCGTTTCCGCGGGAACTTCCGCTTTTCGGAGGAGGTTCACGGCGGCCTTGACCCCTTCGTAGCCCTGCAGCGCCGCCTGCTGATCGATCGTCACCCGCAGTTTCCCCGCGCGGAGGGCGTCCCCGACTTCGGAAAGATTGTCAAAGCCTGCAACGAGGACGTCTCTCCGTCTTTTTTCGTCCAGGTATTCGATCACCCCCAGGGCCATCATGTCATTGGAGCAGAAGACCACGCCGATCCGGGGATGATTCCGGAAAATTTGCCCCGCGACTTTATAGGCCTCGTCGATCTTCCAGTTGGCTGTTTCCATGGCGACGACGGAGAGTTTCGGATTTTCGCGGAAAGCCTTCAACGCACCCTTTTTCCGCTGCTCGGCATTGTCCGCTCCCCGGATCCCTTCGATAATCGCCGCCTCCGTCGGCCTGGCAATCTGCCCGCTTACATGCTTCGCCGAGAGGTAGGCCCCCCGGTGGTTGTCCACGCTGATGAAGGGAATGTCGTTCAGGCCTGCCTGTCGGGCATGTTCCCGGTCCAGGCGGTTGTCGATGTTGACGATCATGACTCCTTTTCCCCGGGCCTTGCGGAGGGCGGGAATCAGCCTGGTGGAATCGGCGGGGGCGATGACGATCGCGTCGATTTTCTGTTCCGTCAGCTCCTCGATGATGGCGATCTGCTGATCGACGGAGGTCTCCTTGGCGCCGGTCTTGACGATCAGCTCGACGTCCAGGTCCCGCTCCGCCCGCCGGGCGCCCTTCTCCATCTCTACAAAGAAGGGATTCGTCAGGGTCTTCATCACCAGCGCGACCCGCTTCCGCTGGGTGACATGGGAGGGCTGTCCCGGCGGATCCTGAGCCTGCCGGTTGTTCAGGTACAGGTTGTCCTGATAAGGACTGGCGGATTCCCGATCTTTGCATCCCTCAAAGGCGGCCAGGATGGCCAGTGCGGTAAGCAGGGCCGTGGTGACGGCAAAGGCGACTTTCTTCATGATCGTATTTCTCCAGCTTGATGGATCCGGGAAGCGGGCCCCCGGAGATCGATCTCCGTCCCGGAGCCCCCGCCCCCGATCCGGGGTTTCCCTACCCGTTGAGCCGCACAGCGGCCGCCATGGCGTGACGGGTCCGGCGGTTTTCGTTTTTGCCTGTGATTATTTCAAAGTTGACGGTGCATGTTCCACGAAAAGCCTTGTGACTTCGCGGATTGGATAGGATGGAATGGAGGGATAAACAATGCTGGTTATGCTCATACGTAATGTATAAGCATATTAGGTATATTGAGGTAGCGCTTTGAAATTGTAGGATTTGTGCAGCGTAAAAGCAGGTAGAGTGAAGTCTTTCAAGGATGTATTATTTCTGAACTCACAGACCCGGAGGATTGAAGTCAGCGGGTCAGGGAAAAGATCACTACCACGCCATACGTCCTGGCTAGACCGGGATTATCCTTCAAATGGCCGGAGCTTTCGATCTCCGCTTCAAAATGCAGGGAATTTGTGCCGAGCCCTTTATCGGATGGGATTCAATAACGGATTCAACTCACTCTGTATTGCCTTGGCTTGGGGTTCCCGATTTCCATGCCGCTTCCGGAATTCCGGTGTATGCCGATACGTCAGGCTCCCAGACTTGTCCGCGCATAAGATCGCGATAGTACCCCATCCATCCGTCCGTGGAAGATTTCGTGTACCCATGCAATTTCATTCCATCGGCGTCTTTCCGCGGCATTGGATATCCAGGTGTTCGGAAGAAATAGCACGCACCATGCAACCATTCATGCAAAAATGGCTCCCCGAAAGCTTCTCCAATTCCTGTCCACCAGAAACTCCTGCCTGCAATGAGGCTGGAGAAGGTCGCAGTCCCATTGTTGACAGATGTGCCTCCCAATCCCCAATAGGCGTCAATGGATCCATTGTTCCAGACAACATGCACCGCATCGTATTTACCCTTCGGAGCAAATTGATTTAACTCGGTTTGTATGTCCAGATTACTGAGCCAGTAATAGTTTCCGTTGTATTGGCTTATCTTTGTGACCGGCTTTGAAATTTCAACGATATCGTATGTGCTTGATATAACGCCATCTGAGCCGTCTGTGATTAAATTCGGCAGATTCTTGAAGGCATTGACGACTGTCGTTCTGAGATCGTCACTCATGCTTCCTTTGTAGGTCCTTGTTTCGCCGTCTTTGACGTATTCAACATCCGTATGGGGATAAACAAGCAAAAGGTGATGATGGGTTGATGTTGAAACAGCATCATCCGACTGTGTCGTGACGCAGGCCAGGGTACTCGGCCGCGATTCACCGCCGGCCGCATCGAAGGCGGAGACCTGATAACAATATGGGGTTTGCGCAGCCAGGCCTGTGTCGCTTGCGGAGGTTCCCGTGACGGATATTAGATATGCGCCATCCCGGTAAATCTTGTAACCGGCGACACCTGCATTATCTGTCGATGCGGACCAGGAAAGATCGATCCGGATGACGAAAATGCCGCAATCAGAAAGTCTGTCGGCGTTGAAGGAGGCGACAACGAATCGAGAACAGGGTCTCCAGGGTCGGCGATATAGGACTGTATGTATGCGGTTGTCTGGCTCCGGGTTGGGATGGTCGAAGAGTCCAGGGTAACCGCATCGAGAAAGTCGCGAGCCGCCGGGAAATCGACACCGTCTGCGATGTAGGTGACCAGATAATCCCGACCGTCCAGCTCCGGATCGACGGTCCATGTGAATTGATTCGCCGCAGCGAGCTTGTTGTTGATCGTTAAAAGGTCGTCACCCTGGGCATTGTTCAGGGCGGTCAGCATGATTGTGGCGGAGGTTAATCGGCCCGTATTGAAACCGTTGCTGTAGAAATTCAACTCTTCTGCTGTTGCATCGCGGTTAAACATCGTCAGGTGAATTTGGTTGATAAAGGCGGAGACGTTGCCGCCGTTGATTGTTCCATAGCGTGCCCGTGCTTCGGGGGAATTCGCAAACGCCTCGATAATGGCGGACATGTCTCCGCCCTTGCCGTCCAGCTTTTCGGTCCAGTAGATCAGCCCTCCCGGATCTGCCGGTCTGTGATAGAAACCGATATAGGACTTTTGCACCATATTGGCAGAATCGGATGTCACTGCACTCGCAGTTGAATGCCATGTGAGCGCAAGAAGAAGAAAAAAGCGCAGAGGAGAAACAATGAGATAGAGATAATGAATGTCTCTATTCATACGTCCTCCGTAGACAGCTTTTTTGCTATAGGATTGGTGTTTCCCGGTATTCGGATTCATTTGCCGACAGCCTTCGTGATGGTTTCATTCATGGAAATTTCTTCAATCAGCAGCCTTGATAAGAAGCCCGATATCGCCTGGCGTGCCGGCAAGCAGGACTTGCAGTCGCTCTGGATCATTCAGGTTGTGGACGGTTGAGGCTGATGGGGAAACAGTCAGAATTGGAGAATCGGATAGGATGGAAAGAATAGGTTATCAATACCTGATTTACTCATACACATCGCATAAACACATCCGGCATGATGGAGGAACGGACTGATTCTGTTTTTTTATTTCAGGCTTGGTGAGTGTTAAGATGGGGTCGTCTTGAAAGGAAAGAGGGAACGGATCTCAGATCCATCCCCTCTTCTCTTTCAGCTTGCGTTGCCAGCATATCCTGCTGTTTCCGGAGCACGCTGTTTCTATGCCGTCAGGCGTTTCACGAACCGGGTCGTGTAGGTTCCGTCAATGAATTTTTCGCTTTCCAGGGCGCTCAGGTGGAAGGGAATCGTCGTGCGGACGCCTTCGACGACGGTTTCCCGGAGGGCGCGCTTCATGCGCATGACCGCCTCGTCGCGGGTTCGCCCCCAGGCCAGGAGTTTGAACAGCATCGGGTCGTAGAGAGGGGAGATCTCCGTTCCCTCCACGATCCCTTCGTCGACGCGCACTCCCAGTCCATGGGGTAGATGGAGGCGGGTCACCCGGCCCGGGCTGGGGAGAAAGTTGTTCGCCGGGTCTTCCGCCGTGATCCTGCACTCGATGGCGTGCGTCTGGAAGCGGACATCCTCCTGGGAGCAGGGCAGGGCCTCCCCTGCGGCGATGCGGATCTGCTCCTTCACGATGTCGATGCCCGTGGCCAGCTCCGTGATGCCGTGCTCCACCTGGAGGCGGCAGTTGACCTCGTTGAAGAAGAACTCCCGCGTATCCTGGCAGTAGAGGAACTCGACGGTCATCAGGCTGTCGCACTGGAGCGCCATGGCGATCTCCACGGCGGCGATGCCCATCTTCATGCTCAGCAGGTACGGCAGCCTCGGGCAGGGAGTCTCCTCGATCAGCTTCTGGAATCTCCGCTGGATCGAGCAGTCCCGGTGCCCGATGTTGAGGAAGTGCCCCATTTTGTCGGCCAGCACCTGGGACTCGATGTGCTTCGCCCCCGGCAGGAATTTTTCGATGTAGAAGCTGGAGATGCCGAAGGCCCTCTCCCCGCGGACCTGGGCATGGCGGATGGCCTTGAGCATCTCTTCCCGGTCTCTCGCGATCCGCATGCCGATTCCGCCGCCGCCGCCGGAGGGCTTGACGATGACGGGCCAGCCGATTCCCTCGGCGATCTCGACTGCATGCCGGATGCCCTCGGGATCGGAGCAGCGGATGGCCTCCTCGGAGCCCGGAACCACGGGAACGCCGATCATTTTCATCAGGCTGCGCGCCTTGTTCTTGGGTTTGGCGTTGCACATGGAGGCGTTGGAAGGGCCGATGAAGGCCAGTTGGTGAGCGTCGCACAATTCAATGAACCGTGGATTTTCCGCCAGGAAGCCATATCCCGGATGAATGGCTTCCGCGTGGGCTTTTTCGGCTATCGAAACGAGTTCCTGCATCTGGAGGTAGCCCTGCCCGGGGCCCCCCGCTTCGATCCGGCGGGCCTCGTCGGCCAGCCGGACGTGCAGTGCGTTTGCGTCGTCGTCCGTATAGACGGCGACAGTCCGTATCCCCATTTCCCGGCAGGTTCTCATGACCCGCACGGCGATTTCGCCCCTGTTGGCAACCAATATCTTGTCGAACAATGCCCGCTCCTTCGGAACCTTCGATCGCATGAAAACCGGCCGAGGGAATGCAGGATGCATGCCCCTATGGCCGTCGGTATGATAGGCCATGCCAAGACATTGCAATATCGGCATTTCTCCAATAACGGGTTGGGCGATTGATGACGATTCGGATAGGAATCTGTGAAGATTTGTACGCACAAAACGGGAAGTCTTCTTCGCACCAGGATCGAAAGCCAAAAGGAGTCTAACCCCTTTTACTCCAGACCCCTTTCTCAAAGTGGGATTCTCCGATAGGTCCGTCGCTCCGTGTCCATGAGGGCGCACTCCCCCTCAGTGACTGCGCCGGCGATGATGATGTACCGTTCCTCCGCCAGCAAGGGGAGATCCTCCGCAGACGGTACGGGTTCCCGGATCACCTTTCCCCGCCTCAGGCGAAAGAGAACGGGGCTGTGGGAATGGCCACAGAAGAGGGCGGTAAAGGACGTCCGGGCGAAGACCTCGGCGGCCTTTTCCGTTCCTCCGTCGTCGATGGGGTCGTAGACGGAGCGGACCGTCCCGTCCGGCATGGAATGGGCAAAGAGCAGATCGTCCACGGCGACCCGCAGGGGCAGGTGCTTCAGGAAGGCGCGAGCCGTTTCTTCCTCTTCGTTCCGGGACGGGTTTTCGTCCAGCAGCCGTTCCACCGCCAGGTCATTGTTACCCTTGATGACCGTGAGTTCGTGGCGCCGGGCCAGCGCGAGCAGCGTACCGGTCAGCCTTCCCTCCATGGACTCGCACAGATCACCCAGATGGATCAGGCACACGGCGCCCTGTTCCAGGAGCGCCTCCACGGCCCGTTGGGTGGCCTCCTCGTTCCCGTGGCTGTCGGAGAGAATGCCGATCCGCATCTTCAGGCCATCCAGAGCGCCATGACGGCGGCAACGAAGGTGATTGTAAGGGAGATGACAAAGGCCGTCCGAATAATACGGCTCTCGATCCCCAGGGCGTCGATGGTGGCGGCGGCGTTCTGGAGCTTCGCCGGCGAAATGACGCTGGCGAGCCCCCCGCCGATGGCCGTGGCGGCCGTCACGATCAGGGCATTCATGTCGAGCAGTTTGGACGTGAGGACGTGGTACTTCGTGAACATGGCGATGGTGGAGGCCTCGCTGCCGCTGACGAAACCGCCGAAGAGGCCCAGATAGGCGCTGACGAAGGGATAGAGCGTCCCGAAGGCCGTCGCCGATCCCTGGGCCAGGACCCAGATCATGTTGTTCGTGTTGTCGCTCACGACCTTCCAGGCCCCGTCGACCCAGTCGATGGAGGAGCCCGAGTTGTTCATGACGAAGGCGATGGCGAAAAAGATCGCCGCCGACAGGGCCGGCCGGGGTGCTCGTTTGAACCATTTCTTCAGGGTTTCCCGCAGGGCGGAGGCGGAGGGCCTGAGGAACGGGATCGCCAGGATCGTGCTGATGAGCACCCAGGTGTAGGCATTCCATAGCATCCGGGTCTTGACGGGCTGGCCGGGGAGGATCGAGACGGCCATGTCGATCTGCCGGTACAGGAGATCGAACGCCGGGGCATAGAAGTTGACGGCAAAGGACGCCGCCACGAGGATGATCCAGGGCGAGAGCGCCTTCCAGAGGGGCATGTCCTGTGCGATCCGGCGGTCCTCGGCGGTGAGGACGGAGCGGTCCATCACGGGCTGCCCCCGGAGGACAAGAAAGAGCACCATGACGGCGATCGTGCAGGCCCCGGAAATGACCCCCGTCAGGACGACGCCGGCCGCCAGGAACGGCGTGTAAGCCACCGCGACGGCCACGCCGCCGTTGGTCAGCCCGGCCAGGACGCAGGGGACGAAGCCCTCCTTCATGAGCTTCCCGCGCCCGACGATCCAGAGCATCCCGAATCCGATGAGCACGGAGACGACCGGCAGGAAATGGGCGAAGACCTGGGCGGACTGGACCAGGGGTGTGCCGGTGAGGTCGGAGTAAACCACCAGGGGCGCCCCCAGGAGGGCAAACGTGCAGAGGCCGTCGTATCCGATGGCCGGCAGGGCGACGGCGACAAAGGTGGAGTAGCCCAGGGCGACCATGATCGGCGGCAGGATGGAGACCGGCGTGGCCCCCACTGCGACCAGGAGCGTACCGGCCCCGACGTTGATCATCATGATTTGGACCGCCCTGTTTCCGGGGGCAAGGGTCTTTACAAAGCCGGTGATGCGGTGCAGGGCCCCGGTCGCTTCCATGAAGGTGATTTGAAGGATGGATGTGACCACCATCAGCGAGACGGGAAAGGACGCGATGATGCCGGCCATGGTGGAACGAAGGCCCATCTCCGGGGAGGTCCCGAAAAACGCCACGGCGACGGCGAGCGTCAGGAGCCAGCCGATGACGCCGCTGGTATCGGCGGCGAACCCGCGGCGGATCATCAGGTAGACGATGAGCGCGATGGGGAGAAGCGTCAGAAATACGGAGCCGAGCATCGAGCAGTACCTTTGCCGGGATCTGGACATTCCGGGAATCTCCAGGAACGGCGGAGACATGGATTCCGCCGGGCGCATGAGCGTATAAACGAGGGGCCGGCCGGCGTCAAGGGAAAAGCTCCCTGCCCGCCGCCGGTAAAATCGGGCGCGAATGCCCCGGCTGCATGGCGGGGAAGGACGCCCGGCATAGACTGGGTACTGGTTCACGTGGCCGTCCGATGGCATCCCGGCCGTTTCTCCCATGAGAAAATTCCGCTGTTTCAGGGGACGGATTTCAACTCCGTCCCCTGAAAAATTCGGAGCGGCTCTACTTGTGAAAAAGGGGTGTACCCTGCAATCTGTAACCGGACACAGGAAAAGAGAATGAAAGGAGGTGTCCGGACCATGATGAACGAAACCGGAATCATCGGCATGAGAACCGGCGGGCGGGAAGAGTTCAACCCCCAGCAGAATCTTCTGGGCAGGACGGTTTACCGTCTGGGGCATCATCCGGGGCGGCCGGGAGGCCATCCGACGGACACCGGACAAAATTACCTGAACCTGTGTTGCCGGCACGGAAAAAGCGTGGGTTTGCAATAACGCCGCACCATACGGCGGCGGAAAGTGCCCGCTTTGCTCCACCCCTTTCCTCTCCGGATGGATTGATATGTTCCTGTCCCAGGTCCTTCTCCGCTGACGGGTTGCCCCACCAGCCCCCGTGTTTTCCGTATCCCCTCCTTCGATGTGCCGGAACAGGCAAACCTACGGATTCCGTTGCATTTCTTCCGAACATGATGTATAAGTAACCATGTTCTTTGCCACGTATCATTCTTGACAGGCAGAAAACATGCATGATCGCAACGAAGGGGTCCGCGGATGCAGTGAATCCGCGGAGGTGTTCTGCAAATGGTCGGGCCGCCATCTGAGATCGTCGGATGGCGGCTTTTTTTACCGGATGACAGTCAGAGAGCCGGGCGGGGATTCCCGAAATCGCGGCTGGCGGAAACGGCTGCGACGCCTGGTAAGGGGGCATTCCCGGGAACGCAGCCCCGAGAATCCCCGGCAGTTGTCTGGAGAGAGAGGTGGTCTGTGGCTTCCAGGATTTCCCTTTCGGAATCCCGACCGATCCGGCGTCCGGAAACGGAACGATGGCTCTGGATTTTCGACTTTGACGGAACCCTGTCGCCCATCGTATCCGACCGTCGCGCTGCCGTGATGGATCGTTCATGCCGCCGGCTCCTCGCGGATCTGCTTCGGACAAGGCAGCAGGTGGGCATCCTCTCCAGCCGCAGCCTGGAGGACCTGTATCCCCGGATCGGTCTGCCCGGGGTTTACGCCGGCGGCGGTATGGGGCTGGAATGGATTCTTCCGTCGGGAGAAAGGCGCAGTTACGCGGATGCCTTCAGAGAAGACGTCATCCACAAGCGAACGGCGGCTTCCACGCAGCTGGATCACGTCGAGCATGTTCTCGGCGCTGACGTGGAGGACAAGTTCTGGACGGTTTCCGTCCATGTCCGTCACCTGGAAAAAGAGCGAAAGGAAGAGGTGAGACGGGAACTGGAGGCCGCGGCAAGGCTTTACGGACTGAAGATCCGCAACGCCCCCGAGGCCTTCGAGGTGCTTTTCTCTCCCATGCTGGACAAAGCTTTCGGCGTCTCGGTTCTCTGCCGGATCGCAAAATGGGAGGCGAGCCGGAGCCGGCTCGTCTACGCCGGCGACGACGAGAACGACTCCGTGGCGATGGAACTGGTGGCCCACCTCGGCGGGGTGACGATCTCGGTCGCCCGTTTCCCCACCGTCCGGGAATCGATTGTTGTCCGGGATCCCCCTCATCTTGCGTCGGTATGCCGCAGCATCGCCGGCCTGCCGTAGATTCGGAGGTTTCCATGCAGCCGTTTCTTGTCAAGGATTGCACGCTCCTGATCCGGATGAGCGGTCTGGCCCCCGCCTTCAATCTACGGGAACTGCGGGATCGGATCGCCTCCTGTTCCACCGACGTGATCTATCACCACTTCTGCGAGACCCTGCTGGCGCCTGCCTTCGACTATCCCGACTTCCGCAACGACTTCGCCCTCTGGGTCAAGCGCCAGCTGGAGGAGAACGTCCTGGCGGAGCGTCTCGGAGTGATCGATCCTTACGCGTATCCCTCCATGGACGTCCTCCGGACGGACGTGCTGGACATCCTGGACGAGCGGATCAACGAGTTGGCCTTTCTCCCGTCGGTTTCCCCGGGACATGAGTTCCACTTCCGGGAGGCCGTCACGGTGGTTTTCGAGACGGGCGCCCGGCTGCTCCGTCCCGAGGAAATGGCCGACGCCATCGAGCAGATGACGAAAGGTAGCATCTATTTTCATTTCCTGGAGGCCCGACGGCGGACACTCGGAAGGGTGGACGATTTCTCCCTGTGGCTGGAGGACTTCGGGGAACCCTGGGTGCCGGCCATCATGGAGATCCGCTCCTTCGATTTCCTCTTCCAGACCCTCACGGAGCTCAGAGCCGATCTGATCCGGGTTCTGAAGCCTTATTGCACGGAGAAGACGTCATGATCCCGACGCTCGATGCATACGTTCCCGTGGTCGGAAATTCCGTGATCGATCAGCTTCGCCGGCTGGGCGAACGGCTGAAGGGCATCCGTGTCGTCCATGTCAACTCCACGCGGGAGGGAGGCGGCGTCGCGGAGATCCTGAACTGGATGGTTCCCCTGATGAACGAACTCGGGCTCGACGCGAGCTGGGAGGTGATCGAGGGGAACAACGCGTTTTTCGGGATCACGAAAGGCATCCACAACGGCCTGCAGGGGTTCCCGGTGGTGCTCAAGAGGCAGGACTGGGAAACCTACGAAGAGGTCAACCGCCAGAATCTGGAGCGCCTCCGGCCGGTCCTGGAAGAAGCGGACATCGTCGTCATCCACGATCCCCAGCCGGCGGCTCTGCTCGGCATGATGCCGAAACGGCGGGGGCGATGGATCTGGAGGGCCCACATCGACGTCAGCAAGCCCTTTCGCCCGATCTGGCAGTCCCTCCGCTCGTACCTTCCGGGCTACGATGCAAGCATCTTCTCCCTGATGCAGTTTGCCCAGCCCCTTCCCCATCCCCAGTTCATCATCCCTCCGAGCATCGACCCCCTGAGCGAGAAGAACCGGGAACTCATGCAGCTTGACCTGGACACCGTCGCCAGGGAGTACGAAATCGACCGCTCCCGTCCCGTCATCGTGCAGGTCTCCCGGTTTGACCGCTTCAAGGATCCCCTTGGCGTCATCCGGGCCTATCGTCTCGTCCGCCAGATCCTGCCGATCCAGCTCGTGCTCGCCGGGGGCACCGCAACCGACGATCCCGAAGGACAGGAGATCCTGGAGGAGGTCCTGGAAGCGGCGGAGGGCGACCGCGACATCCATGTTCTCCTGCTTCCTCCCGACGCCCATCACACCGTGAACGCCCTGCAGCGCATCGCCGATATCGTCCTGCAGAAATCGACCAAAGAGGGATTCGGACTGACGGTCACCGAAGGGCTGTGGAAGGGCAAGCCCGTGATCGGGGGCGATGTGGGGGGCATCCGTCTGCAGGTGATCAGCCATTACACGGGATACCTCGTCAACAGCCCCGAGGGAGCGGCCCACCGTATCCGCTTCCTGCTCCACCACCGGGACAAGTATGAGGAAATGGGCCGGACGGCCCGGGAGTTCGTCCGGGAGAATTTTCTCCTGAACCGTCACCTGCGGGAGTATCTGACCCTGTTTCTGTATCTTGACCGGGGGAAGGGAAACCACCTCGTCCTCTGAAACGGAAACGGGCTGCCGGGATTGACACCGGCGGAGAATTCTGCTATATCTACGCGAAAGAATTCAGATTCGAATGGTTGTCGTTCCGCATTCTGAGGGTCCCATAAATGTCGGCAAGGAGGTATGGTCAAGGCAGTACCGTCGTTCACACGTCCCAAGCCATGTGCGATGAAGGACGCGCCAAAAGGTTATTTGTTTGAATCCCTCGGTTTGATTATCTTCGCAGCAATCCATCGTCCATTCCTCAACGCTGACAGAAACCGCGCACCACGGGCAGACAGCCTGATCGTCCACTGAACGTTTGATTCCCTGGAAACCAGGGTAACCGATGCCGACGGTGATTACCGGAGAAGGAGGATCTCCTCTGTTCCTTCCCCGGGCCCGACGGGGGACAGGACTCGTGAAGTCACCACTCATCGATGCGAAATATCTCGGCAATTATGTGTCCCGCACCACCCGGGGGTCCCGGGTAGTCGTGGTCTCGAACCGCGAACCCTGTCTTCACGAGCGCACCGCAAGCGGGATCGAGATGATCCGACCGGCCAGCGGCCTCGTCACCGCGCTGGAGCCCATCGTCAGGGCCACCCGCGGCATCTGGGTCGCCCACGGCTCCGGCTCCGCGGACCGCCTCGTGACGGACGAGAAGGGAAGGATCACCGTCACGCCGGAGGATCCCCAGTACACCCTGCGGCGGGTCTGGATGACCAAAAAGGAGGAGAACGGGTACTACTACAGCATCTCGAACCGCGCCCTGTGGCCCCTGTGCCATATCGCCTACACCCGGCCTTTCTTCTCCAGGGATGACTGGGAGCTTTACAAGACGGTGAACCGGAGGTTCTGCGACGCGATTCTCGACGAGGTCCGGGGAGAGCCCGCCGTCGTGTTCATCCAGGATTACCACCTCGCCCTCCTGCCCCGGATGCTCCGGAACGAGAGGCCGGACCTCAAGCTCGTCCACTTCTGGCACATCCCTTGGCCCAACCGTGAGGCCTTCCGGATCTTCCCCTGGGGGGAGGAGTTGCTCGACGGGCTCTTGGGGAACGACATCCTCGGCTTCCACATCCAGTACCACTGCAACAACTTCATGGACACCGTGGACCGGGGAATCGAGGCCATGGTGGATTACGAACATTTCCGGATCCAGCGGGGCGGACACCCGACCTACGTCCGGGCCTTTCCCATCAGCGTCGATTTCCAGCAGATCGGCAGGGACACCGCGAACTCGAGGGTCGCGGAGAACCGGCAGCGTTTCCTCCGCGAGCTGGGGGAGGAAGTTCTGCAGACAAAGCTCTACGTCGGCGTGGACCGCCTGGACTACACGAAGGGAATTGCAGAGCGGATCCAGGGTTTTGACATCATGCTGAAGCGGTATCCGGATCTGGTCGGGAAGGTGACGCTCCTGCAGCTGGCGGCTCCGACCCGGATGCACCTGGAGGAATACCGGACCGTCAGCGACGAACTCGACCAGCGGGTCGACGAGATCAACTGGCGCCACCAGACGGACGGCTGGATGCCCATCCGGTTTCTCCGCGCTCACCACGATTATTATTCAGTTCTGGCCGCCTACGGGATGGCCGACGTGCTCATGGTGACGTCACTCCACGACGGTATGAATCTCGTGGCCAAGGAGTTCATCTCGGCGAGGACGGATGATGAGGGAGTGCTTCTTCTCTCCCGGTATACGGGGGCTTCACGGGAGCTTCCGGACGCCCTGCTGGTCAACCCGTTCGACGCCGACGAGGTCGCCGATGCCATGCACCGGGCCTTCCACATGACGGAGAGGGAGCGGAAGGCGAGGATGAGGCGGCTGCGCCGCAACGTCCGCCGGAACACGATCTTCGACTGGGGATTGAGGATATTCGAAGAGCTGGAGACGGTCATGCCCGTCGAGGAGACGGTCTGAGCAAAACACGGTGAACGCAGCGGGAGGAGCCGCCGTTGTCCCGGAAACGAGGAATCGAATAACCGAAAAGGAGTATGGTCCATGTTTCCCAAGCTGATTGCCGATTATCCCTGGATCCTTCCCATCCTGTTCCTTGCCGCGGGCCTTGCCGCCGGCATCGTCGCCGAAGTGGTGGTTTTCCGCAAGCTGAGGTCCCTGGCGGCCCGGACAGCGTGGGACGTAGACGATATTCTCACCGAGTCGCTGCGGCGCATGCCCTTGATCTGGTTCACCCTGGCGGGTGTTTACGGGGCCGTGCACGCCTCGTCGCTCTCCGCCGCGGCGGCGGGGAACGCTGACAAGGCGATCGTCGTCCTCGCGATCCTGACGGTCACGATCGTGCTGGCCCGGATGGTTCGGGGCTTCATGAGCAGCTACGGGAAACGGGTGGAGGGCGTTTTCTTCGCCAACACGATCTTTACCAACATCTCCCGGATTGTCGTCTTCATCATCGGATTCCTGATTATCCTCCAGACCCTCGGGATCTCCATCACGCCGATCCTGACGGCCCTGGGCGTCGGCGGTCTGGCCGTCGCCCTGGCCCTCCAGGATACACTGTCCAACCTATTCGCCGGGATCCAGGTGATCGCCTCAAGGCAGATCGGGCAGGGCGACTACATCCGCCTGGGCAGCGGGGAGGAGGGGTTCGTGACGGACATCAACTGGCGATACACGACAATCCGCTCCCTCCCCAACAACCTGATTATCATCCCGAACTCCAAGATCGCTTCGGCCATCGTGACCAACTACAACCATCCGCAGAAGGAGATGTCCGTTCTGGTCGAGGTCGGCGTCAGCTACGACAGCGACCTGGAGCTCGTGGAGCGCGTCACGATCGAAACGGCTACCCGGGTTCTGGCGGAGGCCCAGGGCGGGGTCGCCGCTTTCGAGCCCTTCATCCGCTACCATACCTTCAACGATTTCAGCATTGATTTCACGGTGATCCTCCGGGTCGGCGAGTTTGTGGACCAGTATTTCGTGAAGCACGAGTTCGTCAAGAGGCTCAAGAGGTCGTACGACGAGCACGGAATCGAGATTCCCTTCCCGATCCGTACCGTCTACATGGAGTCGGCGGCTTAGGCCGGCCGGAGACGGGGTTTCAGGGGAGACGAACCGCGCCCCGAGCGGCCGGAGGATCCGGTCACGCCGGGGAGCCGATGGATGACAAGGAAAGGAGGTGTGCGTCATGTACAAGAATGTCCTTGTGCCATTGGATGGCTCCGCAATTGCCGAATGCGCCCTCGACGAGCTGAGGAAGATGGCGCAGGAGGGATGGGGATGCGTCGGATCCGTGACCCTTCTCTATGTCGTGGAGGTTCCGGCCCACTGGGTGGCGGAAGGGGCGAACGTCCTGGATGTCGTGCAGTTCGAGTTCGGCCGCGGGCAGGAGTACCTGGGCAAGATGGAAGAGAGCCTGGCGGCGGAAAACGTGGCGGTGAAGTCCGTCATCGTGGAGGGGCGGGCCGCGGAAACGATCGTGCAGTATGCGAAGGAAAACGGGATGGACCTGATCGTCATTGCTTCCCACGGCTACTCGGGCCTCAAGAAGTGGGTCTTCGGCAGCGTCGCGCTCCGGGTCCTTCACGACTCCAATGTCCCGGTCCTGCTCGTCAGGCCTAAGCAGCCCGGGACGTAACGCTCGCGCCCGGCACCGGCGGATGACCGGGACTGCAAATCGGAGAAAAGCGGCACCGCTGTGCCGCCGCAACACCCTTTCCCCGTTGCCGTTGTTTCGTGTTCCATCCGGTCCGGTCCGGGCGTTTTTCCCGACGAGCCGGGCGGCCTCCGCTGCCCGGCTTTTTCGTTATTCCCCCCGAAAAGATCCTTGTGCAATCGCCCTGAAACATGGAATGATGCGCGCCGCGGACGGCCGGGATCAGCAGGAACGGGCATCCGCCCACACTTGAACGAGGAACGGCGCAATGGCCAAGGGAAATGCCGAGCCCCGACAGAATCACGGCGGCAACAACGTCGTCTTCCAGGTCCGGGGGCTCACCAAGGTCTACCGGATGGGCGAACTGGAGGTCCACGCGCTGCGCGGCGTGGACATGGAGCTCTACTCGGGCGAGCTGGTCGTCCTCCTGGGGCCGTCGGGGAGCGGAAAATCGACGCTCCTCAACATCCTGGGCGGCCTCGATACGGCCTCGGGCGGAGAGGTCTCCTACCTCGGGATCAGCCTGACGAAGGCCGGCGACAAGGAACTGACGGAGTATCGACGGGTCCACGTCGGGTTCGTCTTCCAGTTCTACAACCTCATTCCCAGCCTGACGGCCCGGGAGAATGTCGAGGTCGTCACCGAGATCGCCGCGGAGCCGATGCCGGCCGCTGAGGCCCTGCGCCTGGTGGGCCTTTCGGAGCGGCTGGACCACTTTCCCGCCCAGCTCTCCGGCGGCGAGCAGCAGCGCGTCGCCATCGCCCGGGCGATCTCCAAGAACCCCAAGGTTTTGCTCTGCGACGAGCCGACGGGGGCCCTCGACTCCGGGACGGGCATCGTCGTCCTCGAGGCCCTGGACCGGGTTAACCGCGAGCTGGGCACGGCTACGGTCATCATCACCCACAACGTGGACATCGCCGCCATGGCGGACCGCGTCATCAACCTGAGCGACGGGAGGATCTCCCAGGTGACGGTGAACGCCGAGAAGAAGTCGCCGCGGGATCTTCACTGGTGAGGCCATGAAGGCGCTGAACCGGAAGGTCCTCCGGGACCTGCGTCTCATGAGGGGGCAGGCCCTGGCCATCGCGATCGTCATCACGAGCGGCATGGCGGCCTTCGTCATGTTCATCGGCGCCATGGAATCCCTTACGGCGACGCGGGACCGCTTCTACCGGGACTATGCCTTCGCCGATGTCTTCGTCTCCCTGAAGCGGGCCCCGGAGAGCCTGCGGAGCCGCATTGCCGCGATCCCCGGCGTCTCCGTCGCGGAGACCCGCGTGGTGGCCCCGGTCAAGCTGGACATCACGGGCTTCCCCGAGCCGGTGACGGCCCAGATGATATCGGTCCCGGAGCACGGCAGCCCCCTCCTCAACCGGCTCTACATCCGGAGCGGCCGGATGCCGGATCCGGCCCGGGACGACGAGACGGTCGTCAGCGAGACCTTTGCCCAGGCACACGGATTCAAGCCCGGCGACCGGATCGGGGCGATCATCAACGGCCGGAAGAAAAACCTGGTCATCACCGGCGTCGGCCTCTCGCCGGAATTCGTCCTCATCATGCGGCCCGAGGCCCTCAGCCCCGATTTCAAGCGGTTCGGAATCCTCTGGATGGGCCGCAAGGCCCTGGGCAAGTCCTACAACATGGACGGTGCCTTCAACGACGTCGTCATGGCCGTGCAGCCCGGGGCCGACACGGGCCGGATCATCACCGAGCTGGACGTCATCCTGGCGCGGTACGGCGGCCTCGGCGCCTACGCCCGGAAAGACCAGATCTCGAACCGCATGCTCTCCGAGGAGTTCCGGATGCTCCGGCGGAGCGCCGAGATCTACCCGACCATCTTCATCCTGGTCGCCGCCTTCCTGCTCAACGTGGTCATCAGCCGGACTGTCAGCATCCAGCGCGAGCAGATCGCCGCCCTGAAGGCCTTCGGCTATGAAAACGCGGACATCGCCATCCACTACGCCAAACTGGTCATCCTGATCGTGCTGCTCGGGCTGGCCGGCGGCTCGGTGCTCGGCATCTGGCTGGAGCAGAGGATGGGCCAGCTCTACATGGAGGTCTACCGCTTCCCCAGCCTGGTTCTCCGGATCAACCCGCTGACGATGCTGGCGGCGACGGGCATCAGTGTGCTCTCGGCCCTGGCGGGGACGCTGCACGCCGTCTGGCGGGCGGCCCGGGAGACGCCGGCGGAGGCCATGAGGCCCGAGCCCCCGGCAAAGTACCGGGTCTCCTATCTCGAGCGGATCGGCATCGGGCGGTGGCTCTCCCAGCCCTCGCGGATCATCCTCCGGAACGTGGAGCGGAAGCCCGTCCGGACGCTCCTGTCGATCCTCGGGATCGCCGTGGCCTGCGCCACCATGCTGACGAGCGGCTTCTTCTCGGATGCCGTCAATTACCTGGTCCAGGTCCAGTTCCGGGTCTCCCAGAAGGAGGACATGACGGTGGCCTTCGTGGAGCCCACGTCCCGCCGGGTCGTCTACGACCTGGCCGGCCTGGACGGCGTCTACCGGGTGGAGGGCTTCCGCCAGGTCCCCGTGCGATTCCGCTTCGGCCACAGGAGCTACAAGACCGTCATCGACGGGGTCGAGCCGGACGGCCGCCTCCACAACCAGTTGAACGACAAGGGGAAGCCCGTTCCGATCCCCTCCTCGGGTCTCCTCCTCGGCGACTACCTGGGAGAGCTGCTCGGCGTGAAGCCCGGCGACACGGTCACGGTGGAGGTCCTGGAGGGGAACCGGGAGGTCCTCCAGATTCCCGTCGGCGCCATGAGCAAGCAGTTCATCGGAACGACCGGGACGATGGACCTGGCGGCGCTGAACCGGCTCCTCCGGCAGGGGGATGCCGTTTCCGGGGCCTACCTGACAGCGGACACGAACAAGTGGGAGGAGCTGTACCGCCAGTTCATCCGGATGCCCCGGGTCTCGGGAATCACGCTCCGGACGAACGAGATCCGCAACTTCTACGACGTCCAGGCCAAGGGCATGCTGTTCTTCACCTTCGTGGCGACCCTGATGGCCTGCTCCATCGCCGTCGGCGTCGTCTACAACAGCGCGCGGATCGCCCTGTCCGAGCGGAGCCGGGAGCTGTCGAGCCTCCGCGTGCTCGGCTACACCCGGGGAGAGGTGTCCTACATCCTCCTGGGGGAGCTGGGGCTCCTGGTCCTGACGGCCATCCCGCTCGGCTTTCTCATCGGCTACAGCCTCTGCGTGCTCATCGCCTGGGCGCTGGCGAACGACCTGTTCCGGATTCCCATGGTGCTCGATCCGCCCACGTACTCGATGGCAGCGGCCGTCGTCCTGATCTCGGCGGTCGTGTCGGCGCTCATCGTGCGCCGCAAGCTTGATCGACTGGACCTTGTTGAGGTATTGAAAACGCGCGAGTAGTCGCGGCGCCGCAGGGAAGGGGAGGGGACTCCCTCCCTGCGGGCGCTCCGCCGGATTCCGCGAATTTGAATCGGAGAAAACCCATGACACCCGTTCTGCGCAGAAGGATCTTCGTCATCACCGTCATCGCCCTCGCCGCCGCCGGGACGATCTACGGCTTCCTGCCCAAGGCCGTGGAGGTGGAGCTGGCCGCGGCAAAGAAGGACACGCTGCAGGTGACGATCGAGGAGGAGGGCCGGACCCGCCTCAAGGACCGCTTCACCGTCTCCGCACCGGTGCCCGGCTTCCTCCGCCGGATCGACCTGAACGTGGGCGACGCGATCAAGAAGGGGCAGGCTGTGGCGCAACTGGAGCCCCTGCGCTCCCCCGCCCTGGATCCCCGCAGCCACGGCGAGGCGAAGGCCGCCGTCGCGGCGGCGGAATCCTCGCTCAAAGCCGCCCAGGAGAGGGAGCAGGCCGCCCGGGCGGACGCCGACTATGCCGGCCAGCGCCACGAGCGCATGAAGAATCTGTTCCAGAGAGGCACCATCGCCCGCGACACGCTGGACCAGGCCGAGGCCGACGCCAGGCGGGCCGGCGCGAATCTTTCCTCCGCCAAGGCCGCCGTGGGTGTCGCCCGATCCGACCTGGAGCGGGCCCGGACCGCCGGGCAGGACTACTCGGCCGGCCGGGCGGGAAGCCGGGGCACCGTTGCCGTCGTGTCGCCTGTCGCGGGCCGCGTCTTCAGGATTTACCGGGAAAGCGAGGGGGCGGTGCAGCAGGGCGAGCCCCTGCTCGACCTGGGAAACCAGGCGGACCTTGAAGTGCGCGTGGAGGTCCTGTCGTCCGACGCGGTGCAGCTCCGCAAGGGGATGCGCGTGGAGTTCAAGCGGTGGGGAGGCGATCAGCCGCTCACGGGGACCATCCGGATCGTCGAGCCGGCGGGCTTCACGAAGATCTCCAGCCTGGGCGTGGAGGAGCAGCGGACCCTCGTTCTCGTGGACATTATCTCGCCGCCGGAGCAGTGGCAGGTTCTGGGGGACGGCTTTCGCCTCGACACGACCTTCATCGTCTGGGAGGGGAAGGACATTCTCCAGGTGCCCGCCAGCGCGCTCTTCCGCTCGGGACAGGACTGGGCCGTCTTTGTCGCCGACAGCGGCAGGGCCGTGAAACGCATCGTCCAGGTGGGCAGACGCAGCGGCCTCAACGCGGAGATCCTCTCCGGCCTCAAGGAAGGCGAAAAGGTCATCGCCCGCCCCGACGATACTGTTAGAGAGGGAGGGAAGGTGAAGGCGGCGGGGAGGTGAGGGGAAGCAATGAATTCAAGAGACGGGAAATCAGTTTAAAGTTCAACCTGAAAAAAGAGATTTGAAGATCGATCGAATATTTTAAACTCTTTTTCAACAGCCTGCTAAAGGACGGGGAAGGAGCATTGCCATGATTTCGAGAAGAAAATTCATGGCCGCGGCAGCTATTGGAGGGACCGGTGTTGTTGTCGCAGGGTGTGCTGTGAATGCACACAATGCACATGCGGAATACGACGCGTTGGTGCAACGGACTTGGCGCCACACTCAAGGCGACATGAACTCTCATTCTGCACAAATACATGAGATTGTTCGATATGCGACGCTGGCGCCTTCCAGTCACAACACACAGTGCTGGAAATTCAAGCTTGGAGAGGACACGGTTTCCATTCTTCCTGATTTCCAGCGTCGTTGTCCGGTGGTTGATCCTGACGATCATCACCTGTTCGTCAGCCTTGGTTGCGCTGTGGAAAACCTCATACAGGCTGCAGCAGCGTCAGGTTTTCGAGGCGAGGCGTCGTTCAATGTTCGTGGGGATGAGTCCGTCGATATCGCCCTGGTGCCTGCCAAGCCCTTCCTTTCTCCATTATTCGATGCCATTCCATCGCGGCAATCTACACGTGGCGAGTTCGACAGAAATCCGATATCTTCAGAAGACCTTATGTTGCTGGAGAAAGCCGGCTCCAGAGACGGTGTCCGTGTTCACCTGCTGACTGAGCGAAAAGCCATGGAGCATGTACTTGATTTCGTGATTCAGGGAAATACGGCGCAAATGCGCAACCGAGCATTTGTTCAGGAACTCAAAGACTGGGTGCGCTTCAACGGTGCTCATGCGGCCAGAACCGGTGATGGATTGTTCGCGGGATCCTCTGGAAATCCATCGGTTCCAGTATGGCTTGGTAAAATCCTGTTCGATCTGTTCTTCACGGAGGGTGCGGAAAATGACAAATATGCAAGACATATCCGCAGCTCTGCCGGAGTCGCGGTTTTTGTTTCGGAGCGGGACGACAAGTCTTGTTGGGTAGAAACGGGCCGGGCTTTTGAGCGTTTTGCGTTACAGGCCACGGTGCTTGGAATTCGGCATGCGCACCTGAACCAACCCGTCGAAGTGCCGTCGATCCGACCACAGTTCGCCAACTTCCTGGGTGTGGGCAGTAAAAGACCAGACCTTATCGTTCGCTTTGGTCGAGGGCCGGAAATGCCACGTTCTTTGCGACGTCCAATAGAAAAGGTGATTCAAATATAATTTCAATATATTGAACTTTCCTGTCCGCCATGGATACGCTCTGCCCGCGGAGGTGCCCTACACAAGCCTCTGACCGGCCGGAGCCTTCTCCACCGATTGCTTCACCTCGCTTTAAATTCTGTCCGACACAATGTGGCCTGCCTCGATCTCGTCGGTACAGACGACCTGCTGGACACGGTGAGGCCGACGGACAACAACGATGTCCGTCGCGAGCCTCGGCGGCCGAGCGTCCCCATCGTTCGTTATCGATGGAGCGATCGTCAACGGCGCTTCAGGGGGATGCAGATGTCGAAGATCCACTTGCCCTCGGGGTGTTCTTCTGCGTTGTTGTGGTACAGCTCGTAGCAGGGAAGGTCGTCGCACTCGTACCCGCTGCCGACGAGCCAGGCAAAGGCGCTCTCCCAGGCCTGCGGGAAGCCGTCCGGGAGGATCTCGAAGCGGCAGACGGCGTAATATCCGCCGCGGATGGTCTGCATGCCGATCTGGCCTTCCGCCGTCGTTCCCCGGGGAACGCTCACGCAGGCGTCGATGCGGCATTTCTCCGGCGGCGTCACTTCGGGATTGTCCCAATAGACCATCATGGTCTCGCCGGATTTCAGATAACCCCCCGGCCCCGCCCACCGCATCAGCTCGCTGAACGCCCCCTCGCATGTTTCCTTGCCGTACGGCCCGATCCTGCGCACGTAGGCGACATGGTACTCCGGCATTTGTTTGACTTCTGCGTTCATGTCTCTCATCCTTTCGCTTTTTTCCGGGTCCGCTTCGAACCCGGTGCCGGAACCGTATCCGATCCAAAGTGAAAAGGCGTTTTCCTGCTTGCTGAACTTGTTTCCCTGCTTGCTTTTTCGATAGGCCGAGGGCGTCATCCCGAAAGACTGGCGAAACGCTTTGGCGAAGTTCTGGGAGCTCGAGAATCCGCAGTCCATGGCGATCGCGGTGATGCTGTCATGCCGGTCGGAGAGAAGCCGGTTGGCGGCCAGCTCCAGGCGGAGCCTCCTGGTGAACTCCGCGACGGTCTCGCCCACCACGGCTTTGAAGATCCGGTGGAAATGAAACATCGAGAAATTGGCCGTTCGGGCGATCTCTTCCAGGGAAAGATCCCGGTCGAGGTTGTGGCTGATGAAGTTCATGGCGCGGCAGATGCGCCTCCGGTACTCCATGGCCGTGTGCCGCAGGACGGAGTTTTTCATGAGTAAATATCCGCCTCGATCCCGTTCAGGCCCCGATGCCGGTGGCCAGCGCGACAATCAGGAATTCCTCTATGGTTCTTTGAAACTGAATTGAAACGTTTTTTCCTCACCGTCATCATAAAAGGAAAGCTCGTCTCCGTTCACCTCGCCGTTGAAATGACACGGGGCCAACTCATCATACCCTTTGAACTTGTTTCCGTTTATTTCCAATTCAATACTATGTCCGTGACCGAAATCGTATAGATCGAAGACGTTATTTTCTACCGGTCCGGCCGTATAACACCCCCTGTCGTCATTAAATACCTTGACGTATTTCGGGCTCAGAGTGGCCTCAAAACTTACGGACTTGGACTGGAAATGATCGTAAATGGATAACGTGTCCAGGCCGGTGATGATGCGCCCTGCAATGAAGGCTACCGTGGTACGAAGTTTCGGCTGCATGATAAATGGTCCTCCTATGAATTGAATTCGGCGTTTGCTCTTACGCCTCGCATCGGATTTTTGATTTTTTTACAGCCGCTCTCTCGGAGACACAAAAGATGTTGCACGAACGCAGTGGAATCAGCAGTGGGAGAGGGTGTCTTATCGGAACTTTATCGTAATGCGCGGTTGGCTGTGCCATGACAATGGATATACCTGGACGGCATTTGCAAAACTTCTATGCATCACTACCCCCATTCAATGGAAATGGAAAGAAATAATATAGGAAAATGAATGATAATAGTAATGTTCCCACAGGGAATTTGTGTTAACAAGAATCGCAATTCAACCGGTAAAAATACGGAATAATCGAACGAACACCGGATGCTCATTGCCTGGAATATCGCGTGGTGGAATCGATATGAGCGGAAACAGAAGATCGGATATCAGACCCGGGTTGCGCGTGAAAGTGGTCCAGAAGCCGGACCAGTCGAGCGGCAGGCTGACAGAGGGCATCGTCCGGGATATCCTCACCAAGTCGCCAAGTCACCCCCACGGCATCAAGGTGCGTCTCCAGAGCGGCATTGTCGGCCGCGTCAAAGAGATCCTGGATTCATGACCATGCGGATCTATGTCGATGCAGACGGATTTCCGAATGCGGCCAAAGATCTGTTGATCAGGGCCGCCCTGCGGCTGCAGGTGGCCGTGGTGTTCGTGGCCAATAAGCCTGTCCGATACGAACCGTCGGGCATTCTGTCGAGCGTTATTGTCCCTGAAGGCCCCGATCTTGCCGACGATCGCATCGTGGAAATGGCGCAGCCGGGAGACCTGGTGATCACGGCCGATATCCCGCTTGCAGACCGGGTGGTTGCCAGGGGCGCCTTTGCACTCAACTACAGAGGCAAGCTTTATACGGAAGACAACATCAAGGACAGGCTGGCAACGCGCGACCTGCTGAACGAGCTTAGAGACGGCGGCCTGATGACGGGCGGTCCGCCGGCATTTGGCAAGAAAGACTGCCAGGCCTTCGTCAACCAGCTGGACAGCTTTCTGACCAAGAGGTTGAAAGAGAAGAACCCGAAGGAATAACGGGCGGGATCATTTCTCGTTGTGATATTCAGTAAACAAGGCTTGGATATTCTCGTCGAAGTTGAATGTATTCAAAATCCATTTTCCTTTTGGGTTGTAGAACGTAAATCGCCAGCGCATTGCATGTTTTTCAAACTTTTGAATGTGCACGATCTGCAATAAGGATTTCCCAATCATTCTTTCACTTATGAACTCGCTGCCGACACTCGTTCCAAACCTGCTCTGAATAACCGGAAGTTGTGATTTTGCCTGTTCACACATTACATTAAATTCGGAATCCGGAATGATAAGATAAGGCTTCATTACGTTGAAGCCGCCTAGGAAATCGCCGGCAGTAACTTTTGCCATAACCTGATCGGTCAATTTTCTTGCATTCTCCGTGGAATCGAGGGTGTCGGCCTGGACGGCCGTTGCGCCAAAGATTAATAAAAGAGAAACAAATATAGTAAATAATCTCATTTTCCCCTCCTTTTGTGTATTTTTCGATATTTTTTTAGCATGTCCTTGTTTTCCTGGCTCCATCCGAACGGCGGTCCGAAGAAATCAGGCTGGCTGATGCACTGAATGGTTGAAATTGAGAAGAAGTATCCGGTGATATTGATGTTCCAGTAACGGATATTCATCATCTTTGCAAGGGATGGGTGTCGGGAACGGTACAGATCATGACGGATTTGGAGAAGAGAGGGAAAGGGGTTGCCCGTCCCGACAACAGAAAAAAGTGGGTGAAAATCAAAGCTGCGTCGAGGGGAGGGGAGGGGCGGCCGAATAATAGGGGCTGCTGACTGCAAGTGCTTCCCCTTGCAGGAGGAGGCACTTCTTGCTCTGCTTCTGCTCGTACATCAGCTTGTCTGCCGAGGCGATGAGTTCATCGATGGTGCAGGGATTGGCAGGATTGTAGTAGGAGCAGCCCACGCTGATGGAGAGTTTGTATTTCCGGTTCTCCTGGCTGTTTTTCATGTCGATCTGGGACTGCAAGCGGGCGCTGATGATCTCGAAATCCGCTTCCGTTACGTCGACGACGAGGGCGGCGTATTCATCTCCTCCCAGACGGGCAACGATGTCGGAGGTCCTGAACGTCTCCTTGAATACGGCCGCCGCCTCCATGAGCGCCCTGTCTCCTTCATCATGGCCCAGCGTGTCATTGATCCATTTCAGCCAGTCCAGATCCGCGAAAAGAAGCAGCATGGCGTTCTTTTCCCGCTCTGCGATCTTCAACTGCTGTCCCGCAAGAGACAGAAATCCCCTTCTGTTGTGCAGGCCCGTGAGCTGATCCGTGATCGAAAGGGCCATGATCTCAGCCTCCATCTTTTTGTGCTCCGTGAGATCGCGGGCCACGGCCTGAAAGCCTGCCGTCCGGCCGTCTTTGAGGATCACCTGGGTATTCTGGCCCAGCCAAACCTTGTTCCCTTCCTTGGTTCTCAGGGGATATTCAAAATAGGTATTATGCAGCTTCTTGACGAACTGACGACCGAAAAACCGGTCGACGGCCTGCCGCTCGTCGGGATGGACAAAGTCCAGGTACTGTTTCCCGACGAGTTCCTTTTCTGTGTATCCCGTAACTGAAAAACCGGCTGGATTCACGAAGGTTATATTTCCGGTGCCATCCGTTCGGATGATGATCTCGCTCGCCTGCTCCACCAGGCTTCGGTACCGCTCCTCGCTGTCGCGAAGTGCCTCTTCCGCCTGTTCGCGCTCGGCGATTTCGTACAGCAAATCCTTGTTCGACTGGGTGATCCTGTGCTGATTCAGGAATGTCTGGAAACGGTACTTTTCGAGCATGAACCCCATCACACCGGCAAACACGTACGCAATGACGAGGTTGTTCATGGAGTAATGGACGTTGTAGGAATTGATATCCGGCCTGTGGATCAGGATGGCACCCACGAAGATGATAATGGAAAGCATGTAATATCGATACAGAACGATCAGCCGCGAAGGCATGAACGTGGCGATGGCAATGACGAGCATGAAACCCGCGATGTAGCTCGGGTCGTCCGCAATCCTCCCCGTAAAGTAGGCGCAGCTGAACAGCATGTAAGCAAGCATCAGATGGAGCAGGCCGAGACCCTTTCCCCTGATCCTGTCAAAGAAAGTGGCTGCAAAGACGATCAAGCCGACGGCACTCAGGCCCAGACGGAAATAAAGCAACTCGGGGAATTCGGGATGAAGTTCAGGATCCAGGAAAAAACCGAAGTGGAGCCAGGAAATCATGGCAAGCAAGGCAAAGGCGCGCTGCATTCCCTTTGCCTGACTATGCAGGTACTCCATGTACTCGTCTTGATAATGGGATCTTTCGGGATTTTGCGGAACGAACCTTTTCATTTTTTCAATAAACTGTAAAGACATGGAGCCGGTCCTGTCAGCGATTTCGCATTATTCCGATCAGCGGGGGAGCATCCATTAGCATATTATATAAAATATGACCAGCCTGGGTTCATGAAGGATACGGGAAACCGGTATGAGGTTCCAGAATCCATGTTGCGGGAAAGCTGCCTCGTTCGGATTTCTTTGATTGTCCGGCGAAGGAAGGGGTGGCAGAGGGGAAAAGCCCCTATAAATAAGGGAAATTATATTATTCCTGCCGTTATGACTGCTGCATCACGGATTGCCTGAATTCCTCTATGCTTTCATCAAAGCGAATGCCGAAATTCGTTTTAAACACGTCGTCATGGTTGCCGCCGTTCAAGAGTTCTTTCATGTATGCCAGGAATCTATCCTTGCCGTACTTGTTTACAAGATAATCGACGATGCAGGAAAATTCACAATATATGAATGGAGTTCTGGGCCTGGCGACAATATTCACCTGATCTTCTTTCTGTGTTTTATAAAATCGGGGCGGCATGAAATCGCCGTTGCGAATATAGGAATATGTCTGCTCTTTTGAGGGATACCAGGACGTTCCCATCTGATTTGCGCTGTAAACGGCGATGCCTTCGAGCAGCCAGTCCGGATACCGGAAGGCATTCAGGATTCCTGCCTGCTGGTAAATCAAAGAGTGAGACAATTCGTGCCTCAGGTATATCTCCATGGAAATCAATCCTTCCGATGCTTCTTTCTGAGCCCAGGGCGATACGACGATATCGCCGTTGTAAAAAGCGCAGAACCGGGCTTTTGACAGGGAGCGGTCGGCATATGTCTTCCTGTCGCCGAAAAGAAATATCCTCGGTTTTTTCCTGAACTTCAGCGTATGAAAATTCTCCACCATGGGAATGCAGGAATCGATTTCCTGAAATCTGTTGAACATTGCTCCTTTTTCGACATAAACGACCACATGTTGAAGTTCATGCTTATCAAAACCAAGCGCAATCGGAGAATATGGAAAAAGCTTTCCGAACAGGAGCAGGTAGGCGAGAACGGCAACAACGACGGCGGCAATCAAGAAAGAGATCAATTTCTTCTTGCTCATGAAGGACACCCATTTAAAGGGGGGTAATCATAAAAGGCAGCCCCTGCAAAGAAAGCAAGGGCTGCCTTTTTCGCAATTCTATGGGCCCGGATTACCTGCGGCCATCCCTGTCACGGCCCCGGTCATCGTCGCGGTCACGATCCCTGTCATCCTTCTGGGGACCCCTGCCTCTGCCCCTGCCTCTTCCCCGATCGTCGTCCAGGTCTCTGTCCCGGCGCTCCTGTTTCTTTTTAACCTGCTTCGACTGCGGTCCGGCTTCCTGCGCCTTCGCCGGCGGTCCCTGGCGATCGTCCCGGTACTGCTGAGGCTGGCCGCGCATCGGCCCCTGTTTCCGGGGCTGCTGCCCCCTCACGCCCCAGTAGTTTTCTCTTTCCCAATGCTTCCCACGCTGCCATCCGCGCCAGTTTGTTTCCATGTCGCGGTACGGGATGCGGCGCTGGTCCCACTCATGTCCTTTCCAGCGTCGGCTATGATAATCGTTTCGCCACCCGGGGGGCACGCGCTTGTAGAAACCCGGTGTGCGCTCATAGTAGGCCCAGCCTCTGTCGTAGTTGCGCGAGCGATACCAGCGCCCTTCCCACGGACGCCACCACCAGCCGTTGTAGAAGAAGATTTCCTCTCTGACGTCCGGAACGGCATAGACGTACGTTTCCGGTATTACAACCACCTCCGGCACCGCCGGAAATACGATGGGCGGAGGCAAGGGGATGTTGATGCGGACCTTGACATCGACCTCCGCCATGGCCGGAGACGGCATAAGCATCACCCATGACAGAAGCATCAGCACAGCCAGAACCTTTTTCATCTCGGATTCTCCTTTCTTCCGGAGCCTGCCCCCTGATTCACCTCAAAAACAGCGCGGATCCCGGTTCGCGGTTCATCTACCCGCCGGGGTTGCCCCGGGGATTCCTTCCCGCCGGCCCTTGTCTGCAGGGGGGCCGGGCTCATTGACCGTCCTGAACGATACTCGGATTGACAAATAATTCAACGTCATTGACGCGAGCGGGCTTCCCGATACTTCCGATTCGCCGCTTCCTTCGCTTTCAGCCACTCTTCGTGAGCTGCTTTTTGGGCCAGCTTCAGATTCTCCTTGGCGGCCTTGATTGCATCGAGACTGGCCTGACGGACTTCCCTCGCCTTTTCGGCGGAGGCCGCCTTGGCGGATTTCATATCCTCTTTGGCTTGTTGAACAGCCTTCCGATAATCCTCCCTGGCCTTTTGAATGTCGTTGTCGAAGGCATTCTTCGCCTGTCTGATCTCTTCAGTGAATGTCTTTTTCGCGTCAATCGTGGTTTCTTTCTGCGGCTTTGAGGCCGCCGGTTCCGCTGCCGGTGACGCCCAGAGCGGAGTGCCGGACAGAAACATGAAAAGGGCCGTGATGAGGCCGAGCGCGATCCCGGCCGACATTCCGTTTCCGATCTTGAAACGCCTTATGCCCGAGCAATGCATGCACTCACCTCCGTTTGTTCGCTCCGTCATTCCAGCCGCAGCGACACTTTGGCCATATAAAACGCCTCTGCCGCAAACGCCTTGTAATCCTTTTCCGACGTGTTCAACTGCACCAGATACAGGATGTCTTTCTTCCCCGACGCATAAGCCCGGGTGTCGTCCTTGACCTTGAATCCCGTGATTCGGGACCAGTAGGTCTTGTCCTTTGGAACTTTGTATGTGATCAGCATGTCCTTCAACGTCGTCCTCGACAGCTTGTATTCCTTGGATTGCAGAACCCGGAAACTGTGCCCTTTCATCAGGTATGACGTCACGTTGTCGAGGGCCTGCACATCGGTCCATTCCGCCGGAACGCGCACGGCCGTTATGTAGATGCCGGCCAGGATATCGCTCTTGGGATCGTCCGGAACTTTGAACCGGTGAAAGGCGCCGATCTCGACGGGGCCTCCGTTCTCGGGCAGTTCGGACGGCTCCTTGATGTTGATGACCTTCCAGTCCTTCGGGAAAATCATCTCGAATCGGAAAAGCGGATTCTTCCTGTCCTTGAAGGCATGCTTTACGTATCGCTTGGCGACATCCTCCTGCTTCAGGTCGGGAAAATCGAAGGGGATCTTTTTATCTTTCCCCGCTGCTTCCGCATAGGCGATGGAAAAAATAAAAATAAGCATGATGAATACGGAACATTTTTTCATTGCTTCCTCCCTTCATTGATCAGACCTGCATTCGAATTGCCGGGGTATGAAAAAATGAACTGTCCTTTTCAGTTCAAGGTTTTCTTTTCGGCTGCTTATCCAGCTTGTCCTGGTTTTTCTGCTTTTGCTTATCGGCTTTCTGCTTCTGCCCCTTTTCCTTATCTTTCTTCCCGCCCTTGTCTCCCATCACGTCTCTCCTTTCCAAATCAATCCATTAACGTTTTCAGGAAGCATGTCTCCGTTGAATCATCCCTGAACAATGAACGCGCCCACGCGGCAGATCCGTTCAAGAAACGCGGAAATGCCATTGTAGCTGGTTAAAATGATTTTTGTTTGTGCATCCGTATTCGTTACCCTCTCTCTCCTTAAGACGAAATCACGAGTACTCTCTGCGGATCGGTCGGATCATATCTGATGTCGATCACGTCGCCCGCTCGGGGGATGGCCACGCGTGAAACCCATGTCTTCGTCTGAACCTGGAACGAGCTGCCGTATCGGGGTTTTACCATCAGGGTCAGGGCAACCATGGGGTCGTTGTTCATTGTCAGACCCGTATCGCGAATCTCCAGAACCTCCGCCCTGGCGTCGGTTCCATCGGTCATCCACCTGTCCTTTTCGGGATTGCCTTTCATCATGAAGCGGGCGTTCAGGTAAAAGACCAGGAGGGATACCACGACGACACCGAGAACAATCAGGGTATGAGGGATCGGGGGAGGGCCCAGGGGCACAAAGCTCATGACGAGAACGCCACCGATCATGAGCGCGAACATGACCAGAAACGGCATGAGAAAACGGAACATGAGTTCCTCCTGACCGATAAAGGATTTCCGGTGGATGAGCATTCGATCGCCGGACCATGAAGCGTGGGAATTCTCCTCAGGCATCGATGAGACGGATGATATTTCATGGGGGCAGCTCTTGCAATGATACATTTCAGGGGTCATGGTTTCGTTTCACGACCTGACTCCGGCAGTCTGCGGCGGCTTTTTGGCAAAGACATAGGCCCGTCGGCTCCGATACTCCACGTCGCGACAGGGTTCCCGCTCCGTATGTTCTCCGGCCACGGCATCGTATTGCTTTGCGATTTCATGGACATCATGTCCCATGGGAGTGCATTCCCCAAATCTCTTGATTGGCCTTGTGATATCAAATATTTAAGCTCAGATGTCAAGCAACTGTCTCTTTCTCTCTCCCGTTGACTTGTGCTACGTATACCGAACTGAAATCGGGTCCGCAGAATCCAGAGCGAAAAGGGGATCGTCGTCATCATGGCTATCAGCGGCACTCAGGAAGGTGTCCGGGAAGATGAATCCGCCCCGCGACGCGGCAACGGTGATCATTGTGCGCAACAGCGAACGGGGACAGTCTGAAATCTTCCTGATGCGCAGGCACAGCAATCAGTCCTTCATGGGCGGAGCCTATGTGTTTCCGGGCGGCCGTCTGGATGAGACGGACTGCGATCCGGCTTTTCATCCCTTCATCGACGGCCTGGCCGTGGGCGATGCGGGCCGGTTTCTTCAGGAGCCGGACCTTCCCGGGGAAACAGCCCTGGGGCTCTGCGTGGCGGCGATTCGGGAAACCTTCGAGGAGGCGGGCGTGCTGCTTGCCCGCAGCGGTTCCGGGGAGCCTATCGACTTCGCCGATGCCGGGACGGCGGATCGCTTCATCGCCCATCGGCGGTCGCTCAATGAGCGCAAAACAACGTTCATCGAGCTTGGCCGGCGGGAGAATCTCCGCTTCTCCATGGACCGGCTGATCCCTTTTTCCCACTGGATCACGCCGGATATCGAATCGAAACGCTTCGACACCCGTTTTTTCCTGGCCTGGCTGCCCGACGGCCAGGTTCCGGTCCACGACAACCGGGAACTTGTGGAATCGCGGTGGCTTACACCCGAAGAGGCCCTGAGGCTTCACGAGCGGAAGGAGATCCTCCTCATGCCCCCCACCCTCAAGAGCATGGAGGAGCTGAGCGCGTGCCGGACCGCCGACGAGCTCTTTGCGGCAGCGAAGCAACGGGAGATTTTCACCATACTTCCCCAGGCCTTCTCCGAGGACGGCGGTTTCGGCGTCAAGCTGCCCCACGACAGCGAGTACACCATCGCCGGCTACAAGCAGCCCCACCGCCCCGGCGAATCGTCGCGAATCGTCGCGCACAACGGCATCTGGAAAACGTTTTGCGTCTGACCGCCTTTTTCCTCTGACAGCGATTCCTGAAGAGATGGACGAACAGGCAAAACCCGAAAGGAGGTTCCTTCCATGTGTCAGCAATCGTTCTTCTATGGTGTCAAAGCGTGCGTCTTCGATGCCTACGGAACCCTGTTCGATTTCAACTCCGCCGCCGGCAGGCATCGCGAACGCCTCGGCGGCGCTGCCGATCGGGTGTCCGCCCTCTGGAGGACCAAGCAGCTTGAGTACACGTGGCTGCGCAGCCTGATGGGCAGCCACGCGGATTTCTGGCAGGTCACGCAGGACGCCCTGGATTACGCCCTCGACGCCTGCGGCATTGCCGACCGGGCCTTGAGGGATGCAATCGTCAATACGTACCTCGAACTGGACTGTTACCCCGACGTCAAGGGGACCCTGAAAGCACTGAAAGACGGGGGATGGAAGCTTGTCATCCTGTCCAACGGGACGCCGGACATGCTGTCGGCGGCCGTGAAGAGCAGCGGGCTCACGGATCTCGTCGACTGCCTTCTCTCCGTTGAAGAGGTCGGCATCTACAAGCCAGATCCGCGGGTCTACGGGCTTGCCGTGGATAGGCTGAGCCTCAAGGCAAGGCAGATCGTTTTCCTCTCTGCAAATTCATGGGATGCGGTGGGGGCGGTGAACGCAGGCCTGCGGGTGGCCTGGGTCAACCGGTTCGGCCAGCAAAGGGAGCGCCTGCCGTCCCAGCCGGACGTGGAGATCAGTTCCCTTGCCTATCTGCTGCCGCTGTTGGGGTGCGAGGAAAAATAAAAAACAGGTCGGGTTTATTTCCCCCGCACCACCTGCGGCCGGCCGGCCCTCCGGGAGAGTCCGTGCCTTGTCATGGGATCGCTATGCACGCCCCGTGACGTCCGGGGGTACGCGTAGTGGGGAGACGGCATCGAGCCCGGAGACGTGCTCCTCGTTCCCGACCAGGGCGCCTACACGTACAGCCTGCGCCCGCATTTCATCAAGGCGGCGCCGGCGATGGTTTATCTAAGAGCAAAAGGGGACGGATTTGAAATACACTCTTTTTTGCCAAGGCAGCGAAGAAGGGGCCGAATCCGGTCCGGTCCCGACGGCAAATCCTGAGCGGATTCCGGAACACTCTCAGCCAGGAGAGGTTTACTTTCATAAAAAAATCCGCCCCAACAAGATGCTGAGGCGGTCGTAAAGAGTAAATCAAGCGATATTAAATACTTGAGCACATTTCACTCTATTTCTTGAATGGCTCCTTTACAACGATTTTTACACCGCCAATGGTCCCCATTACTGCATTTCGAATGGCAGCGCCTGTTTCGCCACCAATGGCTTCCGCTGCCTCAATGGCGCCCGTTGCTGCTGCTGATGCAGCTTTCTCTGATGACAATCCAATCTCTTTCGCTGCTTCCAAGGTGCCCAAGACTGCATTCTTGGCAACGGCGACTACATCTCCCCCTACTTCTGATGCCCCCAGCACCAGCCCTTTAGAGGTGTCTTTTATGACCGTTGTCAGCTGGCTGCTGGCTTCCGCTACACCGCCGATAGCACCCTTGATGGCGCTTCTGGTCGCCAGACCCGCATCTCCACCCACTTCGGAAATCGCACGGATAACACCCCGCGCTGCTTCTGATGCAGCTTCTTCCGCTGATATGGCAATATCCCTCGTTCCGCTGATTGCTCCAACGATAGCGCTCTTGGCGACAGACGTAATGTCCCCACCTATCTCTGCGGTCCCTGTTACCGCTCCATGAGCAGTGTTGCGAATGACATCAATGGTAACAGAACCTATCTCATGAACTCCCTTGAGTATGCCGATGATAGAATTCTTGGTAACGGTTGTCAGATCCGCTCCAATTTCTCCCGCTGCCTTAATTGCTCCGGTGACAATAGAGGCAACTGCAACTTCAATGTCTTTAACCCCCTCCAGCGTTTTTACCGTAGTGGCGCTCACGACATCGATAATTCCCATTGCCACATCTCGGGTGCCTTTAAAAACCCCTGCGAGCGCACTTCTGATTGTCTCTCCGATATTCTTTTCCATGATAACACCTCCAATTCTTCATTCTTGTCAACGCATCACCGAAAACGCAATGAAGCGTGAAGACCTGTCATCTGTATCGCCGTTGCCGTCCATGCCCTTGTTGCAATCACCCTAAAAAAAAACCTGTTGCAGAAGATCCTATCTACCCATTTTTATTATCTTGAAGTGTCACACCGGTCAAAACTCTCTCTTCATATCGATAAGATTATAATCAGCAATCAGTTGAATATGTCCTACGAACATTTAAACATCTGTTGATTGCTATAAAAAACAACCATCCATTTAAACATGGATACAGTTTCCTTCCAATTATTGTATGTAGGATTCGTTGTATTGCCCTTGGACCTGTAGCGAATACTAAACTTCTGATAGGCTGGAGAATATATCAGGGAAGCGGATGGTACATGAGAAAATCAACTACATCAAACTTCAGAAAATATTTTTGTTGCTTAGAGGCTGGAAATTGGTGAATTTCAAAAAACCTCTACCCTGAAGACATCCGGAAAGTTAAAAGGTGAGGTTGAATTGGGGGATCACTCTGACTTATTTTTCTAAAATATCTCACAAGATGGATCGATTGTCAATGGCATTTTCTCTTGTATGAATGGTCTCACAGGAAAGCAGAACAAATTTTTCTTTGGATCTTGATTGGCTGTCATCTGATAATAACACTGGTAAGTCACCCATCAAGCGGATAGACTATATATAAAGATAAAAAGTGACATGTGCCCACTTTACACCAGTACACCCGTGATCAACGAGGAGCGGGAGTCCAGGACGCTGCCACATTCACAGTCTGGTTGATCTGAACGTAACCTCACAACAAGGAGATATTCAACTTGGCGTCCCTCAGCAGGACCATTATCGGAAGTCTGCGCCTGTCAAGGCCCCCCCTCCACACAAAAGGTCCGCCGCATACGCGCGTCGGGGATGAGCCGCCCCTCAGATCGGAGCTATTCAGTACCGTTCAGATGGAGCAACACGGCAAGACCCTTGCCGCAGCACACGCGCTGGGCACAGGCCATACCCCCGAGCAATTGCTGACGCGTCTCGATGAGAATGAAGGCATCCTCCATGAAGTTCGAGACCTGCTCACAGAGGCCGTGAAAGGAAACAGGAGGATTACACCGGCAGGAGAATGGCTCCTCGACAATTTCTACCTGATCGAAGAACAGATTCGCACGGCCAGGAGACACCTTCCCAAGGGCTACAGTAAGGGACTGCCCCGCTTGAAAAAGGGTCCGTCAAGGGGGTTCCCCCGTGTATATGACATTGCCCTGGAGACGATCTCTCATGGCGATGGTCGGGTGGATCCTGAGAGCCTCAGCAGTTTCGTGACCGCATATCAGACGGTCACCATGTTGGAGTTGGGTGAGTTATGGGCCATCCCCATCATGCTCCGCCTGGCGCTGATCGAGAACCTCCGGCGCGTGGCAACGAGGATTGCCGCCCGCAGGACCGATCGGAACCATGCCGATTACTGGGCCGACCGGATCACCGAGACCGCCCTGAGAAACCCGAAGAACCTGATCCTGGTCATTGCCGACATGGCACGTTCAAAGCCTCCCATGGTCAGTTCCTTCGTGGCGGAGCTTGCACGCCGTCTGCAGGGTCAGGGGCCCGCTCTTGCATTGCCCCTCACGTGGATTGAGCAGCAACTCTCCGAGTCAAGTCTGACGATTGAACAGTTGGTACAGTCGGAGAATCAGCAGCAAGCGGCAGATCAGCTTTCCATCAGTAACAGCATCGGCAGCCTCCGCTTCCTGGGCGCCATGGACTGGCGCAAATTCGTCGAAACGATGAGCAAGGTCGAGCAGACCCTCCGCGAGGACCCTGCCGGTGTGTACGCGAGAATGGATTTCGCCACTCGCGATCAATACCGTCACGTTGTGGAGAAGATCACGAAGAGCAGCCTGCTGTCCGAAATCGAGGTGGCGCGCGCCGCGATCCACCTTGCCGGAAAGGGTAAGGGTACGGCCGGCGGCGGCGATCGGGAGAATCATGTCGGCTTTTACCTGATGGACAAGGGATTGGCTCTGCTTGAAGTGCATGCAGGGGTGCGTCTGTCTCCCACTGACACGATTCGAAGGGTCGTTCACCGATTTCCCCTGTCCTGCTATCTGGGCACGATCAGTGTACTCACGGCGATATTCACCGGATGTTTGCTTGCAGAGGCCCACTCCGGCGGGTTACGCGGCCCCTGGGTATGGCTGATCGGCATCGTCTCCCTGCTCGGTGTCAGCCAGCTGGCGACAGCCATGGTGAACTGGCTTGCGACACGCGTTGTGGCACCTCGTCCGCTTCCCCGAATGGATTTCTCCAAAGGGATTCCTCCCGAATCGTCTGCCCTTGTCGTGGTTCCCACCATGATCACAAGTGCCGGAAACATCGAGCACCTGCTGGAGGCACTGGAGGTCCGGTACCTGGCAAACAGCGACGAGAACCTGCGTTTTGTCCTGCTCACCGATTTTCGGGATGCGGGCCATGAATCACTGCCTGATGATCAGCCGCTCCTGTTGCTGGCCCGGCAGGGAATCGAGGGGCTGAACGAAAAATACAGAACTTCAGAAAGCGACACCTTTTTCCTTTTCCATCGTCCACGCCGCTTCAATCCCCAGGACCATATCTGGATGGGTTACGAACGCAAGCGGGGGAAGCTTGCGGAGCTGAATTCCTTTCTGCGTGGCGGCTCGAGAGAGTGCTTTTCGCTCATCGTCGGCGATACGGAAGGACTGGAAAAGGTTAAATATATCATCACCCTCGACACGGATACACAACTCCCCCGTGATACAGCGCGGCAGCTCGTGGGGGCCATGGCACACCCGCTGAACCGTCCGCAATACGATGAAGACAGGCAACGTATGTGTGCCGGATACGGCATCCTTCAGCCGCGCGTGGCCGTCAGCCTGCCCGGGGCGAACCGTTCCCGGTATGCCCGCATGTGGGGAAGTGATGCAGGCATCGATCCCTATACCCGCGTCGTCTCCGATGTGTACCAGGACCTCTTCGGAGAAGGATCCTTCATCGGCAAGGGCATCTATGAGGTGGATGCGTTCGAACAGGCTCTCCGGGGACGTTTTCCCGAAAACCGGATTTTGAGCCACGATCTGATCGAAGGGTGCCATGCGCGGGCAGGCCTTCTGAGTGATGTTCAGCTTTATGAGGAATACCCCTCTCGCTACGACGCTGACGTGAGTCGCAGGCACCGCTGGATTCGCGGGGACTGGCAGCTCCTCCGCTGGATCCTGCCGGGTGTCCCCGGCCCGAATGCACGTTTTCAGAAGAATCCTCTCTCCCTGCTTTCCAGGTGGAAGATTTTCGACAACCTCCGGCGGAGCATTTCGCCTCTGGCGCTGACGCTCCTGCTTCTTGCAGGCTGGACCGTCTTGCCCATGCCCTGGCTGTGGACCCTGTCGGTGCTGGGCATCATCGTGATCCCTTCCCTGATGAACACTCTGGTGGATCTCCTTCAGAAGCCGGGCGATGTCCTTCCCGGTCAGCACCTGCTCGCCGCTATGCGCGGGAGCGCCAGGAACATGGGCCAGGCTGCATTTAATCTTATTTGTCTGCCTTATGAAGCTTTGTTCAGTATGGACGCTGTTGTACGCACCATCTGGCGTCTGCTGGTTGCGAAGAAGCGGCTTCTCGAATGGAACCCTTCGGGCGACTCCGATCGCAAGAGCCGGAAAGGCCTTGCTGCCTCTTTCCGGACGATGTGGATCTGCCCGGCCATTGCCGTTGCCGTGACGATCGATCTCGCCATGACAAGGCCGGAGGCCCTGGTTGTCGCCTTGCCCGTGCTTTGCCTCTGGTTTGTGGCTCCCGGGGTTGTGTGGCTGATGAGTGAGCCGCTCAAGCGCCGGGAAGCAGAGCTCACCGCCGACCAGATCATCTTTCTGAGAAAGATCTCCAGAAAGACGTGGCATTTCTTTGAAACGTTCGTCGGCCCGGCTGATCATTGGCTTCCCCCCGATAACTACCAGGAACAGCCGCTGGCCAAGATTGCCCATCGCACGTCACCGACCAACATGGGGCTGGCCCTCCTTGCCAACTTATCCGCCTGGGATTTCGGCTATCTTTCCGCAGGGGAGCTCATCGAACGCACGTTGGATACACTCCGCACAATGGCATCGATGGAGCGCCACAAAGGGCACTTCTATAACTGGTATGACACGGAATCCCTGAAGCCGCTGCTGCCCATGTATGTCTCGACGGTGGACAGCGGAAATCTCGCAGCCCATTTGTTAACGCTGCGGGCCGGGCTCACGGAACTCCCCAATGAGAAGATCATGGGGGCAAAGGTATTCGACGGGCTCCTCGATACGCTGAACGTTCTCATGGACGTCGCCGGGGACCCCATTCCGGCCCGGCTTGTTCAGATAAGGGATGATTTGGCATCTTCGTGCATCTCCCCGCCGGATACGTGCCAGGCAGCATGGGAGAGGCTCTCTGACGTCACCGCGTCTGCCCTGGACGTGGCACATGAATTTGACGCCGATCCTGCTGAGAGCCAGGCTGCATGGTGGATGAGGGCCTTTGCCGGCCAATGCCGGGCGGCCCTCGATGAATTGACTTTTCTCGCGCCATGGACCGCCCTTTTGCTTCCTTCCCGGGTGCTCGCCGACATTCCTGGCCTCGGCGATATTCCGACACTGCGCAGACTGGCCGATTTTGACAAGACGTTACTGCCGGGAGTGGCAGACCTGCACGCCAAGGTGCCGGATGAGCGGGAGCAGTTTGATAAGCTTTCGAGAGCCATCGAGGAGGCCGGCACCCGGGCCGGAGCGAGAATCGCCGTCATCGACGACCTGGCATCACAATGCGATGCGCTTGCCCTCATTGATTATGACTTCCTCTATGACGAGACTCGCCATCTTCTGGCCATCGGTTACAACATCAGTGAAAACCGGCGGGACGAGAGTTACTATGATTTACTGGCATCGGAAGCGAGACTCTCCTGTTTTGTCGCCATTGCCCAGGGAAAATTGCCGCAGGAAAGCTGGTTTGCCTTGGGACGGCTCCTGACAACGGCCGCGGGAGAGCCGATTCTCCTTTCCTGGAACGGCTCCATGTTCGAATATCTCATGCCCCTCCTCGTCATGCCCGCCTATGAAGAGACACTCCTCGACGAGACCTGCAAGGCGGCTGTCGCAAGGCAAATCGAGTATGGGAAAAAGCGGGGGGTACCCTGGGGTGTTTCGGAATCCGGCCACAACACGATCGACGGTCATCTCAATTACCAGTATGGCCCTTTTGGCGTGCCCGGCCTGGGGCTCAAACGCGGTCTTGCCGGAGATCTGGTCGTTGCTCCCTATGCCACGGCGCTGGCGCTCATGGTGGCGCCGGAAAAGGCCTGCCTCAATCTCGAGACACTCGCCGCACGGGGGCTCGAGGGGCAGTACGGTTTCTATGAAGCGATTGATTACACCCCGACACATCTTCCCAGGGGAGAATCGAGCGCGGTGGTTCGGTCCTTCATGGCCCATCATCAGGGCATGAGTCTCCTGTCGCTGGCTTCCTTGCTCCAGAACCGCCCCATGCAGCGACGCTTCGAGTCGGACCCCTCGTTTCAGGCCGCTATGCTGTTGCTTCAGGAGCGGGTTCCCAAGGCCACGGCGTTCTACTCGCACACGACCGAGCTTGCCGAAGTGCAGACAGCCTCACATGATGCAGAAGAGATGCCGGTCCGCGTCTACAAGAGTCCCGACACATCGATACCGGAAGTGCAGTTGCTGTCGAACGGCAGATATCACGTGATGATCACAAACGCGGGCGGTGGGTACAGCCGCTGGAAAGACCTGGCGATAACGCGATGGCGCGAAGACAGCACCCGCGATAACTGGGGCGCCTTCTGCTATATCCAAGACCTCGCAACCGGAGTTTTCTGGTCAACGACCTTCCAACCCGTGCTCAAGGTCTCGCGGCAGTACGAGGCCGTATTCTCGGAAGGACGGGCGGAGTTTCGTCGTCTGGATCAGGACTTCCACACCCATACGGAAATTGCGGTTTCGCCGGAGGATGACATCGAGTTGCGCCGGATGACCATCACGAACCGGGCAAGGACAAGCAGAACGATCGAAGTGACAAGCTATGCGGAAGTCGTCCTGGCATCATCCGCTCAGGACGCGCTGCACCCGGCCTTCAGCAATCTCTTTGTTCAGACCGAGATCATTCGCGAACAGACGGCCATCCTCTGCACGCGCCGGCCCCGCTCCCTGGAGGAACAGTCGCCATGGATGTTCCATCTCATGGCGGTGCACGGGGCCGAAACAGGGGAAGTCTCTTATGAAACGGACCGCATGCGGTTTATCGGTCGCGGAAACACCGTTGCCGATCCGGAAGCGATGAGACGTTCCGCAGGACTCTCGGATAGCGAGGGTTCCGTGCTCGATCCGATTGTCGCAATCCGATATCCAATAACCCTCGATCCGCAAGAATCGGCAACCATCATCATCGTCACCGGGATCGCCGAAACACGAAATACCTGCATGGACCTTGTCGGGAAATACCAGGACCGGCATCTTGCCGATCGTGTCTTCAATCTGGCGTGGACCCATAGCCAGGTGTTGTTGCGGCAGATCAATGCCACGGAAGCCGACGCGCAGCTTTATGGACGTCTGGCCGCGTCTGTCCTGTACGCAAATTCGTCGCTGCGTGCCGGACCGGACATCCTCATGAAAAATCGTCGCGGCCAATCCGGCCTCTGGGGCTATTCAATTTCCGGCGATCTTCCCCTCGTGCTTCTGCAGATCGAAGATTCCGCCAACATCAACCTTGTACGACAGCTTGTTCAGGCCCACGCCTACTGGCGTCTTAAAGGACTGGCGGTGGACCTGGTCATCTGGAACGAAGATCAGGCGGGTTACCGGCAACTCCTTCATGAGCAGATCATGCGGCTCGTCGCCGTCGGTACGGAAGTCAACGCGACCGATCGACCGGGTGGAATATTCGTGAGACCTTCCAGCCAGATATCAAAAGAGGATCGCCTCCTGTTCCAGGCAGTTTCCCGCATCATTATCAATGATCGCAGGGGAACGCTCTTGGATCACTTAAAGCAGACGAGCCTTACGGAAGGCATGTTGCCGGCCTCCATGCCGCCTCGAACCACACGGGGCGAGGCCCCGGCAATAGCGGCAAAGGTTCGCGAGGACCTGATGTTCGGGAACGGGCTGGGAGGGTTCACGCCTGACGGCCGGGAGTATATCATCTCAACTGCCCGCGGACAGGTGACGCCGGCACCATGGGTGAATGTGCTGGCGAACCGGCATTTCGGAACCGTCGTCTCGGAAAACGGTCTTGGATATACCTGGAGAGAAAACGCCCACGAGTTCCGCCTCACTCCCTGGGACAACGATCCGGTCAGCGATTCGAGCGGCGAAGCCTTTTATGTTCGCGATGAAGACCGCGGCCATTTCTGGTCCCCCATGCCGCTGCCCAGCCGCGGAGCCACACCGTACGTCACCCGTCACGGATTCGGCTACAGCGTCTTCGAGCACACGGAGCGGGGTATCAGCACGGAGGTTTGGGTATATGTGGCCCTGGATGCGCCGGTCAAGTTCACGGTGTTGAAGGTGCGCAACCACTCAGGCCGGTCGCGGCGCCTTTCCGCCACCGGTTATGTGGAATGGGTGCTGGGAGATTTGAGGCCCAAATCAGCCATGCACGTTATAACCGAGATCAACCATCAAAGCGGTGCCCTCTTTGCACGGAACCCTTACCATACTGAATTCGGGAACCGGGCGGCGTTTTTCAACGTGGACGATGCAGCTCGGACCGTGAGCGGAGACCGGACCGAATTTATAGGGCGTAACGGAACACTCGCTCATCCGGCTGCCATGGGGCGGTCACGGCTTTCCGGCCGGGTGGGGGCCGCTCTGGATCCCTGCAGTGCGATCCAGGTGGCCTTTGAGTTGGCGGACGGGGAAGAGCGAGAGATCGTATTCACGTTAGGCGCGGGCCAGGATGCCGATGATGCCGAGAACCTGGCACAGCGCTTCCGGGGATCGGCTGCTGCACGCGTTGCCCTTGAGGCAGTCTGGCAGTACTGGAACCGAACCCTCGGTGTCGTGCAGGTGGAAACACCCGACCCATCCTTCAACGTTCTGGCCAACGGCTGGCTCTTGTACCAGACCCTGGCCTGCCGTCTTTGGGGGCGAAGCGGTTACTACCAGTCAGGAGGCGCCTTTGGCTTCCGCGACCAGTTGCAGGACGGGATGGCCCTCACCCATGCAGAGCCAAACCTCGTACGGGAGCACCTCCTCCTCAGTGCATCCCGACAGTTTTCTGAGGGGGATGTCCAACACTGGTGGCATCCGCCCTCGGGCCGGGGCGTGCGCACCCATTGCTCGGATGATTTTCTCTGGCTGCCTCTGGCGACGTGCCGCTACGTTTTAACCACCGGAGATACCGGCGTGCTGGATGAACCCGTCGGCTACATCAAGGGACGCCTGGTCAATGCGGAGGAGGACTCCTATTACGATCTGCCGGGCAGATCTGAAGAAAAGGCCAGTCTCTACGATCACTGTGTCCGGGCTATCGAGATGGGCTTCAGGTTTGGCGACCATGGCCTGCCGCTCATCGGTTCCGGTGACTGGAATGACGGCATGAACATGTTGGGCAAAGGCGGCAAAGGCGAAAGTGTCTGGCTCGCATTCTTCCTCTATGACGTACTCAAGCGGTTTATGGAAGTTGCGCGCCTGCGCGGAGACTCGCCATTCGCCGAACGTTGCGAGAGCGAAGCGGAAAAGCTTAGCCGGAACATCGAGAAGCATGGCTGGGATGGCGAGTGGTACCTCCGGGCTTTCTTCGATGACGGCACGCCCCTCGGATCAGCGGGTAATCCCGAATGCCGGATTGATTCCATTGCTCAGAGCTGGTCCGTCCTGTCCGGGGCAGGGAGTGCCGCGCGCTCTCAAATGGCAATGGATGCAGTGGATAAACACCTTGTGCGCAGGGACCACGCGTTGATCCAGCTTCTTGACCCGCCCTTCGACAAGTCGGATTTGAATCCCGGTTATATCAAGGGGTACGTTCCCGGTGTCCGGGAGAATGGCGGGCAGTACACCCACGGGGCCATCTGGGCCGCCATGGCCTTCGCTGCCATGGGTGACAGCAGGCGGGCATGGGAGCTCCTTGCCATGATCAACCCTGTGAATCATGGGGGATCCGCTGACGGGATCGGAACCTACAAAGTGGAGCCATACGTTGTCGCGGCAGACGTCTACGCAGTTCCACCCCATACGGGTCGAGGCGGATGGACGTGGTACACGGGAGCAGCCGGATGGATGTACCGGCTGATGGCGGAATCACTCCTGGGGCTCAGACTTGAAGTGGACAAACTGCATGTCGAGCCCTGTCTCCCCGCAGAGTGGGAGGGCTTCGTCGTGCATTATCGGTATCGGGAGACCACCTATCACATAAATGTCATTCAGAGAAAAACAGGCGAAGATGGAGGGCGCGTGACCGTTGACGGGATCGTGCAGCGGGCGCAGACGATTCCCCTGACGGACGATCATGTCGAACATTTCGTGGAATTAGTCGTGGCGCCAGTTCGTCTCAGTCCCGTGTAAATTTGCTGCCATCGTCTGCCTGCTGTTCCCTGGCGCACTTTCCTCTTGCCGGATTGCCCCTTCCGTCAATAAGGACTACTGTTGGGAAGGTTTGATCTCCGGTTGTGTTAGAAAGAAATTACATATCTTTGATTTCAGATACCAATTTATCAAACTTTTCCACATCAACCACCGGTGACGTGACAAAAGTGATCCCCGTCAGTTCATTCAACGCGACGGAGGTTGACAGCGCTTTTTCTACATCGGGAAAATCCAACGTTAAAACAAGGTCGTGTTCTCCTAACACGGCATACATGGAGATGACTTTTCCGCCATTTCTATTGATAATTCGGATGGCCTTTTTCGTTCGTTCCGGTGAAACCTTCTTGATCGCATCTGTCGAATACTTCCCAAACATCATAAAGATCGGCATGTTGCAATCCCTCCTTTATGCTGGCATTTGAAGGTCTACCTAAAAAAGGAGTCGTCACCATCCATCACGGTTTTGCTTTTTCAGCCTTTTTTCTTTTCCCGCTTTGCCTGTTTCTTCTCTTTTGCCGTTTTCAGTGGTTTTTTCTTCTCGGATTTTTGTGCATCCTGTGACTTTGCCATAACCGTTTCCTCCATGGGTTTTTTATGTGACGTTCCTGCACGATGTTTCTGCTTACAGGCAAAGATGCATGGCTGTGGAGCCATAATTTGAGTGTTTTCGATTATATGAGGACGCAATTTATGTGTCAATGGATATGTTGTCTGTCGTCCGGTGCGACTTGTATTTGCTGAAAATTGAAAACCTGCATTTCCCGACGGCGCTGTTAAGCGCTGATCTCGATACCGTGCCGTCTGTCGTCGGTTAGAATCTCGAAGGCGGCCCGGTGTCTGGTGGAAAGGATTTCCGCGGCTGTGCCCCCGGCTTTCCACCCGCGCGTGATGTTGAGTTCGCAGGAGGCAATCTTGGTGTTCAGGCAGTGTTTGCTGCCGCCCGGCGGGTTGTAGTAGTTCAGGCCGATGAAGGCCTCCCGGGGCGCTGAGATTGTACCCTCCAGGCGGATGGCGTCCGTCTCCGCCCGGAAGTTCCAGGTGAAGTAATCGAACCGGCCCCGCGTGCGGAACATCTGCCGGAAGCTGTTGAGGGCAATCTCCTCTCCCCGATGGCGGAGCACGAGCGGCGTCAGGTAAGGCGTCCAGAGCGGGCCGATCCTGACGCGCGCGGTGGCGATCTCCAGGAAGCTGTCGGGATGGGTGTCGAAGCCCGCCACCTGGCCCCAGGCATACTGGTCCGTGTGTTTGCTTCCCCAGTTGTGGTTCTGGCTGCCGACCCAGTCGTCGACGGCGACTTCCCGGCCGTCCACGTCGAGCAACCCGTTGTAGATCGCCATGGGCAGCCCCACCAGGCTTTTCGCCTTGGGGAAGCCGGCCTCGTAGGAGTTGAGCGGCAGCAGGAAGAGCGGGTCCATCTGCCCTGAAAACCGGAGGTCCCAGGCGATCCGCCGGCCGCCGGAGGCCGCCTCGCCCTTCAGTCCATCATCATTCAAAAGGGCATCCTCGATTCTGACCGACAATGCCTCCGTACCGAAGACACATTGCCGGACAGGCACTTCTTTCTTCACCGCGATGTGGATGCCGGTTTCGCCGTCGAAATAGACGGCCCAGAGCTCGCCGATGGCATCCTGGGGGCGGTCCTGGGGGCTGAAAATGGTGTAGCGGATCCAGAAGGCCAGGGGGCGGGACGGATGGTTCGCCCGCTGAAAGAAGCTCTCGTAGTGTCCTTTCGTTTGGCCCGGCCGGTAGCGGGTCCGGTTGGCGCTGTTCCGGTCCGTCTCCATGGTCGATGTCTCCCTTCCAGCGGAAAATCTGACCTGTTTTTGATGTCCGACCGTCGCAAATGGTTCAGGGCGTTACGACGGCGAAGGTGCCGGGCGCCTTGTCGAACAGACCGAAAAAGCGAATCAGGTCGATCGTGCTGCCGATGATCTTCAGGTCCTTGCTCATCAGCGTGTCCTTCACTCCGGCGGTGCCGGCCGTCATCCCGATGAAGATCTCCTTCGTCAGGGTCAGCGTCGCGTGGGCATCGGCCGCCGGTGCTGCCTTCCTGTAGTGCAAGACTGCATTCTCGATCCAGAGCACGAAGGATTCCCGGGTATCGGATATCACCAGGTTGATCTTGAGATCCTTTCCCTCCGCGGCGGGGCCGTTCAGGCTGGCGGCCATGGCGTCGAGAAAGCGCTCGACCGGTGTCTGACCGAGCAGATCCAGGGCGTAGCTGCGATCGATACCCTTCTTCGGGGAGCCGTGACGCAGCTCATCGGCCGCGGTCAGGTAGCTGTTGCGCCAGGTGGCCGCTTCGGCCGTGTAGCCCATCTGGTCATAGGTGCGCGCCAGCAGGTCGATGGCTGTCCTGTTGCCGGGCTGCGCGAAGACAACATGGTTCAGCAGCTCCGCTGTCCAACGGTAGTCCCCCCCGTCGAATGCGGCCTGCGCTGCCGCGATGGCCTTGTCGGCGCCGATCAGGTCGATGTAGCGCCTGGCCGACTCCTCGGGAGGCAGCGGATTCAGATTCGCGGGGTTGCCGTCGTAAAAGCCCATGTAGAACTGGTAGACGGCCTTGATGTTGTGCCGCAGGTCGCCGTAGTAGCCACGCGCGGAGAGAAAGGACTCCAGTGACGCGGGAAGCCTCACCATGTCGGCGATTTCGCGTGCCGTGTGGCCGGCGTTGATGAGGCGTACCGTCTGGTCGTGCGTGTATTTGTAGACGTCGCGGTGTTTGGCGATGAGTTTGGCGATTCGCTCCCGCCCCCACACCGGCCAGTTGTGCTGGGCGAAGAAAACCTCGTCGCTGGCAGTCTCCTGGACCGCCTCGTCCAGGAAGTTCGCCCAGCGAAGGGAATCGCGGACCTTGGCGCCGCGGACCGGCAGGAGATTGTGAATGGTGTGCTGGAGAATCTCCGCGCCGCAGTAAGCCTTTCGATCGGGAAGCCGGAAGGTCATCTCCGCGGGTGCCTCCGTTTGGGGCACATTGTAGAAAATGAACCGGATGCCGTCGATGACCACCCCTTCCCTGGACTGCCGGATGATCCGGGTGGGCGGCAGGATGCCGAAATGGCCATATGCCACAGCCTTGCCCAGGCCGGTATCGACCAAGCCTTTCACGGAGCGCGTAAGGCCTTTGCCGAACTGGTAGGAGGATCGGCGCCCCATGGCGGGTCCGACCAGGACATTTTCACTGGTTGCCTCCTCCATGAAGCCCTCCGGCACGATCACCGGGATCTTTCGCTCGGCCGCTTCCCGGGGGGAAATCACGCCCAGGACGCCGCCGAAATGATCGATGTGGCTGTGGGTGATGACGATCGCCGAGACCGGCTTGTCGCCCAGGTGCCTGCGTGCAAAGGCGATCGCCGCGGCCGCCGTTTCGCGGCAGGTCAGCGGATCGACCACGATCCAGCCGGTGTTGCCTTCGATCAGCGTCATGTTGGCGATGTCGAAACCGCGCAGCTGGTAGACACCCTCCGTCACCCTGAACAGGCCGATCCGGGAATTGAGGATTGCGTGCCGCCAGAGGCTCGGATTGACCGTTGGCGGTGCCTTGCCCACGACAAAGGTGAAGTCGTCGAAATCGATCAGAACGTCTCCCGTCGAGGTAGTGATTTTTCCGTCTGGGCGGGCGATGAAGCCGCGACTCGCGTCCTCGATGTCCCTGGGGTCGTCCAGCTTCAGCGACTGAGCAAACCGCTCGTTGGCCTTCATCGTGAAGGGCGTGGCATCGACGGCCGCTCCGCCGATGCCGGAGTACCTTCCGCCGCAACCGGTGATGAAACCTGCAAGGGCCATCACGAGGACGATTTCGGCAATTCTTTTCATGGCCGGTCTCCGAGGGAAAGAAATGGGTCAGATTATTTTTGCATTTTAAAAATAAATCTGACCCATTTCTCTCGGGCTGGCAAGGGCAAATGGCCGGAGTCGGCCTAACGGGCTTGATGCTTGATCGGATACGTGATGTAGTGATTTGAGATACGGCTGTATCGTCAGGAGAATCCGGACGGATATGACTTTTCCATGACGGAATCGGCAGGGATGCGGATGACGGCGGATTCGGAATTCAGGAAAATTTCGGTGGAGTGCTACAGCGGCTTCAAGGCGAATGAGCGCCCCGTCGCTTTCACCTGTGAAGGGGAGCGCCGCGAGATACTCGAAATCTCCGATCGCTGGTATGAAGGCGGTCTGGATAACGGCAGGGCCGTCGTCAACTATTTCAAGGTGAAGACCACGGACGGCCGCATCTGCCTTCTACGCTACGAGGCAGAGTCGGATTCATGGTCGTTGCGCATGTGACCGGCGGCTGTGCCGGCACGGGAAGAACCGGACCGGTGTCCGGAAGAAAGAAACGCCGCTCCCTCAATAGTGCATCTTCGTCTTGCTCGAAGTCCTTGATTTAATATCGTAAACCACGTTGTTCTTGAAGTAGATGTCGATCATGGTCGTTTCGGATTTCCACTCGGCGCCGATCCCCACGGCGTGGGTGACGACCCCCGTTCCCGTGATATTCTTTTCCAGGTAGCCGTACTGCCAAATCTCGACCTGGCTCTTGGCGTCGTATTCCGTATCCGCCGGTTCGCCGCATATCCGCAGGACATCTTCCTTGGTCGATTTCCCGATGAGGATGTTCTGCTTGACAGCCTCTGCATCGATTCTCTTGCCCACCGTCGTACAGGACAGGATGAACAGGGACAAGACGAGAACAATTGGAAGCGTTCTCCGGTTCATGGTTTCACTCCTGAAATGTTTATCGGTTTCATACCGGTCCTTCAGGCAGCATGCCGCGCAGACATACCGCCCGGATGATCGCCGCTACTCGTACAGATCCTGGTGCTTCAGGTGAATGGGCGGCATCTTCTCGGGGACCTGGGTGATGCATTCCGTATACTTCTGCTTGAGTTTTCCGTCTTCCCCGTATCGACGTTCCTCGTAGCATTTCTGAACGGTCACGGGAGCGCAGGAAGCCAGAAACAGGATACAAAACAGCAGGATCAAGCATCGTTTCATAAAGCCATTCCTCCTTTTGGATTCTTGTTCGCCATGCGTCGACAGGCCGCATGATTCCCCTACACTTGAAAACTTCACTGGCTGATGCTCAATGCCGGATCGAACTTGCCCGACACGGTCGGTGATTGGGCACTGACTGTTTCCCGCCGGACCTGCTCCGACAGATAGGGGATCAGTTCTCCCAGGGTGATATGGCCGTCCCGGTTGTAGTCCGCGTCACCGTTGAGGCCCTTGAGGAGACAATAGGTAAACACGCCGTGACCGCCGCCCCACTGCCGGCCTTCCTGAGAAAACTGCTTGTCGTCCGATGCGCTGATGACGGCGACGCCGTCACCGACCTTGGAGAGGGTCTGGATGCCGGAACTGATGGGATTGATGTTGACGCCCCTGCTCGCGCGCCTGGCGATGTCGAAGGACTGCCCGATGCCTCCGGAATGGCAGGCGTCCGCAATCACCACAACCTTTCTGGCCTTGATAAAGCGCTTCAGGGCCGTCTCGATGTCCCACATCGGGAATCCTGTCGTGGCCACGTCGTCGTACTGGCAATCATAGGGAAGGAGGAAAAGGTTCTGAGGGTGGTCGGGGGACTGGGGACTGCCGTGTCCTGCAAAATAGATCAGAACCGTATCTTCTTCGAGCGCCTGGCCCAGCCAGTTGAAGAGGGCGTTTCGGATGTTTCGCGCCGTCGCCTCCGAATCGAGGAATATCCTGACCTGGGACGGGGCGTATCGTCCCCCTTTCTGCGATATCAGCCAGTCGTGGAAGGCCTGTGCATCGGCGGCGGCGTAACGCAGGCCGGCGATCCGGGAGTCTTTGTAATTGGTGATGCCGATGATGACGGCCCATTTCTGTCCCTGAACGGTTCGCATACCCGCTTCTTCCCGGCTCCCGGCGGCCGGCGACACTTTCGCCTGCCCCTCACTCCCCTCCATGCCGGCATCCGTCCGGACGACCTCCACATCGACGAAACCGTCGTTGTCTACGGTGCATCCATAGCAGTCGTTTATCCGTAAATAGAGGGTTCCCTCCTCTTTCGGTCTGAAAAGATACTCATAGCCCACTCCGAAGGGCTCGCCATTCTCGCCGATCTTGCCGATCAGGGCGCCGGCGCTCCATTTCCGAACGACGTTATTGACGGGCGGGCAGGAAGAGCTGTGGGTCTCGACGCCGGAGGGGCTCGTCCATCCGCATAGAATGCCGGCATGCCATCGGCCTCGTGCGGAAATCTGATATGAAGCATTCTTCTGGATGATGACTCCTGAATTTCTCCATTCATTCGCCTGTGCATACACCCGCGACGACTTTTTCTGAACCTTCTGGTCGAGCCGGACCGGATCGACTTTCTCCGCGTACTTGAAGCCGGAACAGCCTGCCAGAAACATCAGGAGCACACAAAAGACCATCCGCCATTTCGAACCTGCAAGAAGATTCATAAACATTCCCCTGGGTGACATCATCAGAAAAACAAAAACCCCGTCCTCTTGCGAGAAACGGGGCTGTCGGGCCGATCCATAAAGCCTCCCTGGATGAAAAGAGAAAAAGACCTGTAGAGCGTTTGCATTCGTGAAGAAACGTTACGGCCAGACCCGGGAATTATGCAAGCTTTTTATAGGGGCCGGGGACAACGCGTCAGGCGCAACCCATTCTGCAGCGCGAAAGACAAGGCTTCCGGCATCGTCACACCTGACTCCCTCAAACGTCGATGACCGTCAGCTCCAGAGGCGTTTTGCAAAGCATCTCTCCGCCGTCCTTCGTGACCAGCACCGGGCACTCAAGCCTCATGCCGCACACGCCGGGGACGGTCATGGCCAGGAATGCCACTTCGACGACATTCTCCTCGAGAACGACATCGCGGAATTCATCGTTGTTGACGATGGCCGGATACCATTCATGGCCGAATACGCCGAGTCCGTGGCCGAAAGAGGGGATGGTGTACTGGGCGTAACCCAGTTCCGCCACCTGATCCATCACCGCCTTGCTGATATCGCCGACCTTGTTCCCCGCCTTGAAATTGCGGACGATCGTTTCCGCCGTTTTAAGATAGGCGTCGGCCAGCTTCCTTTGCTCCGCCGACGGCTTTCCCAGGATGAAATTGTGGGCAAGGTCCGAAGGGTACAGCTGATAAAGCGGGTGCAGATCGACGATGATGTTTTCACCCTTCTGCACCATTTTCTGGGTGGGCTGGGTCGTTCCGTTCATGGAATACGTCGCCCTGTATCCGGATGCAACCTCGGACGATCCGGTGATTGCCCAGTGGTATTCGCTGCCCAAGCGGCGCAGTTCCATTTCGCCGATGCCGGCGATTTCCGTTTCCGTCATGCCGATCTCCAGTGAATCCCCGACGCATTTGATTCCGGCGTCCGCCATGGCGGCTGCCTGGCGCATCAGCTTGATTTCGCCCGGTTCCTTGACATAGGAGGCCCGGTCCACGACGTGAATCGCGTTGACGAACGTCGCCTCCGGCAGCGCATTTTTCAGGAGTTCGTATTCCGTGGCAAACAGGTATCCCGTATTCCCGCGGGGGGAATGGCCGAGCTCCACGCCGATCCTTCCCTTTTCGGCGCCGTTCTGCCGGATGAAATGGATGACGAGGTCCATGAGATCCATGCCGGGCAGGGGGGCATAGGATGAGATGCTGCCCAGCCAGGACTCATTCTTCAGCCGCTCGCAGTCGAGCAGCATGGAAACCAGGCCGGCATTGCCGTCTTTCGACACGATCACGGCGCTTCTCCAGGGGACGAAAGCGCCGGACACGTAGCTCAGGCTTACCGTTCGCATGCCCACGAAAAGATCGAGATCGGACTTCTTCATCTCTTCCTGTATCTTCGTTATCCGCTTGGGATAGTCAATATAAGTGTTCATATCTCCTCCGCTATTATGAAGTCTGACAAGAAACTGCTGTCATCGGAGGGGAGTGTAGGCTGGTTGCGGCTGCAAGTCAAGGCGACCAATGAGTTGCATTCCCAGTAGTGGATTGTGCGATGGGTGCGGCCGGGTGGTGTTGACTGCCGTCTTTTTCAAGTGCTCACTGAATTTCAGCGGCAGCAAGGTCATGGCGGATGTGTGTGAGAGTAAAATCTCTCAAAGTGATCCGTCCACTGCTGACCGTTGGGACGATACGCAACCGAAAAAGAAAAGGGCTCAACCGTAAACGGCTAAGCCCTTGTTTTTCCCTGGAGCCGATGAGGAGATTCGAACTCCTGACCTGGCGATTACGAATCGCCTGCTCTACCAGCTGAGCTACATCGGCATGATGCGTCTGAGTGGCTGAAAACAGAGGACCGCTTTTACCCCAAGGATTGAGGCTTGTCAAGCCTTTCCCTTGACATTCGGAGGCGGTCTGGTATGCTCGCCGCATCTTTGCCGGAGGGAGGGCCATGAAGGATAAACTCGGGAAGCTCCTCACGATATCCCCCCTGACCATCACCATCGCCATTACCTTCGTGATCGTCGTCCTGTTCTTCGTGAACCCGCCCTTTCTCCACTTCATGGAACTGAAAACCCTGGACCTGCGCATGGTTTCCCGGGGGAAAGTGGCGCCTCTCGACGCGGTCGTCATCGCCACCGTGGACGAAAAGAGCCTGAGCGAACTGGGACGCTGGCCCTGGCCGCGGACGACCATGGCCGGCCTCGTGGACAAGCTGAAGAAGGACGGGGCCAGGGCGGTGGGCTTCGATATCGTGTTCGCCGAGCCCGACGAAAACTCGAGCCTCAAGGCGCTGGGCGCCCTGCAGAAGGAGCTGAGAGGAGCGGCGAGCCCCGCGGTCATGAAGATCCTGGAGCGCAAGCGGGCCGGTGCCGACACGGACTCCGCCCTGGCGCGGGCCATGGAAAAGGCGGAGAACGTATCCCTTGGATATTTCTTCCATCTCTCCAAGAAGGATGTAGCCCACATCACGGAGGACGAGGCGGAGGAGCGGTCTTCCCTCATCGCCAGTTCCCGCTACCAGATTGTGGAGGCGAGGCCCGGGGCCAAGCCGGACGACAATGCATTCATTCATGCATTCACGGCAGAGCCGAACCTCCCGGCCGTTTCGGAAGCCGGTCAGAACAGCGGTTATTTCAATGCGTTCCCCGATGCGGACGGCGTCATCCGATGGTCTCCCCTGGTCATCCGGATGGGCGACAACTTCTACCATCCCCTGTCGCTGGCCCTCCTGCAGCAGTATTTCGAATGGGAGCCTCTGATCCTGCAGCTCGCCGACTTCGGTGTGGAAGGAATCCGGATCGGCGACGTCCAGATCCCCACCGATGAGGCGGGGCGGATCCTGATCAACTATCTCGGTCCCGGGAAGACGTTTCCCCACTATGCGATCTCCGACATCCTGAATGGGAGGCTGGATCCCGATACGTTCAAGGACAAGATCGTCATCGTCGGAGCGACGGCCATTGGAATCTACGACCTTCGGGTGACCCCCTTCAGCTCCGTGTATCCCGGAGTGGAGATCCATGCCACCGTCATCGACAACATCCTGAGGAAGAACTTCCTCCAGCGCACCGCCTGGACGTCGCTGGTGGATTTCCTGAGCATCATCGGCCTCGGGCTCCTCATCGGGCTGGTGCTGCCCCGGTTCAACGCCGTCCGCGGCCTTCTTTTCAGCGCGGTGGTCCTGGCGGGCTTTATCGTCGTGAACACCCTGCTGTTCACCAGGATGAACGCCTGGCTGAACCTGATCTACCCGGTCCTGGTGATCCTGACCGTGTACGTGGGCGTCACCGTGTACCGCTACATCACCGAGGAGCGGGAAAAGCAGAAGATCCGCGGGGCGTTCCAGTATTACCTGACCGCCTCGGTCATCAACGAGATGCTCAAGGACCCCACCAAGCTCAAGCTCGGCGGGGACAAGAAGAACCTGACCGTCCTTTTCTCCGACATCCGAGGGTTCACCACCATCTCGGAGAAGCTCTCGCCGGAGGAGCTGGTCCACCTGCTCAATGAGTACCTCACCGCCATGACGGACCTGGTGTTCAAATACAACGGCCTCCTGGACAAGTACATGGGCGACGCCATCATGGCCGTCTGGGGCGCCCCCCTGGACCAGCCGGACCACGCCGAGCGGGCCTGCCGGACCGCACTGGAGATGCTCGACGAGCTCAAGAAGCTCCAGAACAGATGGGAGTCCGAAGGCCGTCCGCGGCTGGACATCGGCGTGGGTATCAATACGGGGGACATGGTCGTCGGCAACATGGGCTCCCAGATGCGCTTCGACTATACCGTCATGGGAGACAGCGTAAACCTCGGCTCCCGTCTCGAGGGGATCAACAAGGAATACGGAACCAACATCGTCGTCAGCGAGTTCACCTACGAGACCGTCAAGGACCGGTTCTTCTGCCGCGAGCTGGATTCCGTCCGGGTGAAGGGCAAGAAGCTCCCCGTCAGGATCTACGAGCTCCTCGGGGAGCAAAGAGACGCCGACCGCTGGGTGCGATGGAGCGGGGTCTTCGAAGAAGGGCTGGCCCGTTACAAGGAAGGGCGCTGGGACGAGGCGATCGCCCTGTTCCGCCAGGTCCTAAACATCAAGCACGGAGATCCGCCGTCGGAACTCTACATCTCCCGCTGTGAGTCCCTCAAGGAACACCCGCCGGAAGGCGAGTGGGACGGCGTCTTCACCATGACGAGAAAGTGAACGGCGCGGAGGAGAGACGACCGACCGCGCGGACTTTTCTTCCGGTTCTACCACCGGGGCGCTGCGTGGAGCCGTCCCGTCCCTCCCGTTGCCGAAGGAAGCGAAATATCCCTTAGCAGAGACACGGATCAGCACCGATCATGGAAGAGCAGAAATACAGAAGCTGGGTCGAAGTCGATCTCGACAGCTTCTCCCGGAACTGGGAGGAGTTGAAGCACCTTGTCGGCCCGGACGTCCGGATCATGCAGGTCGTCAAGGCCGATGCCTACGGCCACGGCGCCCTGGAACTCTCCAGCGTCGCCCTCCGGAACGGCGCCTGGGCCCTGGGAGTGGCCAATGCCGACGAGGGCGTCCAGCTTCGCGCCAGCGGCATCGACGCCCCGATCGTCATTCTAAGCCCGTCCCCGGATTCGGAGATCGGCCAGATCGTCAAGTACGGCCTCACGCCGTCGGTGTCCGATGCGTCCTTCGCCCGTGAGCTTCAGAAGAGCGCCCGGAAGGCGGGCGTCCACGTTTCCGTGCACATCGAGGTGGATACGGGCATGGGCCGCGGCGGAACGATCCACTACGAGGCCCTCGACCTGATCCGGGCGGTCCTGGACATGCCGAACCTGGACCTGGAGGGTATCTTCACCCACCTGTCCTCCAGCGAGATCCTGGTGGACTACAATAACCGCCAGTGGACCCATTTCCGAAACCTCCTGGAAAAGCTGGAGGAGGACGGGATCCGGATTCCCCTGAAGCACATGTCCAACAGCGGGGCCGTCCTGAACTTTCCCGAATACAACCTGGACCTGGTCCGGCCGGGCATCATGACCTACGGCATCTACCCGGGGCCCGACACGAGGGACAAGGCGGACCTCTCTCCCGTCATGAGCTTCAAGACGCGGATCGTCCTCCTCAAGGAATTTCCCGAGGGCTACAGCATCGGCTACAACCGGACCTTCATCACCTACCGGCCCACTCGCATCGCCACGATTCCCGTGGGCTACGGCGACGGGTACGGGATCCTGCTGTCGAACGCCGGCGAGGTCCTCATCCGCGGGCAGCGGGCCCCCATCGTCGGCCGCATCTCCATGGACATGTGCACCGTCGACGTGAGCCGCATTCACGACTGCGGGATCGGCGACGAGGTGGTTCTCATGGGACGGCAGGGCTCGGAATACATCTCCGCCAACGAGATCGCCGCCCGGACAAGCACGATCAGCTACGACGTCCTGTGCGCCCTGGGCAAGCGGGCCCCCCGGATCTTCGTCCAGAAGGGCCGGGCCGACGCGGTGGAGCCGCGCCTCCGGCGGATCTACATCCCCGGCGAGGAGAAGTCCGTCGCCCGCATCGACAGCATCATCCGCCACTGCTTCCAGACCCGGGCCCAGAGCGAGGAGATGGGGGACGCCATCTTCTCCGAGATGTTCGAGACCCTCTTCGGGAAGGAGGACCGGCAGCTGGAGCTGCGGGACCGCTTCCGTTACGACATCGAGATCTCCGAGGCTTCGCCGCAAAACGGCAGGCGCAGGCGGGGCGAATTCTTCCGGGTCCTGACCCGGGTGGAGTACACGAAGGCCCTCCGGGAGCCTGTCTTCATGATCGGCTGCGCCATGAACAACGAGCAGCTGGAGGCCCTCTTTGCGGAGAAGCGCTGCGAGTACCGGTGGCTCCTGAACCTGGGCGACGAGACGGTGACGGAGCGGGACTTCCGGATCGAGCGGGTCACGATCGACGGGGAGGACATCCCCATTCTCCGGTCCGAGAACACCGGGCGGGGCTACGAAGTCTGGTGCGGCGGCGACCTCCTGAAGAAGAAGCTCAACCGCCCGGTCCGCTTCGCCTTCGAGATCGCCACGAAGAAGTCCAAGGAAAACAACCTGTTTTCCGTGTACGTGGTCTACCCGACCCGGGGGTTGCAGATTTCCTTCAACTACGAGAAGGCCAACCTCCGCCGCGTCCGGGAAGTGAGTTATTTCGCCGGCAAGCACCCGTACCCGCGGGTCGCCCGGGAGCAGGGCCGATGCACCACGCTCACCATCGCCGACGACGAGTGGATCTTCCCCAACAGCGGCGTCACCTTCATCTGGGATTCCTGAAAGAAAGGGCCGGCCCCGGCAGGGGCGGCGAAACCGAAAGACACATGGACAAACTGAAAATCGGCATCATCATGGGAGGCCTTTCCTCGGAGAAGGAGGTCTCCCTCAACAGTGGACGGAACGTCCACGACAACCTCGACCCCGAGTTCTACGAAGGGGTTCCCCTGTTCATGGACGAACGGGGCCGCCTGTGGATCCTACCCTGGCAGCTCATCCCGCAGAACACCACCGTCGACATCGCCGAGCAGCTCGAGCGGCAGGCGCGCCCCGTCACTTATGAAGAACTCCGGAAAGAGATCGACTTCGCCTTCATCTCCCTCCACGGCAAATACGGCGACGACGGGTGCATCCAGGGGCTCCTGGAGCTGCTCGGGATCCCCTACACGGGGCCGGGCGTCCTGGCATCGGCCCTGGGCATGGACAAGCACATCCAGCAGATGATCCTCCGGGAGGCGGGCCTGGACGTTCCGCGGAGCCTGGCGGTCCGCCGGGCCGAGTGGGAGTCGGACCGGGAGGGAGTCATCCGGCGCGTCCGGGAGGCCCTTCCGTGGCCCTGCGTCACCAAGCCGACCCGGGAGGGATCCAGCATCGGTGTCACCATCGTCCGGGACGAGGCCTCCCTCGACGCGGGCATGATCGAAGCCCTGCGGTGGGACAACGCGGTCCTCATCGAGGAATTCCTGGAGGGTGTCGAGTTTTCCTCCATCGTCCTCGAGGAGGACGGCACGATCGAGCCCCTGGGGCTGACGGAAATCCACCCCCAGAGCGATTTCTACACCTACGACGACAAGTACATGCCGGGCCGCTGCCGCAAGTTCACGCCCCCCAAGACCATTCCCCCGGAGGCGATCAAGCGGATCCTGGAGGAGGTGCTCCGGGCCTTCCACGCCCTCGGCTTCCGGTCCTACGGCCGGATCGACGGCTTCTACACGACCGACGGCCGGATCCTCGTCACCGACCCCAATTCCTCCTCGGGCATGGCCCCCTCGTCCTTCTTCTTCGAGCAGGCTGCCAGCGCGGGGATGCTGCCCTCCATGATCATCTCGCGTCTCATCGAGAACGCCCGGAAGATCCACCGGGAGAAGCGGGGTCCCCTGTGAAAGGGGGCGCGCGGAGGATCCGGCCATGACCGTCCCCGGCCATCTTGCCGCCATGACGACGCGGATCTTCCTCGATGTCCGCCCCCGGGTCCACCACCACCTGCAGGCCTGGACGGCCCGGGCCGGGGCCATTCCGGACCCGGAGCTGCGCCGGCAGGCCCTCATGAGCATCGAAACGAAGTCGTTCCACTGCGAGGGGGGCGGCATCTACGCCCTCCTGGCGGGGGACGCCTTCGAGGAGGCCGTCCGGTTCATCGTGGCCTACCAGACAATCAGCGACTATCTCGACAACCTCTGCGACCGCAGCACCTCCCAGAGCCCGGAGGATTTCCGGGCCCTCCACGAGTCCATGCCGCAGGCCCTCGTTCCGGGGGCCGACCGGACCGACTGGTATCGCCTCCACGTGGAGCGGGACGACGGGGGATACCTGGCGGATCTCGTGGAGACGTGCCGGGACGTGCTCCGGCGGGTGCCGTCCTACGGGGCCGTGGCGCCGGGTCTCCTCCGGCTGGCAGGCCTGTATGGCGACCTCCAGGTCCACAAGCACGTCCGCCCGGAGGAGCGGCTCCCGCGCCTCGAGGCCTGGTTCGAGACGCACCGGAACGGGGTCCCGGAGCTGCGCTGGTACGAGTTCGCCGCCGCCACCGGCTCGACCCTGGGGATCTTCTGCCTCGTCTCGTCGGCCTTCCGGGACGGGTTTTCGGAGGCGGAGGCCGGACGGGTGGAAAAAGCCCTTTTCCCGTGGGTGCAGGCCCTGCACATCCTCCTGGATTACCTGGTGGACCAGGAGGAGGACCGCCAGGGAGGCGACTTGAACTTCTGCACCTATTATCCCGGCGAGGAGGATCTCCTGGAGCGCCTGTCCTGGCTCTTCGGCCGGGCGGAGGAAGCGGTCTGCGGGCTCCCCGAGGCCCCTTTCCACCGCATGATCATCCGGGGACTCCTGGGGATCTACCTGGCGGACCGCAAGGTGGACCGGCAGACAACGGTCCGGCGGATGGCCCGGAAACTGGTCGGGATGGGCGGACCGGCAGCGGTCTTCTTTTTCCTCCACTGCTGGGCGTACCGGCGCTTCCGGGAACGGTGAGGAGGGGGCCGCCGTGATCCGCTACGTCGCCAAAAGGCTCCTCTTCATGATCCCGCTCCTCCTGGGGATCACCGTCATCTGCTTCACCGTGATGCACCTGGCCCCGGGATCTCCCACGGACATGGAGACCCAGATGAACCCCCGGGCCTCCGCCGAGGCGAAGGCCCGCCTGATGGCCCTCTACGACCTGGACAAGCCCCTTCACGTCCAGTACTGGCTGTGGCTCAAGAAGATCGCCGTCCTGGACCTGGGGACGTCCTTTTCCCAGGACCGCCGGCCCGTGGACCGGAAAATCCTCGAGCGCCTGCCCATCACGATCCTCCTGAACCTGCTGTCCATGGGCCTGATCCTGGCCGTGGCCATCCCCCTCGGGGTTCTCTCGGCGGTCCGCCAGGATTCCTGGTTCGACCGCCTCGCCGGGGTCTTCGTCTTCGTCGGGTTCGCCGTGCCTACCTTCTGGCTGGCCCTGCTCCTGATGATCCTCTTCGGCGTCGAGCTGGGGTGGCTCCCCATCTCGGGGATCCGCTCCCTGAACCATGAATACCTGCCCCCCGGCGCGGCCTTCTGGGACCTCCTGAAGCATCTGATCCTGCCGGTGGGGCTGTCGGCCTTCGGGGGGCTGGCGGGGCTCTCCCGCTACATGCGGTCCAACATGCTGGAGGTGATCCGCCAGGACTACATCCTGACGGCCCGGGCGAAGGGACTCCGGGAGCGGACGGTGATCTACAGGCACGCCCTCCGGAACGCCCTGCTCCCGGTCATCACGATCCTGGGTCTGTCGGTGCCGGGCCTGATCGGCGGCAGCGTCATCTTCGAGACCATCTTTGCAATCCCCGGCATGGGGCAGCTCTTCTACATGTCGGTCATGGCCCGGGATTACCCCGTCGTGATGGGAATTCTCCTCATCGGGGCGGTCCTGACCCTCCTGGGGAACCTCCTGGCGGATGTGTCCTATGCCGTGGCGGATCCCCGGATCCGGGTCTCGTGAGGAGGGGCGGCATGGCGGGGGACTTCTGGCAGCGCTTCCGGAAAAACAGGCTGGCCGTGGCAGGGCTTGCGGTGGTGGTCCTTCTTTTTGTCGTGTCGTTCCTGGCCCCCTGGATCTCGCCCTACGACGCGGGGGCCATCGACCTCAAGAGCATCCTCCAGCCCCCGTCGGCCAAGCACCTCTTCGGCACGGATCCTCTCGGACGGGACGTCCTGAGCCGCATGATCTGGGGCGCGGGGATCTCGCTGAAGGTTGGTTTTGTCGCCACGGGGATCGCCATCGTCATCGGGACGCTCCTCGGGGCGGCGGCGGGGTACTACGGGCGGTGGGTCGATGCGCTGATCATGCGCTTCGTCGACATCATGCTGTGCTTCCCAACGTTCTTCCTGATCCTGGCGGTCATCGCCTTCCTGGAGCCGTCCATCTGGAACATCATGATCATCATCGGCGCCACCGGCTGGATGGGGATCACCCGGCTCGTCCGGGCGGACTTCATCTCCCTGAAGGAGCGGGACTTCGTCCAGGCGGCCCGGGCCATCGGGGCCTCGGACCTGCGAATCATCTTCCGCCACCTGCTGCCGAACGCCATGGCCTCCATCCTCGTGGCGGCCACGCTGGGGGTGGCCGGGGCGATCCTGACCGAATCGGCCCTCAGCTTCCTGGGGATCGGCGTCCAGCCGCCCACGCCGAGCTGGGGAAACATGCTCACCGCCGGGAAGGACAACATCGACATTGCCTGGTGGCTGTCCCTCTATCCGGGGCTGGCCATCCTGGTGACGGTCCTGGGGTACAACCTGCTGGGGGAGGGGATCCGGGACGCCCTGGACCCGAGGCTCAGGCGGTGAGCCGCCAAGCCCTGTGCGGGCGAAACAGAGGAGCCGATCGCAGCAAAGAAGAAGGCCGGTCCGGGTCAAACCCGGCCGGCCTTCTTTTGTTCGTCCGATTTCCGAATAAAACCGGAACCGTGGGACCCTGAACGGTCAGGGCATCTCCCAGTCGCTGTCGGGTGACGCGAAGTCCTTCAGTTGGTCCCGCCGCTTCTTGTGCTGGAGCTTCTTGAGGGCCTTCGCCTCGATCTGGCGGATCCGCTCCCGGGTGACGCCCATCATCTCCCCGACTTCTTCCAGGGTAAAGGGCCCGTAATTGCAGGCGACCCAGGTGCAGTTGAGAAAGTTCTCGTTCGAAAGCCGCCATTCACAGGTCATCTCGATGCAAGGCTCTGAAATCAGATGTCCTTTCTTTTTGCACCGATACATGTTTTTCACGGGAGGATTCTCCTTGGTTGGAAAGTTTGCCTAAACTAAGCACACCGCCGGGGTTTGTCAACCGGGAAAAGACGGGTTTGTTGCGGTCGTTCCGGCATAACCGGCGATAATCCCGAAGAGAATTCAAAACACGGAAGAAGAGGGTTCAGCGCGGAACCCGCCCGGTCCGACGCCAAAGGCGCTCCCGGCGGTGGAGAAAGGCTGCCGCCTCCGCATCCGTGCCGGAGCCGCAGGAGAGCCAGTGCTCCACCACGGCGAGGGCCGCCGGGGCGTCTTTTTCGTTGTGTTCCAGGTCCTTGGCCAGCTCTTCCGCGGCGAAGGCGTCGCCGGGGTTCTCCCGGAGCATCTCCCGCCACAGACGGGCGGCCTCGTTCCGCCGCCGGGCCTGCTTGCAGAGGAGCGACAACTGCACCCGGGCCTCCCGGGAGTGAAGGCCCGTCCCATCGCCTGCCAGCCGCCCCAGGATTTCCTCCGCCCCTGCCCGTTCGCCCCGGTCGGCCAGGAGGCGCGCCGCCGACAGGAGGTCCCGCGGGTCGGCCGCGGGGGGCGGCTCCGGCAGGACCAGCTCCGACAGGTGAGCCGCCAGGGCCGCCAGCGAGATGATGTCCAGCCGGTTGTGCCGGAAGATGTCGCCCAGCAGCCGGCCGTCCCGCGTCCGGAGCCAGCGGAAGTAGCGCTCCGGGATCTCGCTCCCCGGGAGGTCGTCTTCCCGGAGGAGTCCCAGCAGGGCCGCCTCCAGGGTCCCGAGCCGGCAATTCTCCAGGCGCCGTCCCACGAGGCGGCGGCTCGGGTGGAGCAGGTCCAGGTGGGGAAAGCCTTCCAGGGGGTTCGGGAGGCGGTTCATGACGAACCGGGCCGCCAGGAGGTTGATGTCGAAGGCCTTGCCGTTGAAGGTGACGAGGGCCTTCCGCGACGCCGCCAGCTCCGTCAGGTGGGCCAGGGCGGCCCGCTCCTCCGCGTAGTCCCGGAGGAAGAGCTGCCGAAGGACGAAACGGGTCCCCTCGAACCAGCCCAGTCCGATCAGGAAGGCCACCGTGCCTGTCCCCCCGGCGAGTCCCGTCGTCTCCGTGTCGAGGAACAGCAGGTCCCCGATGTCGAGTGCCGCCAGGTCCCGCACGTTGCCCAAGAGGGCCGCCCGGGCCATGTCGAGGCCCGAAAGGTCCGCCACGCGTCGGTGGCCGTGGCACGCCCCGCCGCCGACGTCCTCGCGGACGACAAAGAAGGAGCCGTGGGGCGTCTCGATCTCTTCCCCGGAGACGATCTCGCCGAGGGCTGGGAACCGGTCCGCCCGGACCGGGGGCTGTTCCCGGCGCCGGCCCATGATCTCCTCGATCCGTCGCCTCAGCTCGGAGAGCTCGGGCTTCTCATGCCTCGGGGGGGCGGGTGTTTCGCCGGTGAGGCGCTGGAGACGGTTGCGGACGCTCATGTCTGTTCCAGAAGGCGATTCAGGACCGCCAGGGCCACCTCCTTGGCGCGGTTGCCCACCTCGAGGGTGGGTCCCACGCAGGAGGGGCAGCCGTGGAGGCAGGGGCACGAGGAAAGGAGGGTCTGCGCCGATCCCAGGAGCCTTCGGTGCTCCGCGTAGAGGAGGTCCGAGAACCCGATGCCGCCGGGATAGGCGTCGAAGAGGAAGACCGTCGGATCGAAGGCGTCTTCCCGGGCGGGCTCCGCCTCGTCGGCCCCCGGCGGGGAGGACGTGATCACGCGGCCGCTCCCGGTGTGCCGGACGAACCACTCGCCGCTCTTGTCGCCGATGCAGCGGTCGATGTCGTGGAGGTCCGCCATCAGGAGCATCGCCGCCAAGTGGTGGAGACCGTAGGCCAGCCCCGTCAGGCCGTCGATGATCTCCTCCCGCGTGTAGGGCAGGGCATCCAGGAGGTCCCGGGGGATGGTGAACCAGTAGCCCGTGGTGTGCATGTCCCGCTCGGGCAGGTGGACGTCCCCGAATCCCAGATTCTCCGACGTATAAAATTTGATCTTCTTGTAGCCCACCACTTTCCGGACGACTTGGACCTCCCCGTGCTCGACGATGGCGCTTCCCTCGCGCTTCTCGACGAACCGGTCGATGACCCGGACGTTGGTGTACGTCATGGCGTCGGTGAAATAGTCCACGTCCACCTTCCGCACGTAGGCCTTCTTGCCCGGCAGGTCGAGGCGGTCCACCTGGTAGGGCTGGGACTCGACCATGTAGATGGCCCCCTCGTGAAGAGCCGTGAAGGCCCCGTCCCAGTCCACCTCGGCAATGATCCGCGGGTTTCCCTGCTCGCTCGCGTCGACGACCACCACGTTCTCCGGGTTGATGCTCCGGAGGCTCACCTCGTCGGCGGGATAGCTCTCGGCGGACCAGTGCCACCGCTCTCCCGCCTGGTGGAGGACTCCCTTCTCCGCCAGGTAGTCCAGGAGCTCCTCGATGTTCTCCCGGCCGAAGCGCTCCCCCCGCTCGAAGGGCAGCTCGAAGGCGGCGCTCTTCAGATGGTGAAGGAGAATCAGGAGGTTGTCCGGGTTGATGCGGCAATGCTCCGGGGAGCGGGAAAAGAAGTATTCCGGGTGCTCGGCGATGAACTGGTCCATGGGCGCGCTCCGGGCGATCAGGACCGCCAGGCTCCGCCCGGCCCGCCGTCCGGCCCGTCCCGCCTGCTGCCAGGTGCTGGCGACGGAGCCGGGGTAGCCCGCCATGATGCAGGCCTCGAGATCCCCGATGTCGATGCCCAGCTCCAGCGCGTTGGTGCTGACGACGCCCATGACCTCCCGGTTGCGGAGCCCCGCCTCGATCTGCCGCCGCAGGTTCGGCAGGTAACCCCCGCGGTAGCCCGTGACGAAGGTGTCCGGCAGGGGCTTTCCCTTCTTGAACCGGTCCTTCAGGTAGCGGGTGAGGACCTCGACGTTGAGGCGGCTGGTGGTGAAGACGATCGTCTGGATCCGCTCCTCCACGAGGCTGCCCGCCAGCTGCCGGGCCGGCGTGAGGGCCGACTGGCGGATGCCCAGCTCTCGGTTCACGATGGGCGGGTTGTACAGGATGAAGGTCTTGGCGGCGGCGGGGGCGCCGCTCTCGTCGAGGAGGGCCACCGGCCGCTCGAGGACCGCCTCGGCGTGCTCCCGCGGGTTGGCCACCGTGGCGGAGCAGAAGATGAACACCGGATCCGCGCCGTAGAACCGGCAGATCCGGACGAGGCGGCGGATCACGTTGGCCAGGTGGGAGCCGAAGACCCCCCGGTAGACGTGCAGCTCGTCGATCACGACGAACCGGAGGTTCATGAAGAGCTTCTGCCACTTCGTGTGGTGCGGCAGGATGCCCGCGTGGAGCATGTCGGGATTCGTCACGACCACGTGGCCCTGGCGGCGGATGGCCTGCCGGGCGTCGTCGGGGGTGTCCCCGTCGTAGGTGAAGGTGCGGATGTCCTCCCGGAGGTCCGTGATGAGGCCGTGAACCTCGTGCATCTGGTCCTGGGCGAGGGCCTTCGTGGGAAACATGTAGAGGGCCCGGGTCTCCGGCTCCTCGAGAATCCGCTGGAGGACCGGCAGGTTGTAGCAGAGGGTCTTGCCGCTCGCCGTGGGGGTCACCAGGACGATGTCTTTCCCCTGGCGGACCAGGTCAACCGCCTGGCCCTGGTGGCTCCAGAGGCGGCGCATGCCCCGGGCCTCCAGGACGGACCGGAGGCGGGGGTGGACCCAGCCGGGGTAGTCGACGTAGCGGGCCTCCCGGGCGGGGATCCGCTTCAGGGCCGAGACGTTCTCCATGAAGCGCCGGTTCTTTTCCAGGTGCGACAGCCATTCTTCCAGGGTGAGTCTGCTCATGTTTTTGCCTGCACAGGGGGATGGATTCCAATCATTCGGCGGCCACCGCTTTCCCGGGGCGCGGGGGCTGTCACGGGGGATGCCGCCGTTGCGGAAACTTTTCCATCCTCTCCCTTTTGAATTCGGGACGCCGTGAAAGTGGAAAAGTTTTCTGATTGCTCCTCTGGAAACCCCCGGCCGCGCCCCCGCGGTTGGGTGGTTCTGCAGAGGCGCGAATGACTCCGCGGCCTGGGAACGAGGATATATATGAAGTCCATTCCCATTTCCGGGTTCAAGCCTGTCCCCTTTTACGGCATTTGGAGACGGATTTCAAACCTGTCCCCTTTTTTCCTGATCGGGTGCCCGGCCGGACTCTCGCTTCTTCCAGCGGGGACGCGGGGAGGATACCACATCGGGCCGCTCCGGCAAGGCAATATTGACCGCTTGTTCCTTCGGGACGATCGGCCGGGCGGAATTGCCCGGCGTTGACATTTGGGCCGCCTGTGTTAGAGTTGCCCCGTTTTCATCCCGTCCATCCAGGAGATCCTCATGAAAATCGACCTGAAAAAAGAAAGTCTGGAACGTTTCGTCACACCCGCCGCGGCTGTGTTCCTGTTCGAGGGTGAGGAACCCTCCGGGTCCGCGGCCCTCCTCGACAGGGCATCCGGGGGGCTCGTCACGGAACTGCTGAAAGCCGGCGATTTCAAGGGCAAGCTCTACGCAACGGCGCTTCTCTACACCGGGAAGGCCCTGCCGGCCCGGCGGCTGATCCTGGTCGGCCTCGGGAAGAGAAAAGAGGTTACCCTCGATCGCATTCGCGGAGCCTTTGCCGCGGCCGCCCGGGAGGCCCGGCGGCTGGACGTGAAGGACTTTGCCGCCTCCATGGACGTCGGCCTGCCGGAGGAAATGCCGGAGCGAATCGCCGCGGCGGCGGTCGAGGGAGTTCTCCTGGGCCTGTATCGCTACCTGCCCTACAAGACCGTCGACCGGGAGGAGTTCCGGGAACTCAAGTCCTTCACGATCGTGGAGGCCGACGGAGCGCGGGGAAAGGCCGTGAGGAAAGCGGCGGCCGAGGCGGAGGCTGTTTCCCGGGCCGTCTGCTTCGTACGGGACCTCGTCTCCGCGCCGGGGAACGAGATGACCCCCGACCGGATGGCAAAGGAAGCGAAGAAAATGGCCGCCGGCCGCAAGCTCGCGGTGAAGGTCTTCGGCGAGCCGGACCTGCGGAAGCTGGGCATGAACGCCCTCCTGGGGGTCGCCCGGGGCAGCAACGAACCGCCCCGGCTGATCGCCGTCGAGCACCGGGGAGGGAAGCGGGGGGCAGCCCCGGTGGTCCTGGTGGGCAAGGGCATCACCTTCGACAGCGGCGGCATCTCCCTCAAGCCCGCGGAAAACATGGGCGAGATGAAGGACGACATGGCCGGCGGGGCCGCCGTCCTCGGGGTGCTGCAGGCCGCGGCGGACATCGGCCTGCCCCTGAACGTGGTCGGCCTGGTACCGGCCGTGGAGAACCTGCCCGACGGCAAGGCCTACAGGCCCGGCGACGTGCTCACCACGTTTTCGGGCCAGACCGTGGAAATCATGAGCACCGACGCAGAGGGGCGGCTGATCCTGGCGGACGCCCTCGCCTACGCCAGGAAGCACTACCGCCCGACGGCGCTCATCGACATGGCGACCCTGACGGGGGCCTGCGTCGTCGCCCTGGGGGATCTCGGTACGGGCCTCTTCGGAACGGATGCGGACCTGAACGCCCGGATCCGGGCCGCCGCGGCGGCGACGGGCGAACTGGTCTGGGAGATGCCCCTCTGGGACGACTACGTCGAACTCATCAAGAGCGACGTGGCAGACTGGAAGAACACCGGCGGGCGCAGCGGCGGGGCCATCACGGCGGCCCTTTTCCTGAAGCAGTTCGCCGGCGAGGGACCCTGGGCGCACCTGGATATCGCCGGGGCCGCGTGGCTGAAGAAGGACCGGCCCTGGACGCCCAAGGGAGCCTCCGGAATCGGCGTCCGCCTCCTGGTGGAGGTCCTGAAGCAGTGGAGCGCGCCCACGTGAACGCCGCCGGGGATCCTATCCTGAAGATCGAAGGGCTCACGACCCATTTCGAAACGGCCCGGGGGACCGTCCGGGCGGTGGACGGCGTCGATCTGTCCGTCCGCGCCGGGGACACCGTGGGCATCGTCGGCGAGTCGGGATGCGGCAAGACCGTCCTGGCCCTTTCCATCCTGCGCCTCGTGCCGCCGCCGGGGCGGATCACAGCGGGCCGCATCGTCTTCGGGGGCCGCGATCTCCTGGCCCTCCCGGAGGATGAGATGCGGCGCATCCGGGGCCGGGAGATCTCCATGATCTTCCAGGAGCCCATGACCTCCCTCAACCCCGTCTTTCGCGTGGGCGACCAGGTGGCGGAGGTCCTGGAGATCCACGAGGGACTGCCGCGGAGGAGCGCCCTGGAGCGGGTCGTGGAGGTGTTCCGCCTGGTCGGCATACCGTCTCCGGAGAGCCGGATTCGCGACTATCCGCACCAGCTCAGCGGGGGACTCCGCCAGCGGGTGATGATCGCCATGGCCCTGTGCCTGAAGCCGCGGCTGATGCTGGCCGACGAGCCCACGACGGCCCTGGACGTGACGATCCAGGCCCAGATCCTGGACCTCATCGGGCGCCTCAAAGAGGAGACGGGCACGTCGGTGCTGCTGGTCACCCACGACCTGGGGGTCGTCGCGGAGGCGGCCCAGTTCGTGGCGGTCATGTATGCCGGGATCGTGGTGGAATACGGCCCCGCGGGGGACGTCTTCGCTTCTCCGCGCCACCCCTACACGGTGGGCCTCCTCGCCTCAGTCCCGCGGGGGCGGGGCGGGGACGGGGGGCGACTTCCCGCCATCGCCGGCACGGTTCCTTCTCTCGACGAACTGCCGGCGGGGTGCCGCTTCTCCGGCCGCTGTCCCGACGTCATGGAGATCTGCCGGCGGGAGGAGCCCGCCGTTACGGAACCGGCGCCGGATCGCCGGGTGCGCTGCTGGAAATTCTCATGAGCGGAGGAGCTGCGGATCCGATGGAACAGGGGAGGGCGCCGGAGGCGCTGGTGGACATCCGGGAACTCCGAAAGGGGTATCCCGTGCGGGGCGGATTCCCGGGACGGCACGGCACGGTCCGGGCGGTGGACGGCGTGTCCCTCCGGATCCGGCGGGGGGAGACCCTGGGGCTGGTCGGGGAATCGGGCTGCGGCAAGTCCACCCTGGGACGGCTCCTTCTCCGTCTGGAAGAGCCTACAGCGGGTCGGATCCTCTTCGAGGGGGAGGACATCTCCTCCCTGGGCGGCGCGTCCCTGCATGCCTATCGACGCCGCGTCCAGATCATCTTCCAGGATCCCTATTCGTCCCTCAATCCCCGCATGTCCGCCGGCGCCATCATCGGCGAGCCCCTGGCGGTTCACGGCACCCCGGCGGCGGAGATTCCCGGGGAGGTGGAGCGCCTGGCGGAGACGGTGGGGCTTTCCCGGGAGCAGACGACCCGCTATCCCCATGAGTTCAGCGGCGGGCAGCGGCAGCGGATCGGCATCGCCCGGGCGCTGGCCCTCCGGCCCGACCTCGTCGTGGCGGACGAGCCCGTCTCGGCCCTGGACGTGTCCATCCAGGCGCAGATCCTGAATCTCCTCAAAGACCTGCAGGAGCGGATGGGCCTGACGTATCTCTTCATCACGCACGATTTCGGGGTCGTGCGGTTCATGAGCGACCGCATCGCCGTCATGTACCTGGGGAGGATCGTCGAACTGGTCGAGAACGCCGACCTGGACCGCCATCCCCTGCATCCCTACACGGAGGCCCTGCTTTCGGCCGTGCCCGCGACGGACACGGCAAGCCGCCGGACGCGGATCGTCCTGCCGGGGGATCCCCCCAGCGCCGTCGATCCGCCACCGGGCTGCGTGTTTCATCCCCGCTGCCCAAGGCGGATGGAGGTGTGCAGACGGGATGTGCCTGCCCTGGCTGACCGGGAAAACGGCCATCCCACGGCCTGTCATCTTTACGCAACAGTGGACGGGGAACCGTCCCTCTGAAGGAGGAGGCATGAAGGAAGAGAGCGTCGTTTTCCCCTCCGGAGGCGTCCGGCTCGAGGGCCAGCTGGCCCGGAACGACGGAAACCGGGCCGTCGTGATCTGCCATCCCCACCCGCAGATGGGCGGCAGCATGGACAACAACGTCGTGGAGACCCTGGTCGTCGCCTACGGCGGCGCCGGATTTGCAACTCTCCGCTTCAACTTCCGGGGCGCCGGACGCAGCGGAGGATCCTACGACGAGGGCCGGGGTGAGCGGGACGACGTCCTGGCGGCGGTCGCTTTCCTGGCGGGGGAAGGATGCGGAAACATCGAGCTGGCGGGCTATTCCTTCGGCGCCTGGGTGATTTCGAGGGTCCTGGCGGTTCCGGGAATGGCCTTTCCGTCCATCCTCGTTTCGCCTCCTGCAGGATTCATGGAGTTCGATTTCAGCGGCTGGCCGGGGAACGTCCGGCTCGTGACGGCCGGAGACCGCGATCCCTACCTTGACCAGGAGCTGGTTCGGGAGGAGGCCCGACGGGCCGGGGCGGACTTCGAGGTCATTCCGGGGGCCGACCACTTCTACGGGGGGAGGGAGCGCCTCCTGCTGGAGGTTGTCAGGAAACGGCTGTCTGTTTCCTGATGCGGGTCTGTGGGGTCTGCAAAGGTCGCCGCCGGGATGAAAACATCTTGCATTTTTGTTTTATCGATGATACGGCAGATTGCACCGGTCGCGATGACAGGGTTTTCATAGGGTATCTCTAACGCCGGCGTGAAGGTTTTGTAGTGATTCAAGTTTTTCGCTTTTTTTAGGTCACGGGCTGCCCGCAGATGGCTGCGGGAAGACGTGGCCTTTTTTTATTCCACCGGCCGGTGGGGGGATTTCGTTTGAAAGGAGGGAAGTACTTTGGCACAGGGTAAGGTTAAGTGGTTCAACGAGAAGAAGGGGTATGGCTTCATCGAGAACGATGAAGGCGGCGATGTGTTCGTTCACTACAGTTCCATTCAGTCAACCGGTTTCAAGACGCTCCAGGAAGGCCAGCGAGTAGGCTTTGAAATCGAGCAGGGCAAGAAAGGCCCCGCTGCCGTGAAAGTCCAGCCTATATAAAGCAGGCGGAATTCTAGGAGATGCCCCGACCATACCGGCCGGGGCATTTTTTTTGGGGCGGGCTGTTGAAAAGGGGTCGTCTGCAGCGTTGCCCTCGTCCTTCGCCGCTCGACGTACCAAAAGTACGACTCGCGGCTCATGACTTCGGGCGCCTTGCATCCAACCCCTTTTGAACAGCCCGCCATACTTCCGCATTTCATCTTTTTCTATAGAGAATCAGTCGCGGATGGCGACTGGCATGTGGGAGGGGGGCATCCTTCGCGCTCAGAAGCGTTTTTTCGACCCTGCAACGTCTCGCTCCGCTGCAAAGTCATAACTCGCACCGGACGGCGCTCAGACAGATGACTTTGCGGGCGCTGCGCTGCGACGGCAGGGTACCCCGAAAAAGCCGCTATTCGCGCTCCGGGAAGACCCCCTCTCCCCGACCAATGTCCGCGGGGGCGCGACCGGGGGTTCCCAGAGGAGCAATTGGAAAACGTTTCCGGACCCCAGGCTCTTCGGTTTCAGAAGGCGATGAGCGGAAACGTTTTCGCGACGGCGGGAGCCCCCGTGGCAGCCCCCGCGCCACGATACGAATCAAAAAGAAAAAAATGGAGAGAGTGCGGGCTTGAAATCCGCCCCCCTTTTCACTTCGCTTCCTCAAACAGCCGCAGCTTCCCGGAACGAGCGGATCTCCCGCAGCGCCCGGCGGCGGATGATGAAGAACGCCACGACACTGGAAAGGGGCTGGGCCATCCAGACGCCGCTGACGCCGAAGAAGGGCGGCAGGAAGATCAAGAGCGGCACCAGGAGCAGCATGTCCCGGACAAACATCAGCCACATGGCCGTTGTTCCCTTCCCAAGGCCGATGAACATGTTGATCCACACCAGCGCTGGGGCGATGATGACCATGGCGGAGACGAAAATGCGCAGCGCCGGCACGGCCATCTCCGTGAGCCGCGGATCCGTCGAGAACAGGCTCAAGACCTGGGGCGCCAGGATCTCGATGAGAAGAAAAGACGCCACCGCCAGGATAACGGAAAACCGGGTGGCAACCCGGACCGTCTCGATGAGCCGGTCATAACTCCGGGCGCCCGCACTGAAACCGACCATGGGCATGACGCCGTGACCCACGCCGAAAAGAATCATCATCACCAGGCCGTTCACCCGGAAGCACATTCCGAGCGTCGCCAGGGCCTCGTCACCGAAAGGAACGAGGGCGTGGTTGTAGACGATGATGACGAAGCCGATGACGAAGTTCATGATGATGGAGGGCAGCCCCGTCTGAAAGATGGACCGGAGAATGGCCGGATCCGGCCGCATGATGCTCCAGTCCAGGCGGTACCTGGAGGTCCGGAGGCTGAGGAAATAGAGGGACAGAAGGCCCGCGGCGGACTGGGAGATGACGGCGGAATAAGCGGCGCCCCGGATTCCCATGGCCGGTACGGGGCCCCAGCCCCGAATCAGCAGGGGATCCAGGACGGCCCCGATGGCGGCGAAGACGAGGATCACGTACATGGACTGGTTCGGCCTGCCCTCGGCACGGAGCAGGTTGTTCGCCATCATGAGAAACAGCAGACACGGGGAGGAGCAGATGATGATCGTCAGGTAACTCCGCCCGAGGGGCAGGATGTCGCCGGTGGCGCCGAAGATCCGGAGCATGCCGTCCGGATTGGCCAGGGTGACGGCGATCAGGAGGATTCCGAAAAGGAAGGTGAGGAGAAAGACCTGGCCTGCCGTCTTCCGGGCGGCCTCGATGTCGCCTGCCCCGAACATGCGGGCGGCGTAGGAGCCGGCCCCCACGCCGGTGCCGATCCCCACCGCGCCGATGATCATCTGGATGGGGAGGCTCACTGTCAGGGCCGCCACGGCCTGATGGCTCGTCCGGGCAAGCCACAGCGTATCCATGAGATTGTAGAGGGCCATGGACAGCATGGCGGCCATGGAGGGCCAGCTCATCCGGAGGAGAAGGGGAAGGATGGGGCCCCGGCCCAGGTCCAGGGTTTTGTCAGTCATGGGGAAGAATCCGCCCCTGGAATTGTAAAACGGGGGAAATCCTGCTAACACGCATATGCCGCGCAGTTCAAGACAATTCGGAGTAAGGGAGCAGGCTGTTGAAAAAGGGCTGTCTGCGGCGTTGCACTCGGGCATTTTTGAACAGCCCGCTCGGGTGCTGCCGATGTTCGCGGGGGCGCGGCCGGGGGTTTCCAGAGGAGCGTTCGGGAATGCTTTTCCATCCTTCCGGTGTTCGGCTTCTCGATCAGCGTGAGGCGGAAAAGCTTCCGCGACGCCGGAAGCCCCCGTGACAGCCCCTGCGCCCGAGATTTTAAAAAATCCGTTCCGGCTTTTGCGCAACTGCATCACGAAGGAATGAACATGGAAATGCAACCGGTGAATCTCATCGCCATCGTCGGCCCCACGGCCTCGGGGAAGACGCGGCTCGCCGCCCGGCTGGCAAGGGAGACGGGCTCGGAGGTGATCTCCGCCGACTCCCGGCAGGTCTATCGCGGCCTCGACATCGGTTCCGGCAAGGACCTGGGAGACTACGTCGTCGACGGCGTCCCGGTTCCCTGTCACCTGATCGACGTGGCGGATCCCCGGGAGGAATTCAGCGTGTTCACTTATCAGAAGGCCTTCCGGGCCTGCTTCACGGAGCTTTCCCGGCGGGGCCTCGTTCCGGTCCTGGCAGGTGGCACGGGGCTCTACATCGAGGCGGTCCTCCGGGACTTCCGCATGGAGGAGGTCCCGGAAAACCCGGAACTCCGGCGTGAACTCCGCGACCGGAGCGTGGAGGAGCTGGCGGGTCTCCTCCGCTCCGCAAACCCGCGCCTGCACAACACGTCGGACCTGGGGGACCGTGCACGGCTCCTCCGGGCCATCGAGATCGCCCGCCACCGGGCCGATGTCCCCGCGGAACCCGGTCCGGCGCTCCGGCCCCTGGTGGTGGGGGTTCGCTGGGAGCGGGCCGTCCTTCGGCGCCGTATTTCGGAGCGCCTGGAAGTGCGCCTGGCCGGAGGCCTTGTGGAAGAGGTGCGGCGGCTTCTCGATTCGGGCGTTTCCCAGGAGCGGCTCCACGAACTGGGCCTCGAGTACCGCTACATCGGCCTCTATCTGAAGGGGGACCTCGCGTACGATGCGATGGTCCGGACCCTCTCGATCCGCATCGGCCAGTTCGCCAAGCGGCAGGAGACCTGGTTTCGGGGCATGGAGCGCCGGGGCGTTCCGATCCGCTGGATCGAAGGCGGCGACTACGAGGCTCTCCGGAACCTGGCGAAGGCGGCGATGTCATGAGCGTGTCCCGGACGATCCGGCGCTATCTCGACGGATGGGCGGAAAAGCCCGTCCATCCTCTCTTCTCGGGTCCCCTGGACGGCCTCTCCCGGGCAATCGTTATCCCGGCTCTTGCGGAACGGGACTCCCTTTTTGCGACGCTGGCGGATCTGGCCCGCCAGCCCGGGGCGGAGCTTGTCCGCACCCTGGTCATGGTCGTGGTGAACAACCGCCGTCCCGACCTCGAGTCCGAGGAGGACGTCCGGAACAACCGCGAAACCCTGGAGATCCTGGAAGGACTTATTCGCGGGGACGGGCCGGGACCGCGGGCCGGAAAGCCCGAATTCGCGGAGGACCTGGAAATCATCCGCCGGAGCCCTCTCCGCCTGGCGGCCGTCGATGCCTCCTCCCCGGGATTCGAGATCCCCGACCGGGACGGCGTCGGCCTGGCGCGAAAAATCGGCCTCGACCGGGCCCTGTCCGTGCTCGACGGGGAACGGGAGCCTGTCTTTCTTGTCTGCCTGGATGCCGACACCCGCGTGGACGCCGGCTACCTGTCGGCTGTCGGCGCCTTCTTCGACCGGGCCGAGGCCCCCGGGGCGGTCATCGACTACGCTCACCAGGAGCCGGCGGACCCGGTTCTCCGCGAGGCCATCCTGCGTTACGAAGTGTTTCTCCGAGCCTATGTCCTGGGGCTCCGCCTGGCCGGTTCGCCCTATGCCTTTCACACGGTCGGCTCCACCATCGCCTGCACGGGCGAAGCCTATGCCGCCGTCCGGGGGATGAGCCGGCGCCGGGCCGGGGAAGACTTCTACTTTCTCAACAAGCTGGCCAAACTGGGACCCGTCGGCCGCATCGGCGGAACCGTCGTCCGCCCTTCGCCCCGGCCGTCGCTCCGCGTTCCCTTCGGGACAGGGCGGCGCATGGCCCGCGTTCTCTCCGGCGAGGAGGCCGTCGCCGGAGAGCTGTATGAGCCGGAGATCTTCCGGATCCTCCGGGAATGGATCGGCCTGGCGGAGGAAGACCCGGACCGCTCCGGGGAGGCCCGGCTCGATCAGGCCCGACGAATCCACCCGGTCCTGGGACGGTTCCTGGAAGAACAGGCCTTTCCCCGCGCCTGGGAGTCGATCCGCCGGCAGGCGCCGGGTCCCGCCCATCTGCGGCGACAGTTTCACGGCTGGTTCGATGCCTTCCGGACCCTCCGGGCCGTTCACGCCCTCCGGGACGGAGGGCTGCCGAACATTCCCCTGCTCGAAGGGGCGACGCAGCTTCTGGAATGGACGGGATCCCGGTCCGGAGCGGACCGCCGGGAGGAAGGCGGGGAAACAGCCGGGGAACTGCTGGCGGCCCTGCGCGGGGAGGAACAGGCCGCATCGGTGTTCCGCCGTTTCCATCCTTGACGCCGCCCTTCCTTTTCGCATATACAACGGAAAATTTTTACAATTTCAGCGAACCGGCGGTCTTAGCCGCCGGCGCCGGACAGGGGGAAGACCCCGCCGGGAGGAGGAAATATTTTCATGAAGCGTGTGGTGTATGCGTTCGGTTCCATCTTGCTGGTCCTTATGCTCCTGATTGCTCCCGCGGGCTGCGGCAAGGAAGACAAACCCAAGGAAACCGCCGAGGCACCCCAGCAGGCCCCGGCTCCGGCGCCCGTACCCCTGCCCGGTACGGCAGGACCTGAGACGCCGGCTGCGGCGACGGCGGCGCTCCCCGTCCCGCCGGATGTCGTGGTGGAAGTGGACGGAACGAGGCTCACCCAGGGCCAGATCGACACCATCGTAAAGAAGCGCCTGGCCGCCGTGAAAGAGAAGCTCTCCGCGGAGCAGAAGAAGAAGCTCCGCGACGATCTGCGCAAGCGCATCATCGAAGACTTCGTTGCCCGGACGCTCCTGGCCGACGAGATCAAGCGGCGCAAGGTCACCGCCTCCGCGCAGGAGATCAACGAGGCCATCGAACAGGTCAAGGGGACCCTGCAGCCGGGGACAACCCTCGAGGACCTGATGAAGCAGAGCGGAACCTCCCAGGCCCAGCTCCAGGAGGAGATGGCCTTCGGCGTCAAGCTCGACAAGCTCGTGAAGATCAGCATGGGCAAACAGGGCAAGCCCACCGATAAGGAGATCACCGCCTTCTACGAGAAGAACAAGAAGACGTTCACCATCCCCGAATCGGTGAGGGCCCGCCATATCCTGATCGCCAAGGCGACCGGCGATGACGAGAAGACAAAGGCGGAGAAGAAGGCCAAGGCGGAGGACATCCGCAAGCAGCTGCTGGCCGGGGGCAACTTCATGGAGCTGGCGAAAAAATACTCCGAATGCCCCAGCAAGGAGCACGGCGGCGATCTGGGAGAGTTCCCCCGGGGCCAGATGGTCAAGCCCTTCGATCAGGCCGCCTTTTCGCAGAAGGTCAACGAAATCGGACCCGTGGTGGAGACGGACTTCGGCTATCACATCATCCAGGTCCTGGAGCACAACGCCGTGCGGCCCATGCCCCTGGAGAAGGTGAAGGATCGCGTGTCCCTCTATCTGGAGCACCAGAAAAAGAGCCAGGCCCTTGTTGCGCTGGTCAAGAAGCTCCGGGAAAAAGCGAAAGTCGTTCTTTACAAGCCCGTATAACGCAAAAGGAGGTCCGGCCATGCGGCATCGTCAGGCGGGGAAGGTTTGCGACGGTCTCTGGTATCTGGGGCGGGAAGAGTCTGGTGTCTACTACCTCAAGGGACGGTCGGGGGCGGTTCTGATCAGCGGCGGGCTGGCTCACATCCTTCCGGACGTCCTCGACCAGATGAAGTCCTTCGGCCTCGATCCTGGGTTCCTGACCAGCATCGTGATCCTCCATTCCCACTTCGACCATGTCGGCGTCGTTCCATATTTCAAGCGGACCTGGCCGGCCGTCGAAATTTGTGCGTCCGCGCCCGCCTGGAGCATCCTGTCCATGCCCAAGGCTGTCGGCGTTGCCAATACCTTCAGCCTGATGGCCGCCAAAATGGCGAAAGCCGAGGGAGGCCTTGCGGGATACGATTACGAATGGCGGGACGACGTCCGGGGGACGACGCTGAAGCAGGGAGACCGGATCGACGTGGGTGGATTTTCCCTGGAGATCCATGAGACTCCCGGGCACTCCTCCTGTTCGATCACGGCCTACGAGCCGGGCCTCAAGGCTTTGTTTGCTTCCGATGCCGTCGGCATTCCCTATCGGGACATCCTGTTTCCATCGGCGAATTCGAGCATGGCCCAGTACCTGGAGAGCCTGGAGAAGCTTCGGCCCCTGCCGCTGGCGATCGTCGGGGCGGACCACTATGGCTACGTCACGGGCGAGGAAGCGGCCGGGTTCATCGATGCATCCGCCGTGGAAGCCCGGAAACTGGACGCGGAGATGCGGGAGATTCTTCGGAGCAGGGGAGGCGATGTCGAGGCCGCCGCGAAGGCCATGAACGCCCTGTTCTTCGAACGGTGCTCCGATTACTTCATCGCCCCCGAGATTCTCGAGGGGGTTTTCAAGCAGATGATGAAACACATCGCCAAGTCTGCGTGAGGGGGCGAGGCGACCCGGCAATAGGGGGGCAGATTTGAAATCTGCCCCCCTATCAACCCGAAACTACGCGGAGACGATTTCAAATCTGTCCCCTTTTCAGCCAATAGGAGAATGTCATGACCGAAGATCAGCATATCCATGATGCGGGAGAAATGAACGCGACGGATGAAACGCGGGACGCCGACGGGCAGCAGCGTGTCCGGGTGAACCAGCAGAACCTCTATCGGGAAGAAACCTTCTCGGATCTCCAGGTGGCGGTGATCCGTCAGTTGACGCCGGTGAAGCCCAACGGAGAGCCGGACAAGACCCGGAAGATCCTTTTCGCCGGACAGACCCAGATCATGACCCCCCAGGGGCCGCTCCCGATCCAGTTTCCCATCGATGCGAAGAATCTCCAGCAGGCCCTGGATCTCTTCCCGGAAGCAATGGAGGCCTATGTGGAGAACCTGATGGCGCAGGCCCGGGAGATGCAGCGCCGGGAGTCTTCCCGCCTGATCGTTCCGCAGCAGGGAGGGGACAGCCGGATCATCCGGTAGTCAGGGGAGCGGAGTCCCGTCCTTCCGGTCATTCGTAGCCCAGTTCGATCAGGCGTTCCTCCGTAATGCCGAGGAAATGGGCCACCTCGTGGACGACGGTGATTTCGATCTCCTCCTCCAGTTCCTCCACGGTCCCGCACATCTCTTCGAGGGGTTCCTGGAAGATGAGGATCGTGTCCGGATAGAGGGGCGGGTAGCTCACGGAACGCTCCATCAGGGAGGATCCCTGATAGACCCCCAGGAGGGGGTAGTCGGGAGGGAGGTCCATGTCCCGGAGGAGTTCCGGGGACGGCCGCTTCCGGACGGAGATCACCATGTTGTCCAGGTACTGCCGGATCTCCCCGGGAATCCGGCGGATCGCCCGCTCCACCGCCCGGTCGAATTCATTCCTCGGAACCCTCATGCTTTTCCTCCCGGGGCGCTCGAGCCCGCAGCATTCCCGCCGGTTGATGGGCGGCATCATACCATGGCCGCGGGAAGGAGGAAACCCCTGCGGCCGCCCGTGCCGGTGCGGGACGGCCAAGGCCGCCCTTGCAGCGAGGCCTCCCGCCTCGACAAATCTTTCGTTTCGTCATATGATGCCGCATCTTGAGGGAGAGAATACCATGGCCCGTTTACGCCCGGGGTTCCTTCCTGCGGTCCTGGCGGCGTTTCTGATCCTGGCCGCGGTCGTCCCCGCGGTTTTGGACGCCGCGAAGGACGGCCCCGAAACGGAGGTGCCGGTCCGGATGGCCCGGATCGTCCGGGAGTATCCCCACGACCCCGAAGCCTTTACCCAGGGACTGCTGTTTCATCAGGGGTTTCTCTACGAAAGCACGGGTCTCTATGGCCGGTCCGCCGTAAGGGAGGTGGCGCCGGAGAGCGGGGCTGTGCTGCGGATCCACCGGCTGCCGGGGGACCGGTTCGGCGAGGGGCTGGCCCGCTACGGGGAGCGCCTGATCCAGTTGACCTGGCGTTCCCGGGTCCTCCTCGTCTACGACCGGAAGACCTTCCGCTTCCTGGCCGAATTTCCCTATCCCCGGGAGGGCTGGGGACTGGCCAGCGACGGGAAGCGTCTCATGGCCAGCGACGGGACGGACCGACTGTACGTCCTCGATCCCCGGACGTTCCGGACGCTCCGGTCCGTCGCCGTGACCGACGCGGGCCGTCCGGTCGACCGGCTCAACGAACTGGAGTTTGTGGACGGCCGGATCCTGGCAAATGTCTGGGAGAGCGACCGCATCGCCCGCATCGACCCGGATTCGGGACGGGTGGAAGGGTGGATCGACCTGGCGCCCCTCCGGGAGCGTCTCCGGGGGACCGCCGCCGGGACGGCCAACGGGATCGCCTGGGACGCCGCCGGGCGCAGGCTCCTGGTGACCGGAAAGAACTGGCCCCTGCTGTTCGAGGTGAAGGCCGATCAGCCCCAAAGGTGAACCAGCATGCCCCACGACCTGATGTCGGACATCCTGATCATTTTCGGCCTTTCCGTGGGGGTCCTCTTTCTCTTTGCGAAGATCCGCGTCCCCGCCCTGGTGGGATTCATCTTTACGGGGATGCTTGCCGGTCCCCACGGGTTGGGGCTCATCCACCAGGCGGAAAACGTGGAGATCCTGGCCGAGGTGGGGATTGTGGCCCTCCTGTTCACCATCGGGCTTGAGTTTTCCTTCCGTCACCTCGTGAAGATCCGTCGCTCCGTCCTTTTCGGCGGGTCCCTCCAGGTGGGCCTCACAACCCTGGCCGGAGCCGGAATCGCGGCGCTGGCGGGCTTTCCCGTCGGCCAGTCGCTGTTCTTCGGCTTTCTCCTCTCCCTGAGCAGCACCGCCATCGTGCTCAAGGCCCTGCAGGACCGGGCCGAGCTGGATACGCCCCACGGCAGCGCCGCCCTGGGCATCCTCATTTTCCAGGACCTGGCCATCGTTCCCATGATCCTGCTGGTTCCCCTCCTCGCGGGAATGCAACGGGGCGCGGGACCCGACCTGTACATGGCGGTGGCCAAGGGCACCCTTGCGATCGCGGTCATCGCCGCCGGGGCGAAATGGATCGTCCCCTTCTGGCTTCACGCCGTCGCCCGCTCCCGGAGCCGCGAGCTCTTTCTGCTGGCGGTGATCCTCATCTGCCTGTCCGTCGCCTGGCTGACGAACCTGGCCGGACTGTCGCTCGCCCTGGGGGCGTTTCTCGCGGGACTGATGATCTCCGAGTCGCCTTACAGCCACGAGGCGGTCGGCCATGTCCTGCCCTTCCGTGACGTCTTCACGAGCTTTTTCTTCGTCTCCGTCGGGATGCTCCTGGATATGGCGTTTTTCCTGGCCCAGCCGTTCCTCATCCTGGGATTGACCATCGCGGTCCTGCTCCTGAAGGAAGTGCTGGCGGCGGGAACCGTGGCGATCGAGGGGCGCCCGCTCCGGGTCGCCATCATGGCGGGCCTGGCGCTCAGCCAGATCGGAGAGTTCTCCTTCGTCCTGTCGAAGGTCGGCATGAACTACGGCCTGATGAGCCCCCGGATGTACCAGATCTTCCTGGCCGTCTCGGTCTTCACCATGGCCCTGACCCCCTTCGTCATCGCCGGATCCCCGCGCCTGGCGCGCCTGATCCTGTCCTGGCCGCTGCCGGCGCGTTTCAAGAAGGGCGGCTCGCTGTATCACAGCCCGAAAGAGACCTTCCTGGGCGATCACCTGATCATTATCGGATTCGGCCTGAACGGGCGGAACATCGCCCGGGCTGCCGGGCAGACGGGCATCCCCTACGTGATCCTCGAGACGAACCCGGACACGGTCCGGGAAGAGCGACGCGCCGGACTGCCCATCCATTACGGCGACGCCACCCATGAGGCGGTCCTGGATTCCGTGGGCGTCCGGTCGGCCCGGACGCTGGTTGTGGCCATCAACGATCCCACGGCGACCCGGAGGATCGTCGAACTGGCCCGCCGTCTCAATGGGCGGCTCCACATCATCGTGCGGACCCGGTATCTCGGCGAGATGGCTGCGCTCCACGAGTTGGGAGCCGACGAGGTGATTCCCGAGGAATTCGAGACGTCCATCGAGATCTTCGCCCGGGTCTTGAGGAAGTACCTCATCCCGAAGCCCGAGATCGACCGCTACGTCAGCGAAATCCGAACGGGCGGCTACGACATGCTCCGAGCCCTGGCACCCGAGGCGGGCGTCTGTACGGACCTCAGGATCTGCCTCCCCGACGCGGAGGTTGCCACGTTCCGGATTGAGGAGGAATCCGTGGCGGCCAGCCGGACCATCGGCGACATGGCCCTCCGGAAAAAGCACGGCGTGACGATCCTGGCGATCCGGCGAGGTGACGAAATGCTCTACAATCCCGACCCCGCGATGCAGCTCTCCACCGGGGACATCCTGGTTTCCTTCGGTGCACCGGAGCAGACGGCCGCCGTGGCCGGTCTCTTCGCGGCGGGTGGACTTGAACCGGAGCGGGACGCGGGTGCGAAAAACTCCTGATGGATTCCCGCCGCGCGGCAGACCACTGGAACCTGCGGCGCCCTTGACGGCGTCTTGCGCCGGGGGTAAGGTGGAGGCGCCTCCCGGCGCCGGAAGCGGATTGACGGATGCCGGGCGGGATAAGCGAAAAGAACGGGCGGAAGGAGTTGTGACATGAGGTGGACGGGGAAGAAGGTTGCCCTGGCCCTGGGCGGCGGCGGCGTGCGGGGATTCTCACACGTGGGTGTGCTCGCCGTCTTCGAACAGGAACGGATCGACATCGACCTGATCGCCGGCACCAGCGCCGGGGCCCTCATCGGCGGGGCCTACGCCGCGGGTTCTTCCCCGAAGGAGATCCAGAAACGGATCGATGAATACATCGCCTCTCCCGCGTTCCAGGACTCGGAGCTCAAGGCCATCGGCCTCTCGGTCAGTCCCGTTGAGAATTCCGGCCGGCTGACACAGCTCCAGACGTACCTGAGAGGCCGTTATTACATGCTCCGTTCCGTCTTCCGGCCCTCGATCCTGCCGCCCAAGGATTTCGCTTCTCTCATCGACTTCTTTATCCCCGATATCGACATCCGCGACACGCGTGTTCCCTTTCTCACCGTCGCCACGGACCTGCTGAAGGGGCAGGAAGTCGTCTTTTCCGAGGGGTCCCTTCGCCAGGCCGTCCTGGCGAGCTGCTCCGTTCCCGGGGCCGTCGAGCCCGTCCGCTGGGGAGAATGGCTCCTCGCGGACGGGGGCATCACGAGCCTGGTCCCTGTCCGGGCGGCCCGGAAGGCCGGGGCCGACGTAGTCATCGCCGTGGTGGTCGATCGGGATCCCCTGGAGACGGCACAGTTCGAGACGGCCCAGGACGTCTTTTACCGGGCCGGCGAGATCACCTCGGACCGCCTGCAGGCGGAGGAACTGCGGGACGCGGACGTTGTCATCCGGCCCCGGGTGGGGGACCTGCACTGGATGGACTTTACCCGCGCCCGGGACCTCATGCGGATCGGGCAGGAAGCCACCCTGGAGGCGCTTGGGAAAATCGAGGAAGCACTCCCGGTTTATAAGCGGGCTTATCGGTTGGCGGGACGGATAGTGCCGTCCTTGCGCAAGCGGGTGTAAGGCCGCTGAAAAAGGGCCGCCTGCGGCGTTGCCCTCATTCCGTAACGCTCGACGTACGATAAAGTACGCCTCGCGTCCCGGAATTTCGGGCGCCTTGCATTCAACCCTTTTTGAGCGGCCTTTACGTTGAAGGTGGGCAGGCTGTTGAAAAACGCCCGTCTGCTTCGTTTCCCTCATCCCTCGCCGCTCGACGTACGAAAAACCATTGGATCCCATCAAAATCAAGAAAGGGGGATCGTCATGATTTCCGGACACTCGAATCCATCCCGTCGCCCGGCGGGACTTCTTCTCGTTTTCCTGTCGCTCCTGCTGATTCTTTCCGCGGGGCCGGACGCCTGGGCCGCCGCTCCGGGGGTCGAGCAGTTCAGCCCCCAGGGAAACGTGCGGAACGTCCGGCAGGTGGCCGTCCGCTTCGGCACCGCCATGGTGTCCCTCGGCGACCCTCGCCTGGAGGATCCGTTCACGGTGTCCTGCCCGGAAAAGGGCGGCGGCCGCTGGGTGGATCCGCGGAACTGGGCCTATGACTTTGCCCGCGACCTGCCGTCGGGAATCCTTTGCCGCTTCGAGCTGAAGCAGGGCCTGAAGGACCTGGAGGGCCGCACGCTCCCGCCGGCGCAGGCCTTTTCCTTCTCCACGGGCGGCCCCGCCGTCCTGCGATCCTGGCCGGAGGAGGGCAGCGAAAGCATCCAGGCGGACCAGGCCTTCGTCCTTCTCCTCGACGGGGAGGCCGACGAGGAATCGATCCTGAAGCACGCCTACTTTTCCGTCGCGGGGATTGGAGACAGGATCGGGATCACAATCCTGTCGGGCGAAGAACGGGTGGCCATCCTGAAGGCCCTGGGCCTTCAGAAACAGGGAAAGAAGGTGCTCGTGATCCGGGCGCGGCGCATGTTTCCCGACGTGACGGCGGTCAACCTCGTCTGGCAGGGTGGCATCCTGTCCCGGACGGGGCTGGCCCGGGACAAGGACCAGGTCCTTGCCTTCAAAACCCGCGGCCCCTTCCGGGCGGAGTTCCGCTGCTCCCGGGAGAAGCCGGACCGGTCCTGCATCCCCCTCTTGCCGATGGGGGTGCGATTCTCGTCTCCGGTACCCGCGGCGGCCCTCGGCAAGATCACCCTCCGGACGAAGGCGGGACGGGTCTTCAAGCCCCGCATCCGGTCCGATGAAGAGGACTCCGGCCATGTCGAACGCGCCCTCTTCGAGGGACCGTTTCCCCAGGGGAGCGATTTCACGCTGACCCTGCCGCCGGACCTCCGGGACGACGCCGGCCGTTCCCTGAGCAACGCCGCCCAGTTTCCCCTGGCCGTGAAGACCGATTCGTACCCGCCCCTGGCAAAATTCGCCGGGCGGTTCGGCATCGTGGAAAGCCGCGCCGGGGCGCTCCTGCCCCTGACGGTGCGGAACCTGGAGGCGGATCTGGCCGCCCAGCTTCTCCGGGTGGAGAAGAGGCCGGGGCAGCCGGGTCCGGAAGTGAGATCCGCGGAGCCTGCCGGAAAGAAAAAGACGGTCCTCGACCAGCGCCTCTCCGGCAAGATCCGCCCGATCGAGTCGGGCCAGGAGGCCCAGGTCATTCGCTGGCTCTATCGCGTCGCCGCGGCGAAGCGGGAGGCTCCCGTCCTGAAAGAGGAAAAGGGCGTCCGGACGCTGCCCGTCTCCATGCCGGCGGGACAGCAGGCCACGCAGGTCGTGGGTCTGAAGATGCCGGGACCGGGATTCTATGTCGTGGAGATGGAGAGCCGGATCCTCGGGGAGCGCCTCCTGGACAAGCCGGCGCCGCTCTATGTTCCCGCCGCCGCCCTGGTGACGAACCTGGCGGCCCACTTCATGTGGGGCCGCGAGTCGTCCCTCGTCTGGGTGACCACCCTGGACAAGGGCGCCCCCGTGAAGGGCGCCGCCGTGGCGCTCCGGGACTGCTCGGGCCGCCCGGTCTGGGAGGGAAAGACCGGTCCCGACGGGATCGCCCTCATCCGGAAGGCCCTCCCGCGGGAAAACCAGCTTCCCCGCTGCAAGGGGGAAACGAACTGGGAAGAGTCCTCCAGGGCCCTGTCGGACATCCACGGCGGCCTTTTCGTCTTCGCCCGGTCGGGCGCCGACATGACCTTCACCCACTCGAGCTGGAATGACGGCATCGAGCCCTGGCGTTTCAACATTCCGACGGGCTCGGGCGGCTCCGAGGGGGCCATCGCCGCACATACGATCCTCGACCGGACCCTCTTCCGGGCCGGCGAGACGGTCCACATGAAGCACGTGATCCGGCTCCGGACGAGCGAAGGGTTCGTGTTTCCCGGGGCCGCTTCGATGCCGAAGGAGCTGGTGATCGAGCACCGGGGAACCGGTCAGGAGTACCGGCTGCCCCTGGCCTGGCAGCCCGGAGGACTGGCTGTGAACGTCTGGCCGATCCCGCAGGGGGCGAAGCTCGGCCTTTACGACGTATCCCTCGCCATGAGCGGCAAGCACGGGATGAGACGGACCTCCGGCACCTTCCGGGTGGAGGAGTTCCGGGTGCCGCTCATGAAAGCGACCGTCCAGGGCCCCCGGGAGCCCCTCGTGAACGCCCGGCAGGCCGACGTGGACCTCTCGGCTTCCTATCTGTCCGGAGGCGGCGCCAACGGCCTGTCCGTGAAACTCCGCGGGGAGGTGCGCCCCCGGAACATCTCCTTTCCCGACTGGGAGGGATACGAGTTCAGCGGGGAGCCGCCGGAGGAGGGGGTGACCGAGCGGCACCGACGGGAGTTCATGGCGGATGAGGATGAAACGGATACGGAGCGGGCGGAACTGGAGCGGGACGGCGAACGTTCAAAGGGCCGGCTGGCCGTACAGGATCTGATTCTGGGTACCGGCGGGACCATCCGGACCCGGATCGCGGACCTGCCGGCGGCGGACCGGCCCCAGGAAATCCATCTGGAGATGGAGTTCCGGGATCCCAACGGTGAGGTGCAGACCGCCGCGACAAACGTTCCCCTCTATCCCTCGCGGCGGCTGGTCGGCATCCAACCCGAGTCCTGGGCGGCTTCCCAGGAGAGCCTGCGCTACCGTGTGGCGGTGGTGGACCTCCGGGGCCGGGCCGTTCCCGACGCCGAGGTGTCCGTCGATCTCTACACCCGGAAGGTCCTGAGCCACCGGGTCCGCCTCGTCGGCGGATTTTACGCCTACCGGAGCAGTGTCGAGGTAACGAAGGTCGGCCGGCACTGCTCCGGCCGGACCGATAAAAACGGCCGGCTGATCTGCGAGGGGCCCGTATCCCAGTCGGGAAGCCTGATCCTGGCGGCCCGGACGGCCGACGAGCAGGGGAACGCGGCCCAGTCCCGGCGCACCGTCTGGGTGGCCGGAAAGGAGGACTGGTGGTTCGAGGCCGGAAACGACGACCGGATGGACGTCCTGCCGGAGCGGCGGCACTACGAGCCGGGGGAGACGGCCCGCTTCCAGGTGAGGATGCCCTTCCGGAAGGCCACGGTCCTGGTGGCGGTCGAGCGGGAGGGGGTCCTGGAGGCGTTCACGAGGACGCTCTCCGGCAAGGGGCCCGTCCTCGAGGTCCCCGTCGGGGAACGCTGGGCGCCCAATGTCTTCGTATCCGTCCTGGCCGTGCGGGGCCGCACCGGGACACCGGCCCCGACGGCCCTGTTCGATGCCGGGAAGCCTTCCTGGCGCTTCGGCATCGGCGAGATCCAGGTGGGCTGGAAGGCCCACGAGCTCAAGGTCCAGGTCCTTCCGGAGCGGGAGACCTATCGCATCCGCGAACGGGCGGGGGTGAAGATCCGGGTCTCCCGGGCCGACGGCCGGCCCCTTCCGAAAGGGGCGGAAGCGGCCGTCGCCGCGGTGGACCGGGGCCTGCTGCAGCTCCTGGACAACGACAGCTGGAGGCTTCTGGAGGTGATGATGGCCCGCCGGTCCTGCGAAGTGACCACCTCCACGGCCCAGTCGATGATCCTGGGGAAGCGCCACTTCGGGCTGAAGGCGATGCCCCACGGGGGAGGCGGGGGCAAGCAGGTGACCCGGGAGCTCTTCGATACGCTTCTCTTCTGGAACGGGCGGGTCACCCTGGACGAGCGGGGGGAGGCCTTCGTGACGATCCCCCTGAACGACTCCCTGACGAGCTTCCGCATTGCCGCGGTGGCCCTGGCGGGTCCGGACCTCTTCGGGAGCGGCGGCGCGGACATCCGGACGACCCAGGACCTGATGGCCCTCTCGGGCCTGCCGCCCCTGGCGCGTGAAGGGGACCGCTTCGATGCGACCTTCACCCTGAGGAACACGACGGATCGACCCCTCGATGCGGAGGCCGTCCTCGCGGTCGAGGGGCTTCGCGACCGGCCGGAGACGAGGCGCGTGAAGATCCCCGCCGGGTCCGCCCTGGACGTCGTCTGGTCTCTCTCCGTTCCCGCCGGGGTCAGGACTCTCCGTTACGAGCTCGAGGTCCGTGAGGTGGGCGGCGCCGCGGCGGATCGCCTGAAGATCCAGCAGCGAGTCGTCGAGGCAGTCCCGGTGCGGGCCTTCCAGGGGACCCTGGAGCAGCTCCGCCCGGAGGTCCGGGTTCCCGTGGAGAAGCCTGCGGACGCCCTGGCCGGCCGCGGCGGCCTGCAAGTCAGTCTCCGGCCCCGGCTGGGGGAAGGGCTGGAAGGGGTGCGGGACTACATGGAGCGGTACCCCTATACATGCCTGGAACAACGGGTCTCCCGGGCGGTCGTCCTGGGAGACCGGGGCCTCTGGCAGTCCATCGTGAACGTCCTGCCGTCGTATCTGGATTCGGACGGTCTCCTCAAATATTTCCCGGGGATGATCCTGGGGAGCGACGTCCTGACGTCCTACGTCCTGTCGGTGACGCACGAGGCGGGCCTGTCCCTTCCAGACAGCCTGAAGGAGCGGATCAGCCGGGGGCTGGGTGAATTCCTGGCCGGCCGGGTGAGGAGGGCCGGGAGCCTCCCCACGGCGGACCTGGCCATCCGGAAGGTCGCCGCCGCGGAGGCCCTGTCCCGGTACGGGAAGCTTGACGTCCAGGCACTGACGGCCATTCCGGTGGACCTGGAGCTGTGGCCCACCTCGGCGGTCATCGACTGGATCCGCCTGCTCCAGCGCCTCGAGGGCCACGCCGGACGGGAAGCGAGCCTCAAGGAGGCCTTGAAGATCCTCCGGGCCCGCTTGAGCCTGCAGGGAACCGTCCTCGCGTTCTCGACGGAGCGAAGCGACGGGCTCTGGTGGCTCATGGCCTCGGCGGACGCCAATGCCGCCAGGGCCATGCTGGCCCTCCTCCCCGAGAGCGGCTGGCGGGAAGACATGCCCCGGCTGGCCAAGGGATTCCTGGGGCGGATGAAGCGTGGGCGGTGGGACACCACCGTGGCCAACGCCTGGGGGATCCTCGCGGCCCGCGGTTTTTCGTCGCAATACGAGAAGGATCCCGTGGCGGGCGCGACGACGGCGGGTCTGGGAGCGGCGGCGAAAAGCCTCGATTGGGCGTCTACGCCCCGGGGAGGCGTCCTTGCCCTGCCGTGGCCACGGGGGGCGGACTCCCTCCGGCTGGTCCACCAGGGCGGCGGAGCCCCTTGGGCGGAGGTCCGCAGCCTGGCCGCGGTGCCCCTGAAGAAGCCCTTCTCGGCGGGCTACCGGGTGACCCGGACGGTCCATGCGATGGAGCAGAAGAAGAAAGGGGCCTGGAGTGCCGGAGACGTTCTCCGGGTGAAACTGGAGATGGACGCCGCCGCCGACATGACCTGGGTCGTCGTGAGCGATCCCGTCCCGGCGGGGGCCTCGATCCTGCGGACGGAGCTCGGCGGAGGATCGTCCCTCCTCCTGGCGGGGGAGCAGTCCCGGGGATACGCCTGGCCGGCCTTCACGGAGAAGTCCTTCGAGGCGTGCCGGTTCTATTACGAGTATGTGCCGAAGGGGAAGTGGTCCGTGGAGTACACCCTGCGGCTGAACAATGCCGGGACGTTCCAGCTGCCGCCGACGCGGGTGGAGGCCCTCTATGCTCCCGAGATGTTCGGCGAGGCGCCGAACGGGATCCTGAAGGTCGGGACGCCGTGAGGCGGGTCCGGAGGTACTGCGGGATGGGATGCCCGGTGCCGGTGAATCGGCCTCCCCGCGGGCGATGAAGCGATGAAGAAGCGTCTGTTTCTGTGGGCCGCCGCCGTCCTGGTCCTTGTCGCCGGAGCGGCGGCGTGGGTCCTGGGGGGCATGCTGCGGGGCGGCCCGCCGCCTCCGTCCTTTGCGCAGGTGCGGGAAGAGCGGCGGCTTTCCGAGGCCTTCCTTCTGGACCGGTCCGGCCGGGTGATCCACGAGCTGCGGGTCGATCCCTCGGGGAGGCGCCTTCCCTGGGTCGCCCTGGGAGACGTCTCGCCGGCTCTCGTCCGGGCGGTCGTCCGGGGGGAGGACCGGCGGTTCCGGGATCACGGAGGCGTGGACTGGCTTGCCGCGGCGGGAGCCCTGGCAAGGCGGATCGCCGGGGGGCCGCTCCGGGGCGCCAGCACGATCACCATGCAGCTTGCGGCGCGGCTGGACCGGGAGGCCCGACCGCGGGCGGTGCGGAGGACCTGGGCGGAAAAGATCCGCCAGGTGCGGGCAGCCCGCCGCCTGGAGGAGAGCTGGACGAAGGACCAGATCCTGGAGGCCTATCTGAACCTGATCACCTTCCGGGGCGAGCTGCAGGGCGTGGCCGCCGCGTCCCGGGGCCTCTTCGGCAAGGATCCGGCCGGCCTGACCAACGAGGAGGCATATCTGCTGGCGGCCCTGATCCCCGCCGGGCGGGCGCGGCCGGAGCAGGCAGCCGCCCGGGCGTGGCGCCTGGCCCGCTCCCTCGAAGGGACAACGACGCTCGAACGCCTCCGGACCCTGGCCGAAGAGCAGCTGGGCCAGCCCTACTTCGTCCAGCCGGCCGTCGCCCTGGCGCCCCACGTGGCCCGGCTTCTCCTGACGGAAGGAGGCCGGCGGATCACGTCCACGCTGGACGGCGACCTGCAGCGGCAGGTCCTGGAGATCCTCAACCGGCACCTGGACATGCTGCGGGACCGGAACGTCCAGGACGGGGCGGTCCTCGTGGCGGACAACCGGACCGGCGCAATTCTGGCCTACGCGGGAAACCAGGGGGCCGGATCCTCGGCGCCTTTCGTGGACGGCATCCGGGCCCCGCGGCAGGCGGGATCCACCCTGAAGCCATTCCTCTACGGGCTGGCCTTGGAGCGGAGAATCCTCACGGCGGCCTCCATCCTGGAAGACGCCCCCCTGGAGATCCCGACGCCGGCCGGGCTGTACATGCCGGAAAATTATTCGAACCACTACGCCGGCCCGGTGAGCGTCCGGACGGCCCTGTCTTCTTCCCTCAACGTCCCCGCCGTGCGGGTTCTCGGACTGGTCGGGGCGGAGCCCTTCGCACTGCGCCTCCGGGAGGTCGGCTTCGCCGGCGTCCGGAAGGACGGCGAGTACTACGGCTGGTCCCTGGCCCTGGGGTCCGCCGACGTGACGCTCTGGGAACTGGTGACGGCCTACCGGGTTCTGGCCAACGGAGGCCGGACGGGCGGCCTGACCCTCCTGCCCACGGGAAAGATTCCTCCCGGGCGATCCGCCATGGACCGGCGGGCGGCCTTCATCGTCTCCTCCATCCTGGCGGACCGGGGATCCCGGAGCACCACCTTCGGGCTGGAGAACGTACTGGCGACCCGGTTCTGGACGGCCGTGAAGACGGGAACCAGCAAGGACATGCGGGACAACTGGTGCATCGGTTACTCGGAGCGGTACACCGTCGGGGTCTGGATCGGCAATTTCTCCGGCGCCTCGATGTGGAACGTCACCGGCATCTCCGGCGCCGCCCCGGTGTGGCTGGAGGTCATGAATGTTTTACACGGCCGGACCGCCTCCGGGCCGCCGGTGCCCCCGAAGGGAGTGACCGCCTCGCCGGTCCGCCTGGCCGGTGCGGAGCCGGACCGGACCGAGTGGTTCCTGGCGGGAACCGAGCCGGGGCCGGCGGCTGAACCCGGCGCGCCCCGGGATATCGCGGCTATCCTGTATCCGCCCTCGGGGGCCGTCCTGGCCCTCGATCCGGACATCCCGGAGGATAACCAGCGGGTTTCTTTTCTGGCAAAATCCCCCCCGGATGCGATATGGATCCTCGACGGCCGTCCCGTTGGGAAGGCCGTTTCCCACGTCTGGCCGCCGGTCCGGGGGGACCATGTCCTGTCGCTGGCGGACGCGGACGCGAAGATATTGGATACGGTGAGGTTCAGTGTGAAATGACAGGCGATGCGTACCGGCCCTCGGGCTGGCTGAAAAACCCCCATGTTCAAACCCTGCTTTCGAGTTCGCGCCTCCGGGCCCTCGGCCGCCATCCCATGGAAGAGGCCGCCTGCGAGGTCATCCTGGACGGCGTGTACCGCTCCCGCCTCCAGGGCTTTCACTCCCCCCATCCCGGCGAAAATCCCCGGGGCCTGGTCATCCTCCTCCACGGCTGGGAAGGCGGCGCCGGCTCGGCCTACATCCGCTCGGCGGGAAGCTATTTCTGGGACCGGGGACTGGACGTCCTCCGGCTCAATCTCCGGGACCACGGCAACAGCCACGACCTCAACGAGGGGCTGTTCCACGGCGCCCTCATCGACGAAACCCATGCCGCCGTGAGCCAGGCCGCGGAGCTGGCGAAGGGGGCTCCCTGCTGGATCCTCGGCTTCTCCATGGGGGGCAACTTCGCCCTCCGGATCGCCCTCGGGCAGGGCCGGGATCCGATTCCCGGACTCCGCCGCGTCTTCGCGGTCAGCCCGGCGCTCGATCCCTACAAGGCCACCGTGGCCATCGACGAAGGGCCCGCCCTGTACAGGAAGTATTTCCTGAAGAAATGGAAGCGATCCCTCCGGAGAAAGGAGCGTCTCTTCCCCGAGCGGTACCGCTTCGGGGATCTTTTGAAGGAGCACGACACCTGCATCGGCCTCACGGAGGCCATCATGGGCTACTTCCCGCAATTCCCCGACTACCGGACCTATTTCCTTCAGTACACTCTGCTGGACGGAGCCTTCCGTCACCTGGAGACGCCCCTGACAATCTTCACCTCCGCCGACGACCCGATCATCGACGTGAACGACTTCCGGGGGCTTGCACCGAGCCCGAACCTGGACCTGCGGATCCTGCCCCACGGCGGACATTGCGGCTTTTTCGAATCGGCATTCCCCTTCACCTGTTACCACGAACGGGAAGCGATGCGGATGATCTCGGAAGGCCTGAAGGGTGGGAAGGAAGTCAGAGCGAACGGCGTGGTGCGGTTGCTCAAGCCGGCGGATCAGAGGAGATAGGGAAGAACAAATCGGTCTCCGGTCTTCCCCGTGGCGGCCCGAAAAGCGCAAGACTTCGCCAGGCCTTTGAAAAGGGCAGGGAGCGCGGCATGGCCGGCATCCTCCCTGCCCGGGTCGACGATGGACAGGCTACTGGAAAATGCCCCTTTCCCGGGCTGCCATAACCAGTTCATCCTGGAACCGAGGATGGGCGATTTTGATCAGCGCCTCCGCCCGCTCGGCCACGGACAGCCCCTCCAGCGGGCCCGCGATGCCGTTCTCCGTGACCACGTAGTCCACCAGGTGGCAGGGGATGTTCACCAGGCCTCCGGGCTTCAGGAATTTCACGATGCGGCTGATGGGATTCCGGTTTTCATCCCGCCCCACCGACTCCGTCGCGATGATCATCCGTCCAAATTCGGACATGCGGCAGCCCATGGCGAAATCAATCTGGCCGCCATGGCCGCTGAAGATCCGCTCGCCGCAGGTGAGGGAGGCAATCTGCCCGGCCAGGTCGATCTCCAGGGCGCCGTTGATGCCTACGAGCTGGTCCTCGGCGCCGAGAATGCTCGGGTGGTTCGTCATGTTGCTGGGGAAGAATTTCACGAAGTCGTTTTTCTGGATGAATTCATAAAGCTCCGCCGACGGCCCCATGAACGTGCAGTTGATCTCCCCGGGCCGGAACTTCTTGTACTTCCCCGTGCAGATGCCCTTCTCGACCCACTGGGGAGCCCCCGTGGGGAGCATCTCCGTGAGGACCCCGATGTCCCGGAGGTCCGACTTGACGATGAGGTCGGAGACCACCATGGGGAGGGCGCCGATGCCAATCTGGATCGTGTCGCGGTCTCTCAGCAGGCTGACCACGTTTTCGGCGATTTTGTGGTGCGTTTCCGACGCAGTGGGCGGCGGCGGGGCCGGCAGCTTCGCGGAGTTCCGGACGATACAGCTCAGCCTGGACACGTGGAGTTTCGTATGGCCGAAGGCGTGTGGAAACTGATCGTTCTCCTCGGCAATGACAACCCGGGCGCCGCCGATGACTCCCCGGCTCGTCTGCAGGCCTTCCACCATGGCGCGGGTGTAGAAGAGGTCGGGCCCCAGGTTTACGAAGCCGTCGTTGTCGGGCGGCGACACCATCATCACGACGACGTCGGGCCTGCGGTAGTAGGCATACTGCTTGGAGGTGGAAAAGGAACTGACGGGGACGTAGCGGCCGTAGCTTTCGCTCTCGGGAAAGCAGGCCCGGATGGTGGGCGTTCCCAGGAAGCCCGCGTTGATCCGGAAACTGCCGCTGTACTCGGGCTTCATCATCTTGTAGGGCCGCATGGTGAGCAGGGCGTTGAACTCGCAGCCGGTGAGCTCGTCCCTGCGGTCGGCGATGGCGTCCATGATCAGGTTCGTCGGCTGGCCCAGCATGAGGGGATTCATGATCCGATCTCCGCTTCTCACGGTACGCGCGGCTTCTTCCGCCGTGCACAGCTTCGCCTTGTAAAGATCCTTCCAGTCTCCTGACGACATGATCATTCCCTCCCTTTTTCGTACATCCCGGATGTGGTTCCGCTGTTCGGATTGTCAGACCCGCGCGGAACGGTCAAACGGGGGCAAACCAGGCAATGTCCCGGATATCCGCGTTTTTTGACGGATTCCAGACGACCCTCACTTTGGCCCCCGCCTTCAGTTTCCGTTTTCTCTCTCCCGTGTCCGTTATATCGAACCCGTCAATGAAGTGATGAAAATCGCAATCCGTTCCGTCCAGCCGAATCATGCCGATGATGTAGGGAGGATCTTTCACCTGGCCGTAATAGGATGTGTTCACCAGGGTCCACGAGACGATCTTCCCCAGGGGCTTCACGTCGACCCACTCCTTCAGGTCCGTGAAGCAGCCGGGGCAGAAGGATCTCGCCGGGACATAGACCTTGCCGCAGAGGTCGCACTTCGTCCCCAGGATCCTCTCCTCCTTCAGGCCGTCGAAAAACCGGGTCCATGTCCTGCCCAGGGCCCACTGGTAGGGCAGGGCCACGTCGTTCCGGATGGTTCTGTATTCCTTGGCCATGATCTCGTCCTCCTCAGTCCGCGGGCTCGAAATAAGCGATGTCGAGAATGTTTCCCCGTTTCTCCGGGTTCCAGACCGCCCGGACCCGGCTGCCCAGCTTCACGATCTCCCGGACCCGGTCGAAGTCTTGCAGGTCGATTCCCGCGACCTGGTGGATGAAGCCGCTGTCGCTCCCGTCCAGCCGGATCTGCGCGGAGATGAAGGGGATCCTGATCTCCTGGGCGAAAAAGGGCATGTTCACGTAAACCCATGTCTCCAGCACGCCCTCCTGACTGACCTCGACCCACTCGTCCATGTCCACGAAGCACCGCGGGCAGAAGCTCCGGGGAGGGACGAGCACGCGCGAGCAATTCCCGCATTTCTTGCCCATGATCCGCTCTTCCTTCAGGAAATCGTAAAAGGCGCTCCAGGTCCTTCCCAGCGCCAGCTCGTAGGGGACCGTGACCTGCCCCTTGACGATGCGGTGTTCTTCCTTCGCCATGGCTCATCCTCCTCCTCAGAGCGTCGATCCGACGATGGTGACGCCGTTGAACTGGTCCACGCCGCCCATGGCGTGGGAGAGGGCCAGCTTCGCGCCCTCCACCTGCCGCTCCCCCGCCTTGCCCGTCACCTGGAGGGCCGCTTCCGCCAGCCGGATCAGGCCGGTGGCGCCGATGGGGTTGGTACAGAGCGTGCCTCCCGACGGATCGCAGGGAAGCTCGCCGCCCTTCCGGAAGGTTCCCTTGAGGACATAGTCCGGGGCCTCTCCGCGGGGACAGAAGCCGAAGCACTCGTAGAAGATCATCTCCTGGTAGGTGAAGGGGTTGTAAATCTCCGCCACGTCCAGCTCCTTCAGGGGATCCCGGATGCCCGCCTGCCGGTAGGCCTCGCCGGCGGCCTCGGTGGCGCTCATCCAGACGGCTTTGTCGCTCTCGCCGTAGAAAAACTCTTCGCCCCGGAACCCCAGTCCCCGGATCCAGGCGGGTTTCCGCCCGATCTTCCGGGTTGCCTTTTGGGAGGCGAAGACGACGGCACAGGCGCCGTCCGAAGCCGGACAGACGTCAAGCAGGCGAACGGGGTAGGTGATGACGCGGGCGTTCTTGACCTCCTCCATGGTTACCCGCATGCGGATGTGGGCGTGCGGGTTGTCCATGGCATTGTCGTGGTTGCTGACCGAGATGAGCGCCGCCGCCTCCCGCCCCTTCTCCTCGGGGATGCCGAACCGGTACATCCACTCCATGCTCTGCATGGTGAAGACGCCCGGCGCGCCGGCGGCGAAGGTCCGCTGGAAGAAGGGGTCGAAGACCGTGGTCATGGTCGCCTGGCCGTCGCCTTCGGACATTTTTTCGGATCCCACGACCAGGACGATGTCCGCCATCCCGGAGGCCACCCAGAAGAACCCGCAGTGCCCGATGGACTGGCCGGTGCTTCCGCAGGTCTCTACCTTCAGGACAGGCTTGCCCAGGGACCCCATGGCCTCGGCGAAATAGAAATGGGTCGACGAGACCCCCTCCATCATGGAGGGCATGGTTCCGAGGACGACCCCGTCGATATCATTCAGCGTGATCCCCGCATCCTCCAGGGCCGCCGTCACGGCCTCCCTGACGAGGTCGGGATAGCACACGTCCGTCCTTCTACCGTGCCGGGTCTGGCCCGTTCCGATGATTGCAACCGCGTTTCCCATGTCTTTCCCTCCTCTATGCGGATAAAATGACGACGGAGTGGCACTGGCCGCCGAAGCCGTGGGTGCTGTGAGCCAGGGCCGTCCGGACCGGCTTCCCGACCTGGTGTTCCCCCGCCTCGCCCCGGATCTGCAGGGCCGCCTCGGCGATCCGGTAAAGGCCCCGGGCCGGATAGGGATTCGTGGCGAGAACGCCGCCGGAGGGATTTACGGGAAGCGCCCCGTCCATCCGGGATGCGCCGCTGTCGAACCATTTGCCGCCTTTCCCTTCGCCGCAGAAACCGAGCTGCTCGCACCAGAGAAGCTCCTGGAAAGCATAGGGCTCGCAGACTTCCGCCACGTCGATCTCCTTCCCGGAGCGCCCGACACCCGCCATGACGTAGGCCCGCTTCGCCGCCTCCGGCAGCCGGCCCTTCAGGAGGTCCCGGTCGCCGGGATGGAAGTGGTCCATGGAGCAGCCGTAGCCGGCAAGCCAGACGGGTTTTTTCGTCAGCTTCTTCGCCCTTTTCTCCGAGGCCAGGAGCACCGCGACGACGCCGTCGGACTTGGGCGCGCACTCCAGGGCCTTCAGGGGGTCGTAGATCCTCTCCGAGTTCATGACGTCTTCGATGCTGACCCTTCGCTTCCGGTCGGCACAGGGGTTGAAGAGCGCATTGCCCAGGTTCTTCACGGCGACCCCGGCGCACTGCTCCTCCGTCACGCCGTAGCGCTCCATGTATTGCCGCATCTGCATGGCCGCCACGACGCTTTCGTTAATGCCTGTGGGACGCAGGTAGAAGGGATCGCCGTAGAAGCTGGTGATGGGGTCGTTGTCCGGGTTCTCGGAACCTTTGACCAGGGCCGTCACCAGGACTGTGTCGTAACGGCCGGACAGGATCCGCATGCAGCCGTAAATGAAGGAGAAGGCCGATTCCTCCGCCCGGGAGCCTTCCTTCAGGAAAGCCCCGATGCCGTCCCAGTCGAAGGCATTGGCGCAGGACAGGCCGCTGTGGAAGATGTCCGCCGAGCCGGCGATGATGCATCCGACGTCCTGCCGCTTGAGTCCGGCCTTGTCCAGGATCTCCCGGTTGACCCGGTAGGTGAAATCCATCAGGCTTTCCCTGGATTCCATACCGGAACTCTGTGCCACGTGGGTAATGGCAACCTTTTGCATGATTTTTCCTCCTCGATGCTTTCCTGTGACGGTGCTCCGTTCCCGCTGCAGCCGCCTGCGGGGATCGCCCCGGCGCCGCTTCTCACCCTGTCTGCTCTTTCGGAGCCCTCCTGCCGCAAAGGACCTTGATGACGAAGGAGACAAGGAGTTCTCCATGCTGGTTCACGATCCGGTGGCGGGTTGTGAGCACGCCCCGGTCTGGAGACCGGTCGATGATCTCCGTCACCTCCACCTCGCAGCGGATCGTGTCCCCGATTTTCGTCGGCCCCGTGAAGCGAACGTTCTCCATGCCGTAAAAGGCGATGAACGACCGGGGGAGAAAGCTCGCGCAGGGACCGAGACGGAACGGCAGGGCCATGCCGACGGAGAGCGTCAGCATGCCGTGGGCGATCCGTTCTCCGAAAGGCGTTTTCGCCGCGTATTCGACGTCCGTGTGCAGAGGGTGCCAGTCCCCCGTTAGACCGGCGAAGGTTACGATGTCGGCCTCCGTGATCGTTCTCGCCGGGGAGACGAACTGGTCGCCGATGGCGTAATCGTCCAGGGATTCGTGGTCTTTTGTCATAGGGACTCCTTTCCCGTTATGGGGAGGGATGGGAGGAGCGTCCGGCGCCGGTGGCGCGGAAACGGGCGACATACGCCTGGTGCGGGCTCACAGGCCCAGGAGTTCCCGGGCGATGATGAGGCGGCGGATCTCCGACGTGCCGGCGCCGATCTCGATGAGCTTGGCGTCCCTGAGGAAGCGCTGTACGGGGTACTCGAGCATGTAGCCGTACCCGCCGTGGATCTGCACGGCCTGGTCCGCAATGCGGCAGGCCATCTCGGCGTTGAAGAGAATGGAAGCCGCGGCGAGCTTGTGGACCTCCGTGCCCTTTCCGCCTCTCCGCTCCTGGTCCGCCAGGAGCGCGGCCTTGTAGCAGAGCGCCCGGCCCGCCTCCAGTTGCGTGTACATGTCCGCGAGCTTGGCCTGGATGAGCTGGAAGGCGCCGATGGGTTTCCCGAACTGGACCCGCTCCTTCGCGTATCGGAGGGAGAGTTCGAGGCAGGCCTCGGCGATTCCGATGGACTCGCCGGCGTAGAAGGCGCGCTCCACGTCGAGGCCCGACATCAGGACGTGGATGCCCCGGTTTTCCTCTCCCAGGACGTTTTCCGCGGGGATCCGGCAGTCCTCGAGGACCAGCTCCGCCGTCGGGGAGCCGCGGTGCCCGTACTTCTTCAGCTTCCTGGAAACGGAGAACCCGGGGAGCGCGGTGTCGAGGATGAAGGCGGTGATGCCTTTCGCCCCCTTCGCCCGGTCCGTCTTGGTATAGAGGACGACCGTATCGGCGACGGTGCCGTTGGTGATGAACATCTTCGTCCCGTTGACCACGTAGTGATCGCCGTTTCGTACCGCCACGGTCTGGATGCTGACGGCGTCGGAGCCCGCGTTCGGCTCCGTCAGGCCCAGGGCGCCGATGTGTTCTCCGGTGCAGAGGGGAGGCAGGTACTTCCGCTTCTGGTCATGGCTGGCGTTGTGGTTCAGGTTGTTGCAGCAGAGGTTGGCGTGGGCGCCCCAGGAGAGGGCGACGGCGGGGCTGGCCTTGGCAAGCTCCTCCAGGACGATCACGGCGGAGAGCAGGTCCGCCCCGGCACCGCCGTACTCCTCGTCCACGGTGATCCCCATGACGCCCAGGCCCGCCAGCTTTTCCCACATGCCTTCGGGCCAGGCGTCCTCCGCGTCGATCTCCTCGGCGATGGGCCAGATTTCCTTGGCGGCGAAATTGCGGACGCTTTCCCGCAACATGAGATGCTGGTCGCTGAAACGATAATCCATGCTCGTCTCCTTTCCCGGACGGAACCGCAGGGAGTGTTCAGAAGTTCACCGCGCCGATCCCCTTGAGACCGAGGATCTTCCTCGCTTCGTCCGGCCCGGCGGGTTCGATGCCCAGTTCGCGGGCGATCCGGACGATCTTCGCCACCTGCTCCGCGCTGCTCCTGGCCATGACGCCCTTCTCCAGGAAGAGGTTGTCCTCCAGGCCGACCCGGCAGTTGCCTCCCAGGAGGAGGGACTGGTTGCAGATGGGAAACTGGGCGCGGCCGGCGACGCAGACGGAGAACTCGAAGTCGCCGATCAGGCGCTTCGTGTAGTCCACCAGGAACATCAGATTTTCCGGGCTGGCCGTGATTCCGCCGAGGATGCCCATGACGTACTGGATGTAGACGGGCTTCTTCACATAGCCCCGCTCGATGAGGAAGGCGACGTTGTTGACCATGCCGGAGTCGTACACCTCGAACTCCGGCTTGGTCCCGTTGGCGTTGAAGATCGCCGTGAACTCCCGCATGGACCTGAAGGTGTTGGGGAAGATGAAGTCCTCCGTCATGGCGAGGTATTGCGGTTCCCACTCGAACTTGAACTCCTTGAACTTGTCGAGGGCGTGAAAGAGGGCGAAGTTCAGGGACCCGGCGTTGAAGGACGCCAGCTCCGGCTTGAAGGTGGAAACCGGGACGAGGCGCTGCTCCGCCGTCATCCCCAGCCCGCCGCCGGTGGTGATGCAGACGATCATGTCGCAGCGGTTCCGGATGGAAGTCAGCACTTCCGCGATGAGTTTGATGTCCGGCGTCGGGCGCCCCGTTTCGGGATCGCGGACGTGGATGTGGGCCACCGCTGCGCCGGCCTCCCAGGCGGCGACCGCGTCATCGGCGATCTGTTGCGGGGTGATAGGGAGATGGGGGGACATGGTCGGCGTGTGAATGCTGCCGGTGACGGCCGCGGTGAAAATGGCCTTTTGCTTCATTTTTGCTCTCCTCTCCAGCCTTGGCGGCGGGTGCCGATTTCTTTGAATCGCTTCGGGATTGCCTTGCATGAAGCAAGCGGTGTGCCTGTTCCGGAATGGGCATTCCGAAGGCGGGGAAACGGACGGGAGAAGAGAATATCGGAAGGATGATCGGGATGTTGCGACAGCAGGAGGCGCCGGGATGATGCTGCGGGCCGGAGGGACGGAGCCCCGCTTCGATGAATTCCGGATCTGTATGAATACCGATCAGAGTTTGTGCAGAATCAATACATGGATTGTACGATATCAATCCACCCGGGAATTCAGGATTCGTTTCAGCCTCTGCCTGGTGATCTTCAGTGCCAGGGCGGTTCGGGACTGGTTCCCCTGGTAATGGGAGAAAACCGCCTCCACGTAAGTTTTTATAGCCGAGTCCAGGGCGACCGGAACCGGGGCGGTCCGGTGGGACCGGTTCCCCTGGAAATGCGGCGGAGCGCCCTCCGCACGAGTCTTGACGATCGGATCCGGGGCTCTGTTGTCGCGAGGAGAGCTTTTCGCCGGAGCGGAAATCTTCCGGGAAGCGATATGCTCCAGGGGAATGTCCGTCGTCCGGATCCATTCCCCTTCGCACAGAAGCATCCCCCGTTCGACGATGTTCCTAAGTTCCCGGATGTTCCCCGGCCAGGAATAGTCCGACAGGATCGCCAGGGTCTCCCGGTCGCATCCGCTGACGCTCTTGTTCAGTCCCCGGTTGTAGCTGTCGATGAAATGCTTGATCAGCAGGGGAAGGTCGCTGATTCTCTCCCGCAGGGGCGGGATGAGCAGGGATATCACATTGAGCCGGTAATAGAGGTCTTCCCGGAATGTCCCCTTCTCGACCTCCCGGAACAGATCCTTGTTGGTGGCGGCGATGATCCGGACGTCCAACTTGAGCTTTTTTGTCCCGCCCACCCGCTGGATTTTCTTTTCCTCCAGGAACCGGAGCAGCTTGACCTGCGTCTTCTGTGTGATCTCCCCGATCTCGTCGAGAAACAGGGTGCCCCGGTCCGCCAGTTCGAACATCCCCCGCTTTTGCCTCATGGCGCCCGTGAAGGCGCCCTTTTCATGGCCGAACAGCTCGCTCTCCAGGAGCCCCTCCGACAGGGACGCGCAGTTGACGGTAACCAGGGGATCTTCGCAGCGGGGTCCGTTGTAGTGGATTGCGTTGGCAAAGAGCTCCTTCCCGGTTCCGCTCTCCCCCATGATCAGCACCGTTGACTGGCCGTTCTTGGCCAGCCGGCGGCTGAGATCGATCAGGCGCCTGATCTTCGGGTGGGCCGTGACGATATTGTCGAAGCTGTACTGCTCCTTGCTGGTGGAGCGGATCTTGTTCACTTCGGCGACGGCCTTCCGGGAAGCCAGGCACCGGGCCAGGGCAAACATCAACTCTTCGATGTCGAAGGGCTTCGCGATATAGTCGTAGGCGCCCAGCTTGACGGCTTCCACGGCCCCCTTGATCCCGCTGAAGGCCGTCATGATGATCACGGGCACATCCCCGTCCAGGGCCCTGATTTTCTGCAGCACCTGCATGCCGTCCATATCCGGGAGCTTCACATCCAGGAGAATGACGTCGGGACCGTGCTCCCGGAACATCGCCAGGGCCTCTTCGCCGCAGACGGCGGTCATAGTCAGGTAACCCTCGTGCGAGAGGGCCTTGTCCAGGGAGTGCAGGAGCAGCTTTTCGTCGTCGACGATCAGGATGGAGTGCTTCACGTTCGTTTCCCCCGATGCGCTTGAAGCGTTCTGCCGGCGGGCAGGAACACGCGGAACGTCGTTCCTCCGTCCGGCTGGCTTTCTACCTCGATCCGGCCGTTGTGATCCTCGATAATCTTGTGGGTCACCGTCAGTCCCAGGCCTGTCCCGGCGTTTTTCGTCGTGAAAAACGGGTCGAAGATCTGGCCCAGGTGCTTCGCGGGAATGCCGATGCCCGTGTCGATGACGTCGACGAAAATCCAATTCCCGTTCCTGGCTCTCCGCTTTGCCGTGCCCGTTCTCACGGTGATCGTCCCGCCGCCGTTCATGGATTCCATGGCGTTGATGGCCAGGTTCAGGAATACCTGTCTCAGGCGGTTGGGGTCCGCGCGGACGACGGCCTGCTCTCCGCTGAAACTCGTTTCCCAGGCGATGTGTTTGCGGGCCATTTCTTTTTTCAGCAGGGAAAGCGTTGTCGAGAGGAGTTCATGGAGATCGAATTCCTCGATCTGGAGCGGGACGGGCCTCACGAGGTTGAGGATTTCCCGGATCAGGCGCTCGACCCGGTCGATCTCCCTGCGGATGTTTTTCAACTCTGCCTTCCGGGCATCGGCCTTGCCGGGATTTCGTTCCAGATTCTGGACGGTGGTGTAGATGCTGGCCAGGGGATTCCGGATTTCATGGGCGATGCCCGCGGCGATGCGTCCCAGGGCGGCGAACTTCTCCACCCGGACGAGGTAATCGTCCATCCTCTTCTTTTCCGTCAGGTCCGTGATGATGGTCACGGCGCCGAGGGTCTGATGGTTTTCATCCAGGACGGCAAAACCGCTCAGGTTCAGGATGAGGTTCCGGCTGTCCGAGCCCTGGTACGGGAAGTCGAAGAACTGGATGTCCTCGTTCTTCTTGAGCGCCCGGTAGATCCTGTTCCGATCGCGCCTGTTAAACCGGAAAATGTCCTGGATCCGGAGTGTTACGGCTATCTCCTTCGGAAGGCCCAGGATTTCCTCGGCCCGGGGGTTGACGTTCAGGACGCGGCCCATGAGATCCGTGACGATTACGCCGTTGGTGGAGCACTTGATGATGTTTTCGGAGAGGGCCTTCTCGTCGGAGAGCGCCCGGTAGAGCCGGGTGTCTTCGATGATGATGGAGGCCTGGTTGGCGAAGATCGTAAGAGACTCGACGTCGTCCTGGGTGATTTCCATGCGGGTCCGGTAGCGGTCTACGCCCAGAATGCCGAGGATCTTGTCCTTGATCTTCAGAGGAACGTAGAGGACCGACTTTCTTTCCTGCTGTCCGTTGATCACCAGGTCGATGGCCGTTGCATCGGCCGCCTTTTCCGTGTCGGGGATGAATCGGGGGGCTCCGGAACGGATGACCTTGGTCTCGTAGCAGTCGTGCCGGTCAAGGATCAGCGGCCTTTCCCAGGCCCTCCGCTCCCCTTTCGGCGTAAATCCCTTGATGCATTTGCATTCCAGCTTTTCCTGGTCGTGATTCAGGAGCATGACGATGGCCCGGTCGAAATTCAGGCCGATCATGGCACTGCCCGTGATTTTGTCCAGGACTTCGTCCAGATCGGGCGAAGCCGTGAGAAGAGAGCTGATCTCGAAGACGTGGTTCAGAAGGTTGTTCTTGATCCGGAGTTTTTCACTCAGGACGGCTTCCCGGCGGGCCATGGTTTTCCTTCCCTCTCCAGCACGTGGGTTCACCCATATCAAAAAATGTCCGTTCTCTCCATCTCTCCACAAGCAATATTCGTGCGTTCTCGCCGAAGCCGCCGGCTGCGCCCCCCGTGAATGCCGGTCGGTCCGGGGCGCGGGGGCTGTCACGGGGGCTTCCGCCGTCGCGAAAACGTTTCCGCTTTCAGCGATTTGAAACCAAAGCGCCGTGGAGGTGGAAACGTTTTCTGATTGCTCCTCTGGAAACCCCCGGCCGCGCCCCCGCGGACGGAAGGTTCATCACGGACACGGAGGTTGTTTTTCTCCGGTGGATTTGCTATAGGATTCGCCCTGTTTGCCAAGGAGGGGGGGAGATCGCCATGGCGAAGATGACCTCGAAGAAGGACCTGGAGGGCCTGACTCTCCTGGGGGAGGACAAGACCCGGCCGGGGAAGAAGCTGGAGACGTTCCCCAACCACAACCCGGAACGGGACTACACGGTGACCCTCCGGACGGAGGAGTTCACCTGCGTATGCCCCGCCACGGGGCAGCCCGACTTCGCCGTTCTCACCATCCGCTACATTCCGGACCGGAAGATCCTGGAGTCCAAGTCCCTGAAGCTTTACCTCTGGTCCTACCGCGACCGGGGCGTCTTCCACGAGCACGTGACGAACGCCGTCCTGGACGACCTGGTGGCGGCCCTGTCGCCGCGCTGGTGCAAGGTCACCGGCGAGTTCGCCGTCCGCGGCGGCATTTCCATCACCGTCGAGGCGGAGTACAGGGCCTCAGGCTGTTGAAAAACGCCCGCCTGCTGCGTTTCCCTCATCCTGCGCCACTCGACGTACCAAAAAGTACGACTCGCGGCTCAGGATTTCGGGGGCCTTGCATCCGGGCATTTTTGAACAGCCTGTATGGGTGGATTTTTCAAAAAATAAATCTGACCTGTTTTTCGAGTGAATGAATGATGAATGAAACCGCAAACGGGCGATCCCGGTGGCTGCCGGCCATCACGGCCCTCTTCGTCACCTCCCTGATCGTCGCTAATCTCATCGCCGTCAAGCTGATCCAGGCGGGACCACTCGTCCTGCCTGCGGCGGTCATCATTTTCCCCCTGTCGTACATCTTCGGGGACGTCCTGACGGAGGTCTACGGATACGGCCGGGCCCGGCGGGTCATCTGGACGGGCTTCGCCTGCAACCTCCTGGCGGTCCTCGTCATGCAGGCGAGCATCCAAATCCCCGCCGCTTCCTTCTGGACCCTGGGGTCCCTGGACGGGACCGTTTCGAACCAGGCATATGAAGCCCTCCTGGGATTTACGCCCCGGCTCCTCATGGCATCCTTTGCGGCCTATCTCGTCGGGGAATTTCTCAACGCCTTCGTCCTGGCAAAGATGAAAATCATGACGGCGGGACGCTTCCTCTGGATGCGGACCATCGGCTCCACCGTCCTGGGCCAGCTGGCCGATTCGGCCATCTTCATCGCCGCGGCCTTCTGGGGCATGATTCCACCGCCCGTCCTGGGGACGATGATCGTCACGCAGTGGCTCGTCAAGAGCGCCTACGAGGCGGCCTTCACACCCGTCACCTATCTCGTCGTGGGATTCCTCAAGCGGGCCGAAGGGTGCGACGTCTACGACCGCCACACCCGCTTCAGCCCGTTCCTGTGGGGAGAACGTTCCCGGGAGACGTCGCTCCGCGGGAAGAGCTGAGGAGACGCGGCCGTGTTCCGCATCCGGAAGATCTTCGACGACGTCCAGAAGAGAAACCGCCTGGCCCTCGATCAGGTGCGGACCATCCTGGCTGCCCGGTTCCAGGGACTGAGCCAGGGCCGGATCGACCGGATCCCCGACACGCTCCGCAATCCCTTCGAGTACGATTTCCGTTCCATCCTCTACGTGGCCGAGGGGCCGGGTGGCGCCGTCCGGGGATTCGCCCTTCTTTCCCACGACCCCTCGCTCTCGTTCTGCCTCCTGGATTACCTGGCCACGAGCGCGAAGCTGACCGGAAGGGGCGTCGGGGCGGCCCTGTACGAGCGCGTGCGGGACGAGGCGCTCCTCCTGAACGCCTCGGGCGTCTTCTTCGAATGCCTGCCGGACGACCCGCTTCTCTGCCGGGACCCGGAGATCCTCCGGGAGAATGTGGCGCGTCTGAAGTTCTACGAGGCCTTCGGCGCGCACCCCGTCGCCGGGACAGCCTACGAAACCCCCGTCAACCCGGGCGGCGACAATCCGCCGTACCTGGTTTTCGACGGCCTCGGGCGTGACCTTCCGCTGCGCCGCGGCCATGCGCGTGCCATCGTCCGGGCCATCCTGGAGCGAAAGTACGGGGACATCTGCGGGCCCGAATACGTGCGGGCAGTGGTCGATTCCTTCCGGGACGACCCGGTCCGGATCCGCCCGCCGCGCTACAGAAAAGCTCCTCCGGACGGCCGCTACCCCGTCTCCGGGAAGATATCGGCCGTTGCGCTTGTGGTTTCCGACCGGCACGCCGTCCACCACATTCACGACCGCGGCTACGTGGAGTCGCCGGTCCGCATCCGGACGATCCTGGACGCCCTGGAGCGAACCAACCTCTTCCGGCGGGTCGAGCCGCTCGACTTTCCGGAGAGGCACTTGGCGGCCGTGCACGACCCCTCGTACATCCGCTATTTCAAACGGGTTTGCGAGACGCTGCCACCCGACGGGTCCGTCTACCCCTATGTATTCCCCATCCGGAACCAGGCCCGGCCTCCCGTGGAGCTGGCCGTCCGGGCGGGGTACTACTGCATCGACACGTTCACCCCCCTCAACCGAAATGCCTTCATCGCGGCGAAACGGGCCGTGGACTGCGCTCTAACCGGGGCTTCCCAGATCCTGGAGGGGGTCCGACTCGCCTACGCACTCGTGAGGCCGCCCGGACACCATGCGGAGCCGCGCGCCTTCGGTGGATTCTGCTACTTCAACAACGCCGCGGCGGCGGCCCATTATCTGAGCGAGTTCGGATCCGTGGCGGTCCTGGACCTGGACTACCACCACGGAAACGGGAACCAGGTAATCTTCTACCGGCGGAGGGACGTCCTGACCCTTTCGATCCACGCCCATCCGTCCCTGGCCTATCCCTATTTCAGCGGGTTTGCCGACGAGCGGGGCGAGGGGGAGGGGGCGGGGTGCAACGGAAACTATCCCCTCCCGGAGGCGGTGGACGGTCCTGCTTATCTGGCGGTGCTCGACAGGGTTCTGTCGCGTGTCCGGTATTTCCGGCCGAAGTTTCTCGTGGTGTGCCTGGGCCTGGACACGGCCAGGGGTGATCCGACGGGAACTTGGAGTTTGAAGGCCCGTGAATTCAGGGAGATGGGCCTGCGGATCGGGAGCCTGCGCCTGCCGACGCTGGTAGTGCAGGAGGGGGGATACGACAACCGCTCCATCGGGGCGAATGCCCGATCGTTCTTCGAGGGACTCTGGTCGGGGACCTTCCTCGGAAACGGCGGCGCGAGGAACGGGGCGAACGGGAAGGCCTGAGGGAACGGGGGAGGGGCAGAGACCGGCACAGACGGACCTGCAGCGCCGCCATTCTCCGGTCAGGGCGGTGTCATGCCGCCGGTTCTCAAGACGGATCCTTTGAAAATCCCGGTCAGGCCTTGCCGAGGATCTGCCCGAGGGCGGCCAGGAAGCGGTCCACGTTTTCCCGCCGGGCCGTGTGGCCCATGAGGCCGATCCGCCAGATCTTTCCCGCCAGGGGCCCCAGCCCGCCACCGATCTCGATCTTGAACTCCTTCCGCAGCCGTTTTCGGACGGCAAGCTCGTCGATCCCCTCGGGGCAGCGGACGGTGTTGAGCATGGGCAGGCGGAAGGGCTTCTCCACCAGCATCGAGAGCCCCATGCCTTCCAGCCCGGCAACGAGGGCCTCGTGGGCCTCCCGGTGCCGCGCAAAGGCCTTATCCGGTCCTTCCTCCAGGACGAGCCGGAGGGACTCGTACAGGGCGTAGAGCATGTTCACCGGAGCCGTGTGGTGGTAGACCCGGTTCTGGTTCCAGTAGTTCGTGATGAGGCTCAGGTCCAGGTACCAGTTGGGGACCTTCGCCTTGCGGCCGTTCAGCTTCGCCGCGGCACGGTCCGAGAAGGACAGGGGCGCCAGGCCCGGGGGGCAGGAGAGGCACTTCTGGGTGCCGCCGTAGAGGGCGTCGATGCGCCAGTCGTCCATGCGGACCTCGATCCCGCCCAGGCTCGTGACGGCGTCCACCAGGTAGAGCGCGTCCTTCCCGGCCAGCATCTTCCCGATCTCGGCAACGGGGTTCCGGACGCCCGTGGACGTCTCGGCGTGGACCACCGCCACGATGGCGAAAGGCTCTTTCCTGAGGGCCTCTGCGGTGCGATCAAGGTTGACAGGGGTTCCCCAATCGAATTCCAGTGCCTCCACGCGGGCTCCGAGCCGTCCCGCCACGTCCTGCATGCGGCGGCCGAAGACGCCGTTCGTCAGGATGAGAACCGGGTCGCCGGGCTCGACGAGGTTGACGAAGCAGGCCTCCATACCGGCGGAGCCGGTCCCGGACATGGGAACCGTGAGGACGTTCTTCGTATTCAGGAGTTCCTGGAGCATGGACTTGATACCGTCCATGATGGTCAGGAAATAGGGGTCCAGGTGGCCCAGCGTGGGCTTCGCCAGGGCCTCGTAGACCGTCGGGGGCACACAGGACGGGCCCGGGCCCATGAGCAGGATTTCTTCGATGCCGTCGAGCAGATTCTTCATGACGCCGCACCTCCTCTGCGGATCTTGTCCGGGGGATTCGGGGTGAAAGAACCGGTCGCCTGGAATCCTTGCGGATCCTTGGCCTTTTCTATAGCGAAAAGATTTGTTAATGTCCATTGTCCCATCCAGCAGATCATGCATGCCTTTCGGAAAGGAGGAATAATATGCTCAGGCACGTGGTATTCGTGAAGTTCAAGGCCGGGGTGACGGCGGAGCAGGTGGAGGAAGTGAAAAAGGCCCTGGGAGGCCTGCCGGCGAAAATCCAGGAAATCAAGGGGTGGGCCTTCGGGGCTGACGTTCTCCGGACGGAGCGTTCCGTCGATTTCGCCCTCGTGGCCGATTTCGAGGACGTGGAGGCACTGAAGCGCTACCAGGTCCATCCGGACCACGTCCCGGTCCTGGCGCTGGTACGCTCCGTGAGCGAGGTGTTGCAGGTCGCGGATTTCTTCCTGTAGAGAAAAAGCGGGTCAGAGTTTGTTTTTGCTCTGCACGAATAAATCCGACCTGTTTTCCGGGGAGGCGACGATGAAGAAGAAAGTGCTGGTGACCCTCAACCTGCCGAAGGAGCTTCTCGACCGCCTGGGGGGCGAGTGCGAGGCGGATTTCCATGCCGAAGACCGCCCCATGGAGCGAAAGGATTTCCTGGAGCGGATTGTGGGAAAGGAGGGCCTGCTGCCTTCGATCACGGACGCGGTGGATGCCGAGGCCATGGACCGGGCGCCGGGCCTCCGGATGATCGCCAACTTCGGCGTGGGATTCAACAACATCGACGTGGCAGCCGCCACGGCCCGGGGAATCGCCGTTTCCAACACGCCGGGGGTGCTGACGGATGCCACGGCGGATGTGGCGTTTGCCCTGATCCTGGCGGTGAACCGCCGGGTGGTCGAAGGGGACAGGATGGTCCGGGAAGGACGGTTCCGTTACTGGGCGCCGTTTCTCTTTCTCGGCAGCGAGGTCTCCGGCAAAACCCTCGGGATCGTGGGGATGGGACGCATCGGACAGGCCGTGGCCCGACGAGCCCGGGGATTCGGCATGCCGGTTCTCTACTCCGGCCGGACCCGCCTGAACCCCGCGGAGGAGGAAGCCCTGGGAGCCTCCTTCCGGTCTCTCCCGGACCTCCTGGCGGAGGCGGACATCGTGTCTCTCCACGTTCCCCTGACACAGGAGACCCGCCATCTGATCAACCGGGAAGCCCTGGGGTGCATGAAGCCCTCGGCGGTTCTGATCAACACCTCCCGGGGTCCCGTGGTGGACGAGAAGGCCCTTGTGAACGCCCTCCGAGCCGGAACCATCGGCGGGGCCGGCCTGGACGTTTACGAGGATGAGCCCCGCCTGGCACCCGGACTGGCGGAACTGGACAACGCCGTTCTCCTGCCCCATGTCGGGAGTGCCACGTGGGAGACACGGATGAAGATGGCCGACTTGGCCGTGACGAATCTCCTGGCGGGACTGCGGGGCGAGCGGCCGCCGAACCTCGTCAACCCCGAGGTCTGGAAGTAATCCTGGAGAATGCCGGCCTCGGAGAAACCGACGGATTTGAAATCCGTGCTCCTCTTTTCTTTGACTTCGCATCAGGGCGCGGGGGCTGCCACGGGGGCTTCCGCCGTCGCGGACTTTTTTCCCGCGATCCGTCGTCGAAGGTCCGTCAGGCTGGAGGGATGGGAAAAAAGTCCCAATTGCTCCTCTGGAAACCCCCGGTCGCGCCCCCGCGAACATCGGTCGGGGAGGGGGGCTTCCCGGAGCGCGAATAGCGGCTTTTTCGGGGCACCCTGCCGTCGCAGCGAAGCGCCCGCAAAGTCATCTGTCTGAGCACCGTCCGGTGCGAGTTATGACTTTGCAGCGGAGCGAGACGTTGCAGGGTCGATAAAACGCTTCTGAGCGCGAGGGAAGCCCTGATCCCGCATGCCGACCTCCCATCCGCGCCTGATTCTCTATTAAAAAAGAAAAAATAAGGAAGGAGAACGGATTTCAAATCCGCTCCCTTTTGCTGTCCCGCTTCTTTATGCCTTGGGCGTCCAGTAGGCGCAGTCGCGTGTAGCATCGGTGATGACGTGATCGACGAAGCGGGCGAAGCGCCAGCAGTGAGTCCGAGCGCCCTCGGTCTCGTCCTCGAAGTACAGGCAGGCATTGCAGGACTGTTTCCCTTCCTCTTTCCTTTCCATTTTCTTTTCTCCCTGCAGACGGATAATTTTGAACCGCCCGGACTCGACTCCCTTTCCGGGCGGTTCAAAAGGGGTTGGATGCAAGGCTCCCGAGGTCATGAGCCATGAGGCGTACCTTGAGGTACGTCGAATGGCGAAGGACGAGGGGAACGCCGCAGACGGGCTCTTTTCAACCGCCCGGGCTAATGCCGCGTGGCGGCGAGCAAGGACCCGATCACCCTCTCCAGGTGGTCCAGGGTGTTGCACTCCCGGGCCGCGTGGCAATAGGGCAGGAAGCGCTTCATCTCCGAGTCGCCGGTGCCCCAGAAGGGGCGCGGTTCCGGGTTCAGCCAGACGAGGCGCTTGCACCGCTGGTAGATGTCCCGCAGGACGTGAGTCCCCGGGTCGGCGTTGTTGTTTCTCCCGTCTCCGAGGAACAGGACCGTCGTCCGGCGCGTCACGAGGTTGAGGTACTGCAGCCGGAAGTCGTCGAGCGACCGGGCGTAGTCCGTGAGGCCCATGACGATCGGCAGGTCCGTCCCCTGCTGGAGGCGATCCACGGCAACCTCCACCGGGTACCGCTCGAAGACGTCCGACACATCGATCAGATTCGAGCAGAAGACAAAGGTGCGGATGCGGAGGATCTCCTCGTTGAGGCCGTAGAGAAACAGGAGGAAGAAGCGGACGAGCCGCATCATGGACCGGCTGATGTCGCAGATAACCAGCACGTCGGGCCGGTTCACCTTCCGCTGCTTCCATTTCGGGTCGAAAATGAAGCCTCCGTAAGGCACGTTGTGCCGGAGGGTCCTCTTGAAGTCCAGGTGGCCCCGCCGGGCGGCTTTCCGGCGTCGCGAGTGGATGTCGTTGAGCCGTTTGACGAGGCGTTGGATCAGCTCGCCCATCTTCTCGAAGTGGCGTTGCTCCAGGTGGGAGAGGCGGGTCTTCCGGAGGGCCTCCTCAAGGTATTCATTGACGATGCCGCGGCCGTAGAGGTCTAGCTGGCGTTCCACATACTGCCGGACGTTGTCCACCAGTTCCTGCCGGGCCGCCTGGAGAGCATCGGCCTGGGCCAGGGGCCCCCCGCTGCCGGCCCCCGAAAAGGTCCTGATCGTGCTGTCGAGCCCATCGATTCCCAGCGCGTTGAGGATCCGGACGGTGTAGAGGCTGCGCTGCGTCGGCAGGCGGATGGCCCGGATGTCCGCGGCTCGGGCCGCTTCCTGGAGGGCCGCCGCAAGGGAGGCCTGATCCCCCTGGAGAAGCATCCGGCTCAGGGGATCCTCCGGAAGCGTCGCTTCACGGTCGACTCCGTCGTCCCGCTCCGGGAGGGCGGCGGTGCACGTGAAGTCGCTGAAGAAGCGGTCGAAGGTATCGGAAAACAGGTCTTTTTCATGGCCCGATTTGGCCAGGGCGGCACCGAGGGAATCCTTCAGGAGCAGACGGTTTCCATACCCCACCAGCGCCGCGGCGGAGCAGGCGTCGAGGGTCTCGGCGACGGAGATCCTGACTCCCGACAGCCGCAGGGCCGTGACAAAATCCTCCAGCACCCGGTCCACGGTGTCAGCCTCCGTCGTTGCGCAGGAGCATCGTTGTGAGCTGCGGCATCCGCTCCTCCACGGTGTGCACGTCGTCCTGGTACTTCAGAAAGACGTGCAGGGTGTCCCGCACGACCTCCGACGTGAGGCGCTCCGCATGGAGAAGGACGACCACGCGTGCCCAGTCGATGGTTTCGCTGATGGAAGGGGCCTTCTTCAGGTCGAGCCCGCGGATCTGCTGAATGAAAGAAACAAGCTGCTTTTCCAGCCGCGCCGGCAGATCCGGAACGCGGCTCCGGACGATCCTGCGCTCCAGGGCGGCGTCGGGGTAGGGGATGAAGAGGTGGAGGCAGCGCCGTTTCAGAGCCTCGCTGAGTTCCCGGGTGTTGTTGCTGGTGAGGAAGACGAAGGGGCGGGATACCGCGGCGACCGTCCCGATCTCCGGGATGGAGACCTGGTAGTCCGAGAGGATCTCCAGGAGAAAGGCCTCGAACTCCTCGTCGGCCTTGTCGATCTCGTCCACCAGGAGGACCGCGCCGTCCGGGTTCTCCAGGGCCTTCAGGAGGGGCCGGGGCTCCAGGAAGTGTCGGGAGAAGAAGATGTCGTCGTACCGGTGAAGCTTGTCGATGGCCGCGGAGAAGCCGTTGTCCCGGGAGACGATCTCGTCGAGCTTGTCCTTCAGGAGCTGGGTATAAAGGAGCTGTTTCCCGTATTTCCACTCATAGAGAGCCTTCGCCTCGTCGAGCCCCTCGTAGCACTGGAGGCGGATCAGCTCGAGATCCAGGAAAGCGGCGGCCGTCTTTGCCAGCTCCGTCTTGCCGACGCCGGCGGGCCCTTCCACGAGGATCGGTTTCCCCAGGTGCCAGGCGAGGTACACCGTCGTGGCGATCGCGCGGTCGGCGATGTATCCCGTCCCTCGGAAACCCTGCTGGACCGCCTCCCAGGACGCGATCCGGTTCTGTCTGTCGTTGTTCATGAGTTTCTTTCCGTCCGTCCGATGTGTGTCACTTCGGTTTGTTGATGAAGTCGAGCCCCGCCTTTTGCAGTCGGAGTTTGAGCACGTTCCGTCCCACCGAAAGGGTGAAGCGGGTGTCCAGGGCCCACCCGGCCAGGTCGCTGTCGCCGGCGAACCCCGCCTGCGAGGCCAGGTCGTCCAGGAGGAACTGGCAGTGGTCCGCCATTTCGCGAAAGGTGAAAAGCAGCGAGAACAAGGGGCGGGAGGCGTCGGGGTATTCGAGGAGCACCGCCGCCTCGCGGGCCAGGATCCGGATCATGTCGAGCTGGGCCGACAGCCTCCCCAGGTCCGCCCGGATTTCCTCACCGGGGTCGGCGCCGGTGCGAAGGAGGGCCGATAGCCGCCGGGCCTGGCGGAACAGCATGCCCGTGACGGGGCCCATGAGGAGCGTGTCCTCGATCTCCCGGAAGGGATACGCCGAGCGCCGGTAGGCGTCGGTCGTCTCGCCCAGGGCGGCCTCCGGGGGTATGAAGCAGTCCGCCAGGAGGATCCCGCCGTGAGGGGAGGGGTGCAGGGCCTTCAGGTCCGTCGGCTCGGCCCGGACCAGCCCCGGTGTGTCGGCGGGCACCAGGAATGTGCCGAAGGACTTTCGGTTATCCGAGCTTCCGGTTACGGCCAGGACAACGAAAAGACCCGCCATGGGCCCGTTGGAAAGCATCGATTTTTCTCCGTTGAGGACCCACCCGCCGTTCTTCGGAACCGCCGAGGTCTTCAGGTGCTTTGGATGGGCTCCCACCTTCGGCTCCGAGGCTGCGAGCGAGATGATCGTCCGGCCCGACGTGACGGAAGGCAGCCACAGCCGGCACTGTTCCTCCGTGGCGTCCGGCAGGAGCACCCACCGGATGACCATCACCTGGATCAGCCACGAGAGGACCACGCCGAGACAGCCGCCGTGGAAGGCCAGGGCCTCGCCCACGGCCTGGACGGCCGGGGCTCCGCCGCCTGATCCGCCGGCTTCGGCCGGAATGCCGATCCGGTAGAAACCCTCCCGGCCCATGCGCTCCCACAGGTCTGAAGGAAAGAGGACCGTCTGCGACAACTCAATCCGGCGCGGGTCGATGACCGATTCGGCGAACCGGGCGGCCCGATCGGCCTCCTGCTGGATTCGTTCCCGTTCCTGGCGCGTCATGGCTTTTCCTCCCCGTCAGCGGCCTTCTGGGGGCCGTTGTTGCGGCCGAATTTCCGGGAAATATCCTGCAGGATGCGACGGAAGGCGTCGAGATCCGCCTCCGGAAAACCTTCCTTTACCTGCCGGTTCACCGCCCGGATCACCTCCTTGGCCTTGTCGCATTCTTCCCTTCCCGCCGGTGTCAGGTACAGATGGGATGACCGTCGATCTCCCGGGTTGGCGTCGCGGCGGATGTACCCCGCCCGTTCAAGGCGATCCGCCAGCCCCGTCATGGTGGAGTTGTCGACGGCGAGGATCGTGCTCAGCTCGGTCATGGTTCTCCCGTCCCGCTGCTTGAGAAGGAAGAGGATGCCGCTCTGGGCGGTCGTGACTCTGACTCCGCGCGAGATCAAGGCCGCGTTGAGATGGTTCCTGATCTTCTGCTGTGCCGTGAAGAGCAGGTAGATAAAGCGGTCGTCCGCCGGGGGAGGTGTTTCGTTTCGTGTGTTTGGCATGGCTATATTTTGCACGCCAAGCAAACGCCGTCAAGCAAAAAACCGGAAGGGGCAGGATCTTTTTTTGCGGTGACGGAACGAACCCGAGTCATTTCTTTGGAGAGCGGATCAGGAGATAACGGGGCAATTGTCCCCGGCTTCCTAATCGAACCGGTAGTCCTTTTCGCGGAAGAGACGGAGGCAGGCATCGACGACGGTTGCATCATAGAGGATTCCCCGATGGGTCCGGATCTCCTCCATGGCTGCCTCCGCGCCGAGGGCCGGCCGGTAGGGGCGGTGGGAGCACATGGCCTCCACGACGTCCGCAACGGCCAGTATTTTCGATTCCAGGAGCATTTCGTCTCCCTTGAGGCCGCTGGGATAGCCCGTGCCGTCCAGTCGCTCGTGATGCTCCAGGACCATGCGGGCAATAGGCCAGGGAAACTCGATTTCCCGGAGGATTTCGAAGCCGGTCTGGGCGTGGGTCTTGACGAGCAGCATCTCGATGGGGCCGAGCTCCGATGGTTTGCCCAGAATCTCCGCCGGTACGGCAACCTTGCCGATATCGTGGATGACGCCGGCCATGCGCAGGCCATCCACCTGATCCGCCGGAAGTCCCATTTCCTGGGCGATCCGCCGGGCCAGGTCCGCCACTCGCTGCTGGTGGCCCGACGTGCAAGGGTCGCGGTACTCAATGGTGGAGGCCATGACCTTGATGATACCGCCCAGGGCCCGGCGAAGCCTGGCAAAACTGTCCCGGGCGCGGCTTTCGGCCAGATATTGATCCGTTATGTCGCTGATGAATCCTTCCAGACCGGTGATTTCGCCATCGGCCGAGGGGATTGCGTTTCCCTGCTCCGTGACGTACTTTTCCTGCCCGTCTTTTGACCGGATCCGGTATGTGAGGCGATAGGTCCGGGCGGCGGCGATGGAGGACTGAATCGAGTCCCAGACCTGATCACGGTCTTCAGGATGGATAATCTCGCTGAACGTGATCGCGCGTTTGCCGATCAGCTCGTCAGGGGCGTAGCCCGTCAGTTCCAGGCAGCCGGCGCTGGCATAGTCGAGGGTCCAGGAGCGGTGGTTGCTGCACCGGTAAGCCATGCCGGGAAGGTGGTCCATCAGGTTGGCCAGGCGACGCCGGCTCTCCGCAAGATCTTCCTCCATGCGCCGCCGCTCGGTCACATCCGACAGGGTTCCGGAGATGCCGCAGTACCGTCCGTCCCTGTAAATCTGCCTGCTGATCGCGGCGCGCACCCAGACGTACCGTCCGTCCTTTGCGAGGAGCCTGCTTTCCCAGGGCTCCATCCCGGAGCGCCCTTCCACTTCGAAGCGGTTGAGCATCTCCTTGAGGTCCTGACGGTGGATAAAGGACATGAAGGGCTTCCCGATCATCTCCTCGGGGCGGTAACCCAGTACGGATTCGACCTGGGGGCTGACGAACGTGATCGTTCCGTCCACGTCGAGGAAATAGACCGTTTCCTGAAGGCTCTGGATGAGGGACCGGTACTGCAGCTCGCTTTCCGAGACGGCCTCCCCGGCTCGTTTCGCCGTGGCGTCTTCCTGCAGACTCGAAAAGGGATGGGTCCAGGTGCCGCCCAAGGCGGCCAGCTTCTTTTCCAGAAAGGAGATCCGGCGCTTCGCCTGCGCCATCTCCTCTTTCAGTTTATCGTACTTTTTCGTGACATCCATCCTTGCGGGCTCCTGCCTTCTGCTTCCTTCTGCTGTTCCTGTCCTGAACCGGATTCGTCATCGGCACAGGGACAGGATATCGAGGATCGCTTCTTTCGAGTAGTTCTTGAGTCCCCATACCTGGGCGAGGGCAAAAGCATTTTCGGCGATGGCGTCGATACCGCCCTCGGGGATTTTCCCCTCCGCCAGCGTCACGGGGCTGCCGATGGCGGCGAACCATTTCCGGAGGCTCTCGATACCCTCCCGGGCGGCTTCCGCGTCGTCGATCGCCTCCACGTGGAAGACCCGGCGGGCGAGACGGGCGAACCGGGCGGGGTTCTGCCGGGCGGCCCAGGTCATCCAGGCGGGCATGACGATGGAGAGCCCCGCCCCGTGGGCGATGTCGTAGAGGGCGCTCAGGGCGTGCTCGACCATGTGCATGGGAAAGCCGACGACTCCCATCCCCGCCGTGGTGAGGCCGTTGAAGCCCAGGACGGCGGACCACATCAGGGTCGCCCGGGCCTCGTAGTTGTCCGGCTCCCGGAGGATGACGCCGGTGCTTTCCATGACGCTGTGCATCAGGGTCTCCACGAGGCCGTCCTGGAGATCGCTCGCCGTCGCGGTGTTGGTGAAGTAGCCCTCCAGCATGTGGGCGATGATATCGACGGCGCTGTAGGCGCTGTAAGCCCTGTCAAGGCTGAAGAGGACCGTCGGGTCCAGGACGGAGGCTTTGGGCTGGACCGCCATGTCCCGGATGCTGTACTTCCGGGCGCCGTCCTCGTTGGTGATGACGGCGGCGGGATTCATCTCCGAGGCGCTGGCGGAGACGGTGACCACGGTGAGGACCGGCAGCGCCTTTTTGATGGCGCTTTTCCGGAGGAAGAAGTCCCAGACGTCGCAGTCGGCAGGTGCGCCCGCGGCGATCGCCTTGGCCGTGTCGATGACGCTTCCGCCCCCGACGGCCAGGACGACGTCCGCCCTCTCCCGGCGGGCCAGTTCGATGCCCTTGCGGACGTGGGAGAGGACCGGGTTCGAACGGGCGCCCGGAAACTCCACGACAGCGACCCCTGCCTCGCCGAGCGAGGCCATGACCTGATCGAAGACGCCGTTCCGCTTGATGCTCCCGGACCCGTAGACAAGGAGGGCTTTGGTGCCGAAGCGGCGGACCTCCGTCCCGATCCGCCGGATCTGGCCCTTTCCGAACAGGATCCTCGTGGGGTTTTCGAAGATGAAGTTCTGCATGGTTTTCCCTCCTGATGAGCTCCGGAAAAGGGGACGGTTTTCAAATCCGTCCCCTTTTCCGGTTTATGGTGGGCAGACTTCAAATCCGCCCTCTTTCCGATTCATCACTGGCAGCGGGCCGGCCCCTTGCCCCGGCCTCCGGTTTCCACTTTCTTCAGGATCCCTCCCTCGAACGAGAGCTGGTAAATGAAGTCGTTCTCGCCGCAGTTGTAGGACCACCGCTCGACGGTCAGCTTCTTCCTGCGGACCTTCTTCTGTTTGGTCGCCTTCTTTTTGTCCCGCGTGTCCGTTTCGACGGCCGATCCGGATTCGATCCGGGCGACCTTCTCCTTCAGCATGGGTTGGCCGCACTCCAGGATGACCTTCGCCTTGCTGTCACCCTCCGAAACCAGCCCTCCGTTGCGGCAACGGAAGGCCTCCGCTTCCATCACTGTCCCGGCCAGGAAAAGCGCACACAGGATCGCCGGCCCGGCCCATCGTTTTCCCTTCATGGATGGCTCTCCTCCTGTTCCTGTTTTTTCATTGCCGGGGAAGCGGAATCAAACTGGAACCGGACATCAAGTAACGGAATTTGCCGGGATGGTCAAGCCGGTTGTGAAGCGGGCGACGCACCGCTCATCGGCCGTCCGGTGACGCTGTGCGGAACGTCCCGCATTCAGGGTGGACCGTGACGGACCGCCCGCAAGCGGAACGGAGACAGCGGAAAGGCAGAGGATGTAATGCATTGAACGATCCGGATTCAGAGAGGAATTTGTTGTAAGGACCATCTGCGGAGTGCCTGTGATCGTGAAATGGATCGAAGCGGACTTGTGCATCCGGCTCCTGAAGGAACGGCGGGACCGCATCCAGCAAGGGCGTGATTGCCATTCAGCTTGACACACCCCGTGCCCGATGGTATACGCTGCTCCAGTGTGTCGGGGCGTGGCGCAGTCTGGTAGCGTATCTGAATGGGGTTCAGAGGGTCGGAGGTTCAAATCCTCTCGCCCCGACCATCGAAATCAACGGGTTAGCCGATTCGGCTAACCCTTTTTTCGTTTCTGTGTGGGAATCTCTAAAAGCTTCATCGCAGATCCTCCTCACCCTGCGCTCGACCTTCTTGACCTTCTCCCCGAAAACCGGCCGCGTGACCGGACCCGTCTTGGGGGGATCCCCAAAATGGCGGAATTCCGTTTCCCGATGTGGTAGATGATTCGGGGTCGGGAAGACGGGTCCTTCCGACATTCCATCCATGCGAGAGGGCGTTTCAACCGGAGGTACGGAAAAGAAATGAAAGACCAGCCACATGATATGCAGGATCGAATCGACCACGCGGATGCCTCGATATTCCAGGCAAAGCAGGACTGGGTCGGAAACATCGATTTCCGGCAGATGGTGGAAGATCTTCAAATTATTGTGTGCGTTTACGATATTGACGGATTCATCTACCTGAATCCGGTCGGTGAAAAGATGACGGGCTACTCCCTGGAGGAGGTCAGGGGAAAGAGATTCTGGGAAGTAACGCATCCCGAAGATGCCCTGTGGATAAAACCGCGAGGGCTGGCGAGGCTCCGCGGCGAAACGGTTCCTCCAACCCGCGAATTCAGGATTATCAAGAAGAACGGCCAGGTGATGTGGGTCAATGTCTTTTGGATGATCACCCCGTGGCACGGGAAGAACACGATTATCATGGCGTGTGTCGACGTCACGGAAAACAAGCGTTTGACCGAAGAATTGCAGGCATCGCGAAGTGAACTGGAAACACGCGTCAAAGAGAGAACGGAGGAATTGAACCGAACGAACAAGGAACTGCTGCTCCTGAACCAGAATCTCAACAACATCCTCAAGAACATATCCGACGGTGTGGCCACCGTGAACCAGGACGGCGATGTTCTGCTGCTGAACGCATTCCTCGACCATGTGTCGGGCCATGCCGCCGAAGAGATCAAGCGCCGGCTGTCGAACATGATTTTAGAGGAAGAGGACGGCATCTTGAATAAAATGCTCCGGGAAAAGAAGACGTTCAGCGACGAGGAAATCATCTTTCCGACGGCGGAGGGCTCCCTCAATCTTCTGGTTTCGGGAACTCCGATTCTGGATGAAGAGGGGGCGGTCCAGAGCGGGGTCATCGTTCTGAGGCCGATGAAGGATGTGCATCGGTTGATCCAGCGTTTCAGCGGCTATCGGGCGACCTTCCGCTTTGAAGACATCATCACCGACGACCCGATCATGCTGACGCTGATCGAGAATGCCAAGAACACGGCGCTGGGCGACAGCAGTGTCGTGATCGAGGGCGCGAGCGGCACGGGAAAAGAGTTGTTTGCGCAGGCCATCCACAACTATGGGTCCAGGAGCCGGGGACCGTTCATTGCCGTGAATTGCGGGGCCATCCCGCGGGAATTGATCGCCAGTGAACTGTTCGGCTATGCGGAAGGCGCTTTTACCGGGGCCAAAAAAAGCGGGAACCCGGGAAAATTCGAACTGGCTTCGGGAGGCACGCTGTTTCTGGACGAAATCGGCGACATGTCCATTGATCAACAGGTGTCTCTCCTGCGGGTGATCCAGGAAAAAAGGTTGACCCGCATCGGCGGGCACGACGCGATTCCCGTCGATGTCCGCATTATCTGCGCGACCAACAAGGACCTCTACAGCGAGATGAGGACCGGAAGTTTTCGAAACGACCTGTACTACCGTCTGAACGTCATCAATATAAAAATCCCGCCGCTCAGGGAACGGCGCGGGGATATCATGCTTCTGTTCAACCATTTCATGAAAATGGCGGAACGGAAGGCAAACAAGAAGAGCAGCAGGATCAGCAGCGATGTTCAAAAGCACCTGATCAATTACAGCTGGCCTGGAAACGTGAGGGAACTGCAGAATGTGGTCGAACGCATGGTCAATGTGATGTCGGGCAGTTCCCTGGAGACAGACCAGCTGCCACAGGACATCAAGATGGCTGTCCCTTCCGTCGCGTCGTCCCATGAAGCCAATCGGGCGACGAAGGCTTCAGCGGACACCATTGACGTGGGTGCGGCTCGAGAATTGTACAGGCAGAAATCGGGAGAGGCCGAGAAACAGCACATCATCGGGCTTCTGGAGCTTCATCACGGCAATATCAGCCGGGCTGCCAGAGAAATCGGGATGTCCCGCACCACGCTGTACAAAAAGATAAGGCTCTACAATTCAGGCGGATGCTGAGTCGTCAATCCCCCGGGAAAGCGTACATACATTGTCCATGTGATGTTCACATGTGGTCGCCGGATTGACGGTCCAGCAACAATCCCTCCCATCTCCCTCCGAATAAAAACCAACGCATAAACAGGTGGATGTCTGAAATGACCGGCCTCGTTGACGATGGCATGCACTTTGCCCATGGGGATTGAATCCGTCGGACGGATCCCTGACGGATGAGCGCACGTAGCGCAAGGCGTTTTCAATGGGAAGTGGAGGCATATGATCCACAGGAAGACATGGAGGGTGCCCGGACCGCCGTTTCCCGATCAAAAGGAAACGCACCGCTCCTGAAGTGCGGAAAGGAGGATCGGATGGAAAAATACATGGATGCCGATAAAAGGACGACCGCAGCCGAGGCGATCGGGCGTTTTGTCAACGACGGGGAGTCTTTCGTTTTTGCAAATTGCCTCTATTGCATGCCCCTCGCGCTCACCCATGAGCTGATCCGCCAGGGCAAGAGGAACCTGATGGCCTTCCAGCAGGGCGGAATCGAAGAAATCGACCAGCTGGTCCTGAGCAAGGTGATCGACCGTCTCGTTCTGGCCTACAATTTCAGGGCCGGCGGCCCCCGCATCGTAAGCCCGCTCGATCGTGCCATAAAAGAGGGTCAGGTTGCCGTCGAGGAAATGACAAACCACACGCTCCTGTCCATGATGAAGGCCGGGGCCATGGGGTATCCCTTCCTGCCGGTCCTGCCGGGCATCAAGGTGACGGACGTGGTGAAACGGAACGGATTCATGGGGAATCAGCGGTTCGCCCGGCTCCCGGATCCTTTCACGGGGAAAGACACCCTGGTCGTCAAGGGCTTCAATCCCGATTTCGCCCTGATTCACGTCCAGCGAGCCGACCGGGCCGGAAACGGGCAGCTCTGGGGCGCCATGATCAACAGCAAGTGGGCGGCCCTGGCGGCAAAGAAAGTAATCCTTTCGTGCGAAGAGATCGTCGACACGGAGGTGATCATGTCCTCACCCCACCTGACGATCGTTCCCTCCCACAAGGTCTGCGCCGTCGTCGAGTGCCCCTGGGGCGCCCATCCCTCGGAGGTGCTGGGGCATTACGACTATGATTTCCCCTTCCGGGTCCTGTTCGTCGGGTCCGCCGCCAACCCGGATGCGGCGAAGTTCTGGCTCGACGAATGGATCCACAAGGTGAAGGACCGCGACGAGTATATCGAGCATTATGTAAAGAGGTTCGGAAGGGATACGCTCGAAGCGTTCCGGGCCAGGCCGTTCAAGAGTGTCCCGGCCGATTACGGTTCAACGTTCTCCCGGGACTGGGATGATCAGGGATACTCGAGGAGCATGGGCATGACCATGCAGGAATTCGTTGCCATGCTGGACGCGAAAGGAGCGCTGATCGATGGGAACTAGATTCACGATCCAGGAGCTGATCGTCTCGCGGGCCGCCAAGGAACTGAAGGACAGGGAATTCGTCGTGATCGGCCAGGGGATTGCCATGGCCGCGGGCGTCCTGGCAAGGAGGACCCACGCCCCCAACGCCGTGATCCTCACCGAGGCGGGCCTCCTGGGGATCGATCCCTTCAAGGTCCCGCTCCACATCGCCGATCCCACCTGCACCCGGGGATTCACCTATTCGTGCGACATGATCGACATCTTCACCACGGTCCTGAACCAGGGCTACGTGGACGTAACCTTTCTCGGTGTCGGCCAGATCGACCGCTTCGGCAACATGAACAGCAGCTACCTGGGCGAGCCGGGCAACTACACGACCCGCATGACCGGTGCAGGGGGAGCCCCCGAGTTCATCGGCTACGCCGGCCGGGCCATTCTCACCATGAGCGGCGGCACCTTCGTGGAAAAACTGGACTACTTCACCTCTCCCGGGTATCTGGAAGGCGGCGACTCGCGTTACGCGGCGGGGATGCCCGAAGGATCGGGGCCCAGTGTGCTCATTACGACCCGGGGCGTCTTCAGGTTCGACGAGGTCACGAAGGAAATGTACCTGGCGGGGCTCCACCCCGGGGTGACGGTCGATGAGATCCGGGCCGAGGTGCCCTGGAACCTGAAGATTGCCGACCGGCTGGAAACGACACCGGCACCGACGGAAGAAGAGCTCGCCATTCTCCGCAGCTTCGCTCCGGACATCACCATGGGGCGGAAGCTGCAGCTCGAGGTCGTGATGAAGCAGGTTATCAACCTTCTTTCGAAAGGAGCGTGACCGCATGACGGAAGGGAAGAAGACGAATCGGCCGTACAGGATTATCGACGCGCTTTGCTATGTACCCACGGAAGAAGTCGTTCTGGATCTTCCCGTCTCCCTGCCTCCCCAGATGGCCCCCTACCTCAGGAACGTTTTCGGGCCGCGGGTGGCCCCACTGATGGGGATCACCGCGGATGAATTTTACCGGATGAAGATCACGTTGAGTCAGGAGGAACTGCGGAAGGCCCTGGCGCCGAAGATGAAATTCATGTCCATGAAGCTGGAGGATTTCGTCCGGCAGCTGGACGAGATGGGCGTGGAAAAGGCGGTCATCTTCAACCTGGATGAAGAAACGCCCGGCGGGCTGAAGGGGCTGCCCAACGACTACTATGCCGATGTTGTCAAACAGTACCCGGATCGGTTCATCGGCATGGCCGGGATCGATCCCCTGAAGGGCATGGCGGCGGTGCGGGAGATCCGGCGCATTTACGATCTGGGCCTGCGCGGGATCGGAGTCCGGCCGTTCATGTTCGGCATTCCGCCCCATCATGCAAAGATGTATCCCCTTTACTCCACCTGCGTTGAGCTCGACATCCCCGTCTGGTTCCATACGGGGATCAACTACTCCACCAACAACATGGAGGTGGAGAGGCCGGTTTACTTCGACATCGTGGCGCAGGATTTCCCCGAGCTCAAGATCATCGCCGGCCACGGCGGCTGGCCCTGGGTTCCGGAGATGATGGCCGTGGTCCGGCGGAACGAAAACGTGTATATCGACATCTCCTCTATCGATCCGCGGTATCTCGGGATGCCCGGCTCGGGATGGGAGACCCTGATGCAGCTGGGAAACTCCGTCCTCCAGGACAAGATCCTGTTCGGCTCAACCTGGCTGTTCATGGGGCGAACGATCAGGCAACTGGCCGACGGCATCATGGACCTGCCGCTGAAGGAGACGGTCAAGCACAAGTGGCTGTACGGCAATGCGGCCCGCCTGTTCGGGCTGTCGGCATGACCGGGATGCCTTGCTTTCCGGATCGGAGATGATGAGGGTAACGGACGTCCCTGGCGTCCTCCCGGCTTACAAACGGACCACATGCGCGGGACAGGCTGACGGGGCGATCCTGTTGGCGTGAATCCCGGCAGGAGAGGATCGGAACGATGAAAGACAAACTCATGACCGCGGCCGAAGCGGCCCGGATGGTGGAAGACGGGATGCACCTCGGTGTCGGTGCCGGGATGGCGATGAATCCCATGCCGGTGATCCGGGAGATCCTCCGGAACGGCATCCGCGGGCTCACCCTGACGCCTGTCCTGACGGGGGGATACGTGACGGATCTCCTCATCGGCGCCGGGGCCGTGGAGACAATCCAGTTCCCCCAGATCGTCCTCGACGAGTTCGGGCTGGCCCCCCATTTCCGCAAATGGGCGGAAGCAGGCCGGCTCAAGCTCCTGGAGACCATGTGACCGGCCCTGCTCCTGGGGCTCCAGGCTGGAGCCCATCAATTGCCGTTCATCCCCGTCATCGGTTTTCTGGGGACGGACTACATGAAAATCCGGGACGATTTCAAGGTCGTCAAGGATCCCTATTCGGGTGAGGACTATGTCGTGGTTCCGCCCATCATCCCGGATGTCGCGGTTATCCACGGCCTCAAGGGAGACCGGTTCGGCGGTGTTACGGTCCTGGGCGCCCGGAACGATCGGCTGCTGGCCACGGCAGCCCGAAAGACCATCGCCGTCATCGAGGATCTGGTCGAACCAGGCGAGGTTCTGCCCGGCCTCCAGGAGGTTTACGTGGCGCCTGTGCACGTCGACGCAGTCGTCGTGGCGCCCGGCGGGGCCCACCCCACGGAATGCCCGGGCCGCTACGAAATCGACGCCGGCCACATCATGACCTACCTCACCGCCGCGAAGGACGAGGCCTCTTTTCAGAATTACCTGGAGACGTACATCACGGGACCGGCGGATCACGAGGCTTACCTGGAGAAGGTCGGCTTCAGACCCTCGGAATGGAAGTAGAAGCGGAGTGTTCCGTACGTCTCATAAAAGCATCAAAGAGAGGGAAACATCATGGGAAGCAGCCAGACAGAATCCTTCGAAAAGATGATCGGCGCCATCTCCCGGCTCCTGAAAAACGGCGAGATGGTCGTGACGGGCACGCTGTCCCCCCTCCCGGCGGCAGGTTGCCTCCTGGCCAAACATACCCACGCCCCGGACCTGGAGCCCATGCTCTATGGCGATCCGGAGAACCGGCTTTCCGAGGGGCTCCACGAGTTCTTCGGGGTTGCCCAGAAGGGGAAGGTGGACGTGTTCTTCCTCTCGGGCCTTCAGATCGACCGGCAAGGCAGCATCAACCTGTCGGTCATCGGAGATTATGACCATCCCAAACTGCGCCTGCCGGGAGGCGCGGGATCAGCCATGCTCTATTCCATGAGCCGGCGGACCATCCTCTTCACCATGACGCACACGAAGAAGCTTTTTGTGCCGAAGGTGGATTTCGTCAATGCCGCCGCTTTTGACGGCGAGACCAGGACCCCCTGGCGGCGCGGCGGCCTGTCCCACGTCGTCACGCCCCTGTGTGTCATGAAATTCGACGAAGATAGGAAGCGGGTCGTCCTGGATTCGCTCTTACCAGGAGTGACGCTCGATCAGGTCGTGGAAAACACGGGATTCGACCTGGACGTGGCGGGAAGGGAAATCCCCGTCATGGAGCCGCTGACGGAGGAGGAGCAGAGTGCCCTGCGGGGGCCGGTCCTGGAGAAGATGAGGACGATCTATCCCCTGGTGTGCCGGATGATCTGGGGGTAGGGAACGTGGCTCCCGATGAAAGGCCGGGGAGCATCATCCCGTTTTAACGGGAGAAGCGAACGGAGACGGGAAACGGCTTTACAACCCGCACCATTCATAATAGAAAGCCCCGTCGCAATGGTATCAATCCCCAAGGAGAATTCGGAAGAACCGAACCTGCAGCAAAAAAGAATTAGGGAGGACTGAAGTGGCGACAACGCGTGACTGGGGAAAATCCGTCCGTCGGATGGAACAGCTGCTGCGCTTGAAGACGTTTCCCGTGGCATTCAAGCTCCTGGAGAATCGGGCCGATTTGTCCGCCATTCCGTACATGCGGAGGGTGGGCCACAAATCGACCCTCTGTCAGCTCATCAACCTCGTTCGCAGCTTCGACTGGACCGTCGGGGCAGACGACACGGACATGGTGGGCCCGATGTGCACGTCCATCATCGGCCTGACCGGCATGCCGGAATTCCTCAGGGACGGGACGTTCCGGAGCATCATCTGGACCAAGACGAGGCGGGATGGAGAAAAGTACGAAAACGCCGTTCCCCGGATCCCGCCCGGGAAGTACCAGGCTGTCGCCATGGCGCCCCTGGCCTACAACCCCTTCGATCCGGACCTGATCCTCATCTACGCCAATCCGGCCCAGATGATCCTCCTGATCAACGCCCTCCAGTTCGAAGACTACGAGGTGATGCAGTTCTTCTGCGTGGGCGAGTCCTCCTGTTCCGATGCCATCGCCCGCTGCCATCTCACCGGCAGGCCCTCCCTCACCATTCCGTGCTTCGGAGAGCGACGCTACGGCCACACCCAGGACGACGAACTGGTCATGGCCCTGCCGCCTGCAATGCTCGACAAGGCCGTCGACGGCCTGGAGACCCTTTACAAGCGCGGGATCCGTTATCCCATCAGCATGGCCGGGGCGGAACTGGACCTGGGGCGCGCACTTCCCGGCGCTTACGCGACCGGGCCGGCCATGATCGAGGGAATCCGAAGCAGCACGGCCCTTCTGCTGGGCGTCACGGGAAGCATCGCCACAGGCAAGTCGACGGTGTCCCGCATGCTGGAGGAACTGGGATCGCCCCTGATCGACTTCGACGTCCTGGCCCGGATCGTGGTCGAACCGGGTCAGCCCGCCCTGAAGGACATCGCCGCGTATTTCGGCAGCCAGGTTCTCCAGGAAGACGGCGCCCTGGACCGCAAGAAACTGTCCGAGATCATCTTCACCGATATGGAGAAGCGCAAAAAGCTGGAAAGCTTCGTACACCCTCGGATCGGTGAGGCCTTCATGAAACAGGTGCAGGAGCACGCGCTGCGAAATCCCGACGCGATCATCCAGGTGGCGGTACCCCTGCTCATCGAGACCAACATGAATTTCATGTTCGACAAGCTGCTGCTCGTCTATACGCCCCCGGAAGAACAGGCGAGGCGGCTGATGGAACGCGACGGAGTCAATCAGGAGATGGCCGCAGCCATGGTGGGCTCCCAGATGTCCGTCGAGGAAAAGAAAAGCTACGTGGATTTCGTGATCGACAACTCCGGCGCGCCGGAGGAGACTCGCAGGCAGGTGGAGGACAACTGGATGACCCTGCAGGAGTTGCAGAGGGAAAAGGCTCAGCGGATCAAGGAACGAAAGGAAACCTCATGACCGTAGCATTCATGCGAAACAAGATGGTGGAGGTGGAGCCTCTGCCGACGGGAAACCTGGCCGTCTACTGGCGGCTCTCGGACGACCTGATCGATGTGGACATGACCCTCACGTTTCAGCTGCCGGACCTCGAGATCGTCGATGCCGCCGCGCACGTTCGCCGCTCGCCTCACCGGGAGGGCGTCAAGGCAGGGGAAGTCATTCGCAAGATGATCGGGGTGCGGGTCGGCGGAGGCCTGCGCAAGATCGTCAGGGGACTGATGGGCGGGGACGGCGGCAACATCGACCTCACCGAGGGGGTGCTGGAATGCTGCAACGCCGTTATCCTCAACTTCACCCTGCCGGGAATACAGGAATTCGAAAAATACACGTACACTACGGAGGAGGAACGCCTTGCCCCCGTCCGCGCCATGCTGCAGGCCAATCCCCGCCTGTACCGGAGCTGCGTTGCCTTTGCCGAGGACAGCCCGATCGTCCGGGGGCTCGATCTGAAAGGAGGTGTCTCATGATCACCTTCAGCCGGAGCCAGCTCGTCGGAATGGAATTCCTGGACGAGGATACGGTCCGCGTTCACGGCACCCAGGAAGATCATATCTATGCCATGGAGATTGAAATGGACGTCCGCATCGCCGACGGCGTGATCCTGGCCGTCAAGGGCTGGATGAAGCGCTACACGACGCCCGTCTGCCCCCAGGCCGTGGAGAGGCTCCAATCCGCCGTAGGGATGTCGCTGCGCACCGAGGGTTGGATGCAGGCCGTCATGCGGGACATCGGGCGTAACGGCTGCGAGCACTTCGCCGAGATCATCACGGAGTGCGGGCGGTGCCTCGATCCGGCGCGGCTGTCGAGAGCCCTGGCGGCAAAGCTGAAGACCGATCCCGGGGCCGACCTTGGAGCCTCGGCGGCCGCCTGGCTGGCCGACCACCCGGAAGCGCCGGGGACTCCGCTGGCCCTGTGAGATCTTTGAGGGAATGGATCGATCCATCAATTTCCGTCTCCCATGATCCTGACCAGAGAACCGGGGCGGCATGCCGCCGTCCTTGAAGAAAGCGACATTTCATGATCGTCGATCTGCATGTCCACACGAAGCCCTTGTCTCCCTGCAGTCATATCGATCCCCTGGAAATGGTGGCCGAGGCGAAACGCCGGGGACTGGACGGCATCTGCCTGACGGAGCACCACGCCCTCTGGGGACGCGGTGAGCTGGACGAGTTGGCACGGCAATCGGGGATCGCGATCTTCTCCGGAAACGAAATCACCACCGACCAGGGAGACATCCTGGTCTTCCGGTACCCGGTCCATGTCCCCGATATCATCCCCATCGCGGAGCTGCGCCGGGAGGTCCTGGCGGCAGGCGGCTTCATGATTGCCGCCCATCCGTTTCGGGGCTTCAAGGTGTTCGGCTTCGGCCAGCTTCGAATGACGCCCGAACAGGCCGCGAAGCGGAGGCTTTTCCAGCTTGTGGATGCGATGGAGGTCTGCAACGGAAAACTCAGCGAGGAAGAAAACAGGATGGCCCTGGAGGTCTCGAAGATCCTGGGGCTTGCAGGCACCGGCGGCAGTGATGCCCACCAGATCGATGAGATCGGGAAGTGGGTGACCGTCTTCGAGCGGGAGATCCGGAACGAACAGGAACTTACGGACGAGATCCGGGCCGGGCGTTACACGATCGGTGCCGCACCCGCAGCATCCTGAAACCTGTCCATGACTCAATAGAGGAACAAATCTTCAGGTTTATTATCCCGGGCATCCTCTTCTGTGAGACCTGCGGGCGCCGAATGCGGCGAGAGATCTGGGGAAGGCCCGGAAAATCGAAGGGAACTCTTCTTCCCACTAAAAAAAAGCATCTTTCTTCGGGGAGGTGCTGTTTTTTTTCGTATTCGGGAGATATACTCCGCATGGGAATGGGAAATCCTTTTTCTCGTCATTTTCCGGAAAGGCTTTTAGGCATTGGCATTATCTCTCCGTTTGGTCGTCCGGACGGTCCGTTCCGCCTCTGAGGGAACGGGGCCGGACTCGGGGCCGGCCGGTGGAGGGTGAAGGGCTTCCGAGAACGGGAGGAGGAAAGGAGCCACTGTCTGTCCGAAGGGAGGCAACCCGGAATGCGCGATGTGACACAAAACGAGATTCGCGAGGAGATCGAGTCGCTGGTGGCGGAACTCTACGCCGCCGGACAGGCCGGAAAGCGGTTCATCCCGGGAAAAACGCCCGTTCACTATGCCGGGCGCGTGTTCGACGAGCGCGAGGTTCAGGCGGCCGTTGCCGCCTCCCTGGAATTCTGGCTCACGGAAGGGCCCCATACGGCGCGTTTTCAGAAGGACCTGGCGGCGAAGCTGGGCGTTACGGGTACGATCCTGGTCAATTCGGGGTCATCGGCGAACCTTCTGGCCTTAACGTCCCTCACGTCGTCCCTTCTCGGGGATCGGAGGCTCCTGCCCGGCGACGAGGTGATCACGCCGGCGGCGGGATTCCCCACAACCGTCAACCCGATTCTCCAGAACGGCCTGGTGCCGGTTTTTATCGACTCTGCACCCCCGACGTACAATCCCCGCCCGGAAGACATTGCCGCCGCCGTCGGCCCCCGGACGCGGGCCATTTTCCTGGCCCACACCCTTGGAAACCCCTCCGATGCCGATGCGATTCTGGACATTGTCCGCGAGTACGATCTTTTCCTCATCGAGGACTGCTGCGACGCCCTGGGATCCACATACAAGGGCCGCCAGGCCGGCACGTTCGGGATTCTCTCCACGTTCAGCTTCTACGCGGCCCATCATATCACCCTGGGCGAGGGCGGCGCCGTGGCGTCTTCCGACCCGCTCCTGCTTCGGATTCTCAGGTCACTGAAGGACTGGGGACGCGATTGCCATTGCGGGCCCGGGCAGAATAACGCCTGTGGACGCCGTTTCACCGGCCGACACGGGGACCTGCCGGAAGGCTACGACCACAAGTACGTCTATTCCCACGTGGGCTATAACCTGAAGGCAACGGACATCCAGGCTGCCATCGGAGTAGAGCAGCTGAAGAAACTGGATCGGTTCTGTGCCGCCCGCAGGGAGAACTTCCGGGCCTGGACAGAGTGCTTCCGCCCCCTGGAAGATCGCTTCATCCTCCCGGAGGCGACACCCGGAAGCGATCCCGCCTGGTTCGCCTTTCCCCTTACGATCCGCGAAGGGGCGGGCTTCAACCGGCGGCAGGTTACGGATTTTCTGAACGCAAAGCTGGTCGAGACGCGGAATCTGTTCGGGGGAAACCTGCTCCGCCAGCCGGCTTATCTGGACGTTCCCCACCGCGTCGCCGGGGAGCTGTCCGGCGCCGACCGGATCATGAACGACACCTTCTTCATCGGCACTTATCCGGGGATCGGAAAGCCCCAGATCGACTACACCATGGATGTCCTCCGACAATTTCTGAAAAAGGGGGAATGAGCCGGTATGAATCCGCTTGAAGACTTTTACCGGGGACGCCGGGTCATGGTTACGGGACACACCGGTTTCAAAGGTTCCTGGCTTGCTCTCTGGCTCCGGAAACTCGGTGCGGAGGTCACGGGATTCGCCCTGCCGCCCGCGACGGATCCGTCCCACTTTTCCATCCTGGGACTTGAAACGCGCATCCGCCACCGGGAGGGGGATGTCCGCGATCCCTCCGCCTTGCACAACGTCTTTGCCGAGGCGAAGCCCGAAGTCGTCTTCCACCTGGCGGCCCAGGCCATTGTCCGGAGCTCCTACGAAGATCCCAAGGAGACCTTCGACGTCAACATCGGCGGCACGGTAAATGTCCTGGAGGCGATCCGGCAAACCAAGAGCATCCGGTCCGTCGTCATCGTCACTTCCGACAAGTGCTACGAGAACCGGGAATGGGTCTGGGGCTACCGGGAAGAAGACCCTCTGGGGGGGCATGATCCGTACAGCGCCAGCAAGGGCGCCGTGGAAATCGTCTGCGGGGCCTACGCCAGGTCCTATTTCGGAACCGGGGGACGGGGGCCCCGGTTCGGCTTCGCCACCGCCCGGGCGGGAAACGTCATCGGCGGCGGCGACTGGGCGGCGGACCGCCTGATTCCCGACTGTGTCCGGGCCCTGGCGGCGGGGAAAGCCGTCGTCATCCGGAATCCCGGGGCCACCCGTCCCTGGCAGCACGTATTGGACCCGCTCTCGGCTTACCTTTTCCTGGCCCGGCGGCTGGCAGAGGAGCCGGATCGCTTCTCCGGACCCTGGAATTTCGGTCCCGCCGACGGCTCGTCCATGCCCGTCCGCGAACTGGCGGCCCGCTTCGTCACCTGCTGGCCGGACGGCAGGCTTCGGCTGGGAGGGGGCAGGAAAAACGCGCCCCACGAGGCACATGCACTGGCCCTCTGTGTCGACAAGGCGCGGAAGATCCTCGGCTGGCAGCCCGTCCTCTCCACCGGGGAGGCCGTTGACTGGACGGCCGCCTGGTACCGGGCATGGCAGGAGGGAAGGGGAAACCACCGGGCGCTGTCTCTGCGCCAGATCGGGCAATACGAAAAAAAACGGAGGACATGATTCCGTTTTTTGTATCTGTGTGATATCCGTCACATTCTTTATGGATGGAATGTGACCATGAAACAGACGCCGATTGCCGGAGCAAATCTTTCAATCCCTTCGTTATTCGGGAATTGTTTCGCAGAGGCAGAAACGGCACCGCGTCCCCGGTTCCAGGATGGAGGATGATGTCCACGAATATGAAAAGAAAGAAAACGCTTCCCGTCGTGATCCTCTGCGGCGGCATGGGAACGAGGCTGGCGGAGCAGACGGAGATTCGGCCGAAGCCGATGGTGGAGATCGGCGGACGGCCAATGCTCTGGCACATCATGAAGCACTACGCCCGCTACGGGTTCCGGGAATTCTACCTGGCCCTGGGCTATAAGGGCGAGTACATCAAACGCTATTTCCTCGAATTTCACACCCTCAACCGGGACTTCACGGTAAACCTCGGCGACGGCCGTATCGGCGTTCTGGATTGTGCGAACGGGGAAGACTGGACGGTCCACCTCGTGGACACGGGGCAGGAAACGATGACGGGAGGCCGCCTGAAACGCGTCGCGCCGCTCCTGCCGAAGGGACGGTTCCTGATGACCTACGGCGACGGCGTGGGAGACGTGGACCTGGAGAAGCTCCTGGCTTTTCACCGCTCCCGCAAGGGCCTCGTGACCCTCACGGCCGTGCGGCCCCCGGCCCGTTTCGGCGCGCTCGATTTCGACGGCGACCGGATCGTCCGCTTCAAGGAAAAGTCGGTCGTCAGCGAGGGCTGGATCAACGGCGGATTCTTCGTCATCGAGCCGGCCGCCCTGGACTACATCGAGCGCGACGTCATGTGGGAGCACGACCCGATGGAGCGCCTCGCCGCGGAGGGCAAAGTTTACGCCTACCGCCATCCCGGGTTCTGGCAGTGCATGGACACCGTCCGGGAACTGCGTTACCTGGAGTCCCTCTGGGAAAGCGGCCGTCCGCCCTGGAAATCATGGTGAAAGAGAAGCAGCCGGCAGCAGACTTCATCGTTCACGACCCCGCCGGGCGGAGAAACCGCGGGGGATTGCGGAAGGCCGCCGAAAATACTCTGGCTGAGGATCTGGACCGTGTCCTGGACCGCACCCGGGATCTTTGGGAAGAGCTGCGGGGCGGCCGGATCTTCATCACCGGCGGGACCGGGTTCTTCGGATGCTGGCTGCTGGAGAGTTTTCTGTGGGCGAACCGTGAATTGGGGCTGAAGGCGAAGACCGTCGTCCTGACCCGCAACCCCGGGCGCTTTGGAAAGAAGGCGCCCCATTTGGCGGGGAATCCGTCCGTCCGACTGGTTGCAGGAGACATGGGGCATTTCCGGTTCCCGCAGGGTTCGTTTACACACCTGATCCATGCCGCCGTCCACCAGCAGCCGGAGGGGGAAGAGAGCCGGCCCCTTCGGATGGCCGACGAAATGATCCGGGCGACAAACCGCGTCCTCGATTTCTGTATGAAATCGGGTGTCCGGAAGATGCTCCTCGCCAGCACGGGCGCCGTCTATGGGCCGCTTCCCGCCGGCATGGAGCGGGTTCATGAGGATTTCGCAGGTTCCGTGAATCCTGCATCGGGGAAAAATGCCTATCACCACGTCCGGCGGATCATGGAGACGCTGACCGTTCTCCATGCAAAGGAAAGCGGTTTCGAGGCCAAGATCGCCCGCTGCTTTTCCTTCATCGGGCCGTATCTCCCGCTGAACGGGCGTTTTGCCGCCGGCGATTTCATTCGGGACACGCTGGCCGGCGGCCCCGTCATCGTCAGGGGAGATGGGAAAGCGGTTCGATCCTACCTGTATGCCGCCGATCTTGCCACGTGGCTCTGGACGATTCTGTTCAAGGGAGAATCCTGCCGGCCGTACAATGTCGGCTCCGAATCGGCAATCACGATTCTTGGTCTTGCACGGGCATTTGCCCGGGGCTCGGTTCCCCCGCCGGCGGTGTCGATTCTGGGCGAATCCGTGCCAGGAACCGCACCGAACCACTATGTGCCGGACACGTCGAGAGCAATGTCGGAACTCTGCTTGAGGCAGACAGTCTCTCTTGATGCGGCCATCGGAAGAACGATGCGGTGGCATCGAGAAGCATAATAATAAGGAAGGAGCTGCAACGTGGCGGAAGTCAGGATCGGGAACACCCTGGTAGGCGATGGGCACCCCTGTTTCATCATCGCAGAGATCGGCATCAATCATAACGGAGACATTGAAATCGCGAAAAAGCTGATCGACCTGGCCGCGGTGGCGGGGTGCAGCGCGGTGAAGTTCCAGAAGCGCACCATCGATGTCGTCTATTCGCAGGAAGAGCTGAACAAGCCGCGGGAAAGCCCCTTCGGTGAGACGAACGGGGATCTGAAGTACGGCCTGGAATTCGAAAAGCCGGAATACGATGTCATCGACCAGTACTGCCGGGAAAAGAAGATCCCCTGGTTTGCCTCCTGCTGGGACGAGGGCTCCATCGATTTTATTGCCCGGTACGATGTGCCCTGCTTCAAAATCGCATCTGCCTCGCTGACGGACGATGAACTCCTCCGGCACTATCGCAGCAAGGGCCGTCCCATCATAATCTCGACGGGAATGAGTACCCTGGAGCAGGTCGATCACGCCGTCGAAGTCCTTGGGAAGCAGGACCTCGTGATCCTTCATTCCTGCAGCACCTATCCGGCTGATTATTCGGAGCTGAACCTGAAGGTGATTCCCTTTTTCCGGGAACGTTACGGGGTCCCGGTGGGGTATTCGGGCCATGAAACGGGCTTGCCCTCATCTTCAGCGGCGGTAGCCATGGGTGCGAGTGTCATTGAGAGGCACATCACCCTCGAGCGGGCCATGTGGGGATCGGATCATGCCGCATCGCTGGGGACCAGCGGTGTAATCCGCCTCGTCCGGGACATCCGCATCGTGGAGATCGCCATGGGAGACGGGGTCAAGAGGGTCTGCGAGCGGGAGATCACGATCATGAAGAAGCTGCGCCGCAAGGGATGACTCCATGACGGCCGGGATCAAGATGATTGCACTGGACGTGGACGGCGTTCTGACCGACGGGACCTTTTACTGGGGACACGACGGAATAGAATGCAAGCGATTCTCCTTCTATGACGTGATGGGGATCTCCCTGGGCCGAAAAGCGGGATTGGTGTTTGCCCTGATATCCGGGGAGGACAACGCACTGATCGACCGGTTCGCCGCGAAGATGGGAATCGCCGACGTCTTCAAGGGCTGCAAGGACAAGGCGGCCGCACTGCGTACCCTGGCGGAAACACGGGGCCTCGACCTTGCAGAGGTCTGTTTCATGGGCGACGACGTCAACGACCTCCCCGCGCTGGAACTGGCCGGCCTCTCAGCCGCCCCGTGCAGTGCCCACGACCGTGTGACCGGGAAGGTGATGCTGGTGACCAGGAAGCCCGGTGGTGGCGGGGCCGTCCGGGAACTGGTCGACTACGTGCTGAGCAATCGCCCGTGAAGACCGGCGCAAGGATACAGGATGACAGGCAGCGAACGAACAGGTAGATCCGACGGATGAAACTCTCCGATTACGTTTTCCGCTTTCTTGCCGATTATGGAGTCCGCCATGTTTTCATGCTTCCGGGCGGCGGAGTCATGCACCTGAACGACGCTCTCGGGCGCCGTTCGGATATCGAGTACGTCTGCAACCTGCACGAGCAGGCCTGCGCCGTGGCTGCGGAGGCCTACGCCCGTGTGACGAATCACCTGGGCGTTGCCCTCGTGACGACAGGCCCTGGTGGAACCAACGCACTGACGGGCGTTGTGGCCGCGTGGCAGGACTCGACACCCTGTCTGTTCATTTCGGGACAGGTGAAGCGGTCCGATCTTACGGGGTCCTCAGGTGTCCGGCAGATGGGCGTCCAGGAGATCGACATCGTATCCATCGTCGGGCCGGTCACCAAGTATGCCGTGACGATCATGGACCCCGGAACCATCCGTTATCATCTGGAGAAGGCCTTGCATCTCGCCGGGATGGGGCGGCCCGGTCCGGTCTGGATTGACATCCCTCTGGATGTGCAGGCATCCGAGGTCGATCCGGAGGGCCTTGCAGGGTTCCTTCCCTCCGGACCCGAAGGGAAGGAAAGCGAGGGCACCCTGAAGGATGCGGTCGTAACGGCTCTCGACATGCTTTCCACCGCCGAGCGGCCCGTCATCCTGGCGGGAAACGGCATCCGCCTGGCCGGGGCGCAGCGTGATTTCCTGGACGTGGTGGATCTCCTGGGCGTCCCCGTCCTGACGACCCGCCTCGGCGTGGACCTGCTTCCGGCAAGCCATGGGCTCTGTTTCGGGATGCCCGGTTCCATCGCCTCACGCGGCGCCAATTTTACACTTCAGAATTCCGACTGGCTTCTCATCCTGGGGGCGCGCCTGGACATGGCGCTGATTGCCTATGCCCCGGAACGCCTCGCCAGGGCCGCTCGGAAAATTATGGTCAACATCGACCCCGCCGAGATGAGAAAGGTGGGAGCGATCCTCGATCTGCAGGTCTGCGACGATGTGGGGCGGTTCCTCCGGGAGATGAAACGGCTGGCCGGCGGCACGGCGACTCAGGATCGCTCCGGCTGGATCGCCCGTTGCAGTGACTGGAAGGCCCGGTATCCCTTCGTCCGTCCCGAGCACCACGACAGGGTGGAGGGCATCAGCGTCTATTCCTTCTCGAGCATCCTCTCGGAGGAATTGACGGGAGATCACGTCGTCCTCCCGGGCAACGCCGGCGTGGCGAGTGAACTCTTCCTCACGGCCTTCCGGGTCAAGGAAGGACAGCGGGTATTCCACAACAAGGGGACCGGTGCGATGGGCTTCAGTCAGCCTGCTGCCATCGGGGCCTGTCTCGCGAGCGGGAGGCGGCCGACAGTCAGCGTGGACGGAGATGGCGGATTCCAGATGAATATCCAGGAACTGGAAACGGTGAGGCGGTTGAACCTCCCCGTCACGTTTTTCGTCATGAATAACCGGGGATACGAGTCCATTCGCGCGTCGCAGGCCAACTATTTCGGCAGGCTGACCGGTGCCGATGCGACCAGCGGCCTGACGCTCCCGGACGTGGTCAAGGTGGCCGAGGCGTACGGGTTGAATGCCGTCCGGCTTTCAGATCCCCGGGATCTCAGGCGGCAGGTCAGGCAGGTCCTTGACATGGAAGGACCGACGGTCTGCGACGTGATGATCGTTCCCGACGAGGTGCGGGAGCCGCGGGTGGCATCCTACCAGAAGTCCGACGGCTCCATGGCGTCCAAGCCGCTGGAGGATATGTGGCCTTTCCTCGACAGGGAGGAGTTCCGGGCCAACATGATCGTAGAGCCGATTGAGGAGTAGGGAGCGGGTCATGGAAGCCACGAAGGCAAAAAAGGAGATCGAGGCCGCCCGGAGGGAAAAACTCAGAAGGGAAAAGCCTCTGGTATACGAGAAAATCATCCGGCTCGACGAGCGCTTCAAAGCAGGAATGGCGACGCCGGTGGTGGACATCTGCTACAATCGGGCCTGCAATCTCAAGTGCCGCCATTGCTTCACCACCCGTTTCACGAAGAAGGACCGCTCCCTCTCCCCCCCGGACATGAAGCGCTTCACCGACGAGGCCCATGAGATCGGTCTGTGCCAGCTCGTCCTCTCCGGCGGGGAGCCCCTGATCCTGAAGGACCTGGATGAGGTCATCCAGGCGCTGCAGCCGGACAAGTTCCATTTGTCCATGAGCACGAACGGTTACTTCTTGACGCCGGAGATGGCAAGGAACCTCAAATCCTGGGGTCTGGACAAGGTCAAGATCAGCATCGACGACTTCGACGAGCGGATGCACAACGAAAATCGCCGGAACAACAACGCATACAAGAAGGCCATGGCCGCCCTGTTCAACGCAAAGGATGCGGGTCTCAGCGTCGTCATCCAGACGTGCATCACCCACGAGAACTGCCGGACCGACCGGACCGTGCAGATGGCGAAGTTTGCCCAGGAGCACGGGTTTGTGGTGGACGTCATGATCGCCCACGCCGTCGGCGAATGGGAGGGCCGGCACGACATGCTGATCGACGAGGAGGATGCCGCCTACATGCGTGAGGTGCACAGGCAGTACCCGTCCCTGCACCGCGACACGTTTCCGACCTACGGCATCGACCGGGGCTGCGGGAGCGTCCAGTCCAACCTGCACCTGACCCAGTACGGCGACATCCTCCCGTGCGGCTTCATCCACATTTCCCTCGGCAGCATCTTCGAGGAGAGCCTCGCCGCCATCCTGGAGAGGGGGATGCGCATCCGGCACTTCAAAGAGTACAATCCGCTCTGCCTCTCCGGGGAGGACCGGAATTTCATCGAAAAATACATGGCGAAATTCTACGGAAAGCCGCTTCCCGTCCCCTGGACCGAGGTCTTCGGGGAGGAGGACTTTGTCAGATGAGCGAGTTCACGATCATTTCCCATGACCGGCAGCCGCTCCGCGACCGGCTGCCGCTCAGGAAGCCCCTCTCCCTGTTCGTCGAGCCGACAAACCTGTGCAATTTCCGCTGCACCCCCTGCGTGCACGGTAGCGAGAACACGCGAAACGACCTGAAACCACTCCGGAACATGGAGATGGACCTGTACCGGAAGCTCATCCGCGAGCTTGCGGAGTGGGACGGGCCGCCGCTGAAGCTGCTCCGGCTCGCCATGCTGGGCGAGCCTTTCGTGAATGCGGAATTTTGCGAGATGGTGCACCTTGCCAAGGAGGCCCATGTCGCCGAGCGGGTGGACACGTTTTCCAACGGCTCCCTGCTGACGGAGGAGATCTCGGCGAAACTGATCGACTGCGGGCTGGACATCATCCGCTTCTCCATCTACGCGGCGGAGAACGGGCGCCATCGGGAGGTGACCCGGTCGAATTGCACCGTGGAGACCATCCGGGACAACATCCGGCGGCTGCGGGCGATGCGCGACGCCCGTGGAGCCCACAAACCGCACATCTTTGTGAAAATGTTCGACACGTACGGTCCGGAGAACGACACGTTCTTCGGGATGTATCGCGGCATTGCCGACGAGGTCGGGCTGGAGAAGGTCCACAACGCCACCCGGTACAGCGGGAACGACCTGGTCAGGATGTATTATCACGACAGCGAAAAGGAGACGCAGGCGAAGCGTGAATATGCGGAAGGGCTGGACAGGGGGCGCATCGCCTGTTCGCGCCCCTTCATGGCCATGGTGATCAACAACATCGGCGACTGCCTCATGTGTACCCACGATCCCGCGAAAGGGACGAAGATCGGCAGTGCCCGCGAAAGCACTCTCCGGGAGTTGTGGGACGGGGAGAGCATGTATCAGTTCCGCAAGATGCTCCTGGAAGGCCGGAAGCATGAGAACCGGATCTGCGCCCGCTGCGACTGGTTCAAGCTGTTCCCGGAAGAGGACAGCGTGGACGGATTCCCCGTGGAGAAACTGCGACCGTGATCCGATACACCAGCCTGAAAAATTCGGACCGGCAGAACCTCAGGGAGGTCATGCCTCTGCAAAAGCCCTTCACGGTGCTCATCGAGCCGTCGAGCCTGTGCAACTTCAAGTGCATCCAGTGCTTTCAGAGCATCAAGGCGGAATCCTACTTCACCCGCACCCGGGGAAATATGCCGATGGCGCGCTTCCGGCGGGTCATGGAGCAGCTGGCGGCCTGGCCGGGGCCGAAGCTGAAGGTGCTGAAGCTGAGCCTTTACGGCGAGCCGCTCGTCAACCGGGATTTCTGCGAGATGCTCGGCATGGCCAGGGAGGCGGATGTCGCGGAGCGGATGGAGACCACCACCAACGCCTCCCTCCTGACCCGGGAGATCGCCGAGAAATGGGTGGAGCACCAACTGGACTATGCGCGGGTGTCCATCTACGCATCCGAGCAGGGGAGGCACAAGGCCGTCACCGGTTCGGGCCTGGACATCCGCACCATCCACGAGAACCTGCGGGTTCTCCAGGAAATCAAGCGGCGTGAGGGATCGGAGCGGCCCTTCGTGAGCTGCAAGATGCTGGACGCCTACGGCGACGAGAACGAACGGTTCTTCGAGATGTACCGGGACGTGGCCGACGAGGTGTACCTGGACAAGCCGCACTGCTGGATCAGGGTGGAGGGGGCCGACTTTATCCGGGACTATTACCGGCAGGACGCGCAGACCGTCCTGGCGGACCTCCGGAGGAACCGGACTCCGAGGGTCGCCTGCCCCATGGCGTTCACGACGATGGCGGTCCGCAGCAACGGAGACGTCTCCCCCTGCTGTGTGGATTTCATCGGCGGCACGAACCTGGGTCGTGTGGACGACCATAGCCTGCAGGAGATCTGGCATTCCGAGCCCTGGTATGAGTTCCAGAAGATGCAGCTCATGGGCCTCAAACAGGGGAACGAATCCTGCGCCCGCTGCGATTTTTACCTCAGCGATCACTACACCCTGGACAACATCGACGGCTTTGACGTGGGAAAGCTGCTGGGGGCGGGGGAGCGCAAGACGGGAGGTGGCTCGTGAAGCTGATGGACCAGATTCGGGACGTCCGGCACGCCGAGAAGGACATCTTCGATGCGATCAGGGCCTCGGGGGATCCGGTTGTGCTCTGGGGGGCCGGCGAGATCGCCTGGTGTGTCTGGACCTATCTGCGTCAGAACGGGATCGATCCGGTGTGTTTCTGCGACAACGATCCGGCCAAGCAGGGAACACTGCATCTCGGGCTCCCCGTGTACGGGTACGACGGACTGAAGGAGCGCTTCGCCCGGGAGCAGGGCCGCTACCATGTCGTGGTGGCGACGGGCATCCAGTACCGGGATCCGATCTTTGCACAGCTGGCCGCCGCCGGGGAGAGGAACCCTGTCTGGTACATCAAAGGCTTCGAGGTCTGCGGGGAAAAGATCGACTATCCGTATGTTCGGGAACACAAGGAGCAGTTCGAAGAGGCATACGCCTCCCTGGCGGACGACGTATCGCGGAATGTGTTCGTGCACGTTCTCAACGCCAAGCTGTCCGGCGACTTCGATCTCTACCGACGGATCCTGTCCCCGTCCGAGTACTTTGACGAAGACGTGATTCGTCTGGCCGAAGACGAGGTTTACCTGGACGTCGGCGCATACCGGGGCCGGGCGATCGTCGAATTCGCGAGCAGGACAAAGGGGAAATACGGCGGGATCATCGCGTTCGAGCCGGATGGGCGGACGCTGGACATGCTCCGGAAAACCATTGAGGAGCACGGCATCCGGAAAGTGGAACTGCACAACAAGGGGGCCTGGGACAGGCATGCCTTCCTGAGTTTTCACGATGGGCGCGAGGGAGGGTCGCGCATCTCGGAGCGTTCCGCTGCCGACATTCCGGCAAACTCCATCGAAGTGGACGCAATCGACAACGTGCTCGGCGGCCGCCGGGTGACCTATATTTCCATGGATATCGAGGGAGCGGAAAACAACGCCATTCGGGGCGCCGAGCAGACCATCCGGAAGTGGAGGCCCAAAATGGCCGTTTCCGTCTATCACAAGCGGGAGGACCTCTTCGACCTCCTGCTCCTGATCAAATCTTTCGACCCGCAGTACCGGTTTCACATGAGACACTACACGGAAAACCAGACCGAAACGGTGCTGTATGCGCTGTAGGGCGGGCAGGCACGCATGATCAAGAACCAGCTGATGAGACCCTGTCCCGTCTGCCGGAATGAGGTTGGCGCCGAGCGCCTCCATACGCAGGAATTCGTTCTGCCGGAGAACCACCCCCTGCCCGCGGCATATGACGTCGTCGCCTGCGGCCGGTGCGGGTTCGTCTATGCGGATACACCCGCCGGACAGGATGCCTATGACCGGTACTATGCGGACATGTCACGGTACGACATGAACTATACCTGCCCCGAGAGCTCCCTCTACGCCGACCGGGCTGCATGGATCGATTCGTTCATCCGCGACCGGACGGACAGCATCATCGACATCGGCTGCGGAAACGGCCTGCTGCTCCTGGAATTGCAGAAACGCGGGCTGTCGGACCTGACGGGCCTGGATCCGTCCGAGGCGTGCGTCTCGGCTCTCCGGAAAAAGGGCATCCCGGGAACCATCAGCAGCATCTTCTCCGTTTCCACGGACAGGGCGTACGACGGCGCCGTGCTTTCCGGGGTTCTGGAGCACATCTGCGACGTCGGCGGCGTGATGGATACGGCGAAGAGGCTGCTGAAGCACGGTGGTCAACTGTTCGTCTGCGTTCCCGACGCTTCGCGGTACCGGTTTTTCGATGCCGTACCCTTTGATTACTTCAACATCGAGCACATCAATCACTTCGAGGAGACGTCGCTCATCAACCTGGGACTTCAGCACGGTTTTCACATGAGCACGTTCCTCAAGACAACCATCACGCTGGCACGAACGACGCAGCCGATGATCTTCTGCGTTTACGAGAATGCGGGGCAAACCGCCGGCGACATGCGGTCATACGCGCGAAATGCCGTCGTGCACTACATCGAGCAGACGAAGAAGAGGGCGGGAATCCACCGGGTCCTTGACGAACTGGCGGAAACGGGAGAAGAAGTGATCGTCTGGGGGGCCGGGAATTACACGAGCCGTCTTCTGGCCGACTCGAGTCTCGGCCGGTGCAACATCGTCCTGATCGTGGACAATGACCCGCACAAGCAGGGGACCCGGATCGGCGGAAGAGCGGTCCATTCCCCCCAGGCCATCCTCGATGCGGGAATGACCCGCACCATTCTGATCGCAGCGGCGGTTTTCGGCGACGAGATCGCGGCTGAGATCCGGCATATGGGATTGCAGAACAAAATCATATCCTTGGGAAATTCAGGAGAACGTTCCGCATGAGCCTGAGCAGGAAGACCATCAGCGTCGTCGCGGGGTGTTACAACGAAGAGGGCAACCTGCAGCCGTTTTACGACCGGCTGATGAAGGTTTTCGAGCAGCTGCCGGGGTATGATTACGAGATCATTGTGGCGGACAACTGTTCGACCGATGGTAGCCAGGAGATCCTGCGCCGCCTGGCCGGCGGCGACAGAAAGTTCAAAGTGATCCTGAACGCGAACAACTACGGCCAGATCCGCTCCCCGTTCCACGCCCTTCTCCAAGCTACCGGGGACGCCGTCGTCGCCATCACTTCGGACCTGCAGAATCCTCCGGAGTTGATTCCGGAATTCGTGAAGAAGTGGGAAGAGGGCCATGAAGTCGTCATCGCAGTGAAACGGAAGACAGCCGAGAACGCCGTCCTGTCGATGGTCCGGAGCTTCTATTACTACCTCTTGTCCCGCTTTTCCGAGTCCGACCACATCGTCCGCGGCTTCACGGGCTTCGGCCTCTATGACCGCAAGTTCATGAATGCCCTCGCGCTGTACAAGAATTCATACCCTTATTTTCGAGGGCTGGTCGGCGAGATAGGTTTCCGCCGCGCTGCGGTGCTGTTCGACCAGCCGCCTCGCCGGCAGGGGCGGTCCAAGAATAATTTCTTCACCCTGTACGACGTTGCGATGACCGGTTTCGTCAACCACTCGAGGCTTCCCCTGCGCCTCGCCACCATGACGGGGTTTGGCGTGGCCATCCTGAGCCTCCTGGTCGCCTTCGGCTATTTCGTCTATAAACTTGTTTTCTGGGACAGCTTTTCCGTCGGGATCGCGCCGCTTGTGATTGGCCTGTTCTTCTTCTCATCGGTCCAGCTTTTCTTCATCGGTATTGTGGGCGAATACATCGGCGCCATCCACACCCAGGTGCTCAAGAGGCCACTGGTCATCGAGAAGGAGCGCATCAACTTTGACTGACCGGAAAGGACCCGTTCTCCGCGTTCTGTTACCTGAACTATTGATCATGGTCCGCTTGATCTTCGCTGTACGGATCTGCATCCTGCCATGACGGGTGAGCCCTTTTCACGCCACGGAGTGAAAATCCGGTTTGTTCTTGTCGGCATCTGGAACACCGTCTTCGGCTATGGCGTGTACGTCGCCCTGGACTGGCTGTTCGAACGGATCTTTGCGAACCGTGCCGTCGCTTACATGTCGGCGGCGGTCCTGTCGAACTTCCTGGCCATCCTGAACGCCTATATCTTCCATAAATACATAACATTCCGATCGGAAGCCCGCGGATGGGCGCTGGTTCCCGAGTTCCTTCGTTTCTTTTCGACCTATCTGGTCAGCATCGTTGTGGGTCTTGTGTCACTCCCCATCTTTGTGGAGGTGTTCGGGATCGACCCCAAAATCGCGGGTGCTTTGGTCCTCCCCGTAACCGTGCTGGCAAGCTGGCTCGGCCATTCCCGTTTTTCATTCCGGAAACCGGGGGCGTGATGAGAATCCTGCTTACCGAATGTCTCGAAATATGAGAGAAATGATCCGGTTTGCTCGGTCGAGGTGTTGAGATCTCATCCATGCGATCCGGCAATGCCGGGGGGCAAAAAGTTATAATGAAGAATCAAGAGAGGTTATGAATAGATAATGTCCTCGGATATTGTAAAGTGGGTGCTGGTGGCGGCGGCAAGGCCGAATTTCATGAAGATCGCGCCCCTGATGCGGGCGATTGAAAAGCAGGGCGGTATCCGGCCGATCCTCGTCCACACCGGCCAGCACTATGATGAGAACATGTCGGAGTCCTTTTTCCGCGACCTCGGGATCCCCGCGCCGGACGTCCATCTGGGCATCGGTTCCGGTTCCCATGCGGAGCAGACGGGGCGCGTCATGATCGCCTTTGAGGAAGTCCTGCTCCGGGAAAAGCCCGACCTGGTCCTTGTCGTCGGCGACGTCAACTCCACCATGGCCTGCGCCCTTGCCGCCGTGAAGCTTCACATCCCGGTGGCTCACGTCGAAGCGGGGTTGCGCAGTTTCGATCGAACCATGCCGGAAGAGATCAACCGACTCGTTACCGATGCCGTTTCCGACTACCTCTTCACCCCCTCGCCCGACGGTGACGAAAACCTGCTCCGCGAGGGTGTCCAGAAAGAGAAAATCCACCTGGTGGGCGACATCATGGTGGACAGCCTCCTGTACCATCTGGAGCAGGCGAAAAAGACATCGATCCTTGATGTTCTGGGCTTGAAAACGGAGGGACGGAGCCACGGTTTTTCGGGGAGTGCAACCGCGTCGAGCGAAGTGGTCCCCTATGCCCTCGTCACGCTCCATCGCCCGGCGAACGTGGACAGCCGCGAGTCCCTGGCGCGCATTCTCGAAGGCCTCCGGCGCGTGGCCGGCCGTCTCCCGGTCCTCTTTCCCTTGCACCCGCGGACCCGCAAGCAGGTTGTGGCCCATGGCTTCGGGGCAGCCTTCGTTTTTCATGAGGGCCTGGAAAGAATATGCGTAGAGCCCGATGGTTTCCTTCATGCGTTCCAGCCCCTGGGTTACCTGGATTTCCTGAACCTGATGGCCCACGCTGCTGTGGTTCTCACCGATTCCGGGGGGATCCAGGAGGAGACGACGATCCTTAATGTTCCCTGCGTAACCCTTCGAGATACGACGGAGCGGCCCATTACCCTGACGGAGGGTACCAACGTGCTGGTTCATGACGATCCGGACAAAATCGAAGCGGAAGCCATTCGCGCCCTCGACGGCCGCTCCCGCCGCGGCACCTGCCCACCGATCTGGGACGGTCACGCCGCGGACCGCATTATCGCCGTCCTCTGCCGGGAGAGAGGATGTGTGACAAAGGACTGATGCCCGTTTGCTCTCCTATCGTTGATCCAGGAAGAAGATGAACCCCTTGCCAAGCCTTGCAAAGGTTTCTGTCCTGCTGCTCCTGCTGCTGATTCCGAAGGCGGTGACGGCAGGCATGCCGTCCATGAAACTGGAAGCGAGAGTAATGCTGGAGCCGGCAAGGCTGGCGGCGGTTTGCTCGGCAGCCAATACAGGCGAGGAAACCGTCTACAATGTTTCCATAACGTCTTCATTGGCCAATGACACCAGGCGTTCGGATCCCCTGGGTGACATTCATGCCGGCAAACACCGGAACCAGCGGGTGGAATTCAGCCTGGAAGGCCTCAAGCCGGGTCGCTATATCCTTGTCACCCGGCTGGACTTCCACGAGCAGAACGGCCTGCCGCACCGGGTCCATTCCTTCCATGCATTCCGGCTTGTCAGGAAAGAACCGGAAGTGCAGGAAGCGCAGGAGACTCTTGAGGAAAGAACCGTATCGGTTACATCGGGCATGGCCGAAATGCCGGGACTTTCGGTATCGGAGGGAATGCCGGCGGTGCAGTGGAGAGCCTTTGGCACGTCCGGTGCAACCCTTTCCCTGATGCTGAAAAATTTGCGACACATACCCGTTCAGCCCGTCATTTCGCTGTATCTTCCCGATGGTGTGGCTGCTGATCGGGAGGAGATGCGCGTTGAGATGGGCCCGGGTGAGGAGCGCCGGGAAGAGATCCCGCTGAGAGCGGATCGATCCATTCGGGGCGGGCATCCGGTATCCGTGCTGATAAGGTACGAGACGTCGAGCGAACACGACAGTCGGCTGCTCAGGACTACGCTTGCCGTTGAAGAGAATCCGGCATCCATCACCGGGATAGCGGTTGCGGCAACCATCTTTTTAATCGCCGTTTCAGCGACGGCCTTTTTGTTTTTCCGCCGACGATCTGCCGGAGCCGACGGAAAATCAGGAACTTAATCCCGTTTGCACAGCATAAAATCTGAAGGGTGAAACCCCCGTTCCGATCGTGCGGAACTACGATCGGGATCCCTCCAAGATCGCCTTTGATTTTCCCAAGCATTTGCCGTTACAGAGCTGCGGTTTTTTTTATTCCCTGCTTGAGACCATGTTCGATCTGCCGGATCGTAGCCTCAAGCACGATCAAGGACTTTCACAAACAGCCATTTTGCCGGCGACCTGAGAAGACCGTCTGCAATGATCAGATCTTCGGGATTCGTTTTAATCATTTCGGCTTCGCAATATTTCGTTCCTGATGGCCGCGTTCCGTGGTCATGTATATTGGAGATCCGGGTCAAACTATTTACACAAAAATATCAGGACCTTCTTGAGTGGATCGAGCATTCAACGCTTAGATTGAGCCTAAATTCTATATGCGTTATTCAGTTGATCAACAGGCATTGAAATGTCCCAAATTCCTGGTATGTGTCCAACCCAGATGCGATTCTCAGAAGTTCCATGAGCGTTTGTAGAATCCTCTCTCCCCTGTAAACCCGATAAAACAATCAGGAACCTTATAATGTGTCCTGAAGCAGAGGCTGTTCATCGAACTGGATATGCCATGACGTATTCAGGATTTGGAGAATGCCCTGCGGATTCCCGCGCCGGATATTTGCAACAACCTTTTCGGTCGCCATTGTTTGCGGAAATCCATCTTATTCATGCGCAACATGGGTCACAAAACATACGGATTTCATGTTCTTATTTGCTGCAGGAATAAATGCTGCTTAACATGAGAAAAAGACAGGGGCTTCTGCTGGCAGGCAATGCACTGATTGTCATGCTGTCCTTCTATCTGACACCGCTCGTTCTGCACGGTTTGCATCCATCGCAAAGCCATGTCTTTACAGGCCTGAACCTGTTCACCATCCTCACGTATCTGCTGGTTTTCTTCCTGTATGATCTATACGACCTCGAACTTCCGTTCAGCAGGATGCGATTCCTCATGCGCTTTGTTCCGGCGCAGATTACGGTCGTTATCGTGATCGCGACGGGATCCTTTGTGTTTCAGGAGCGGCCCTACGGAATGCGGGTTCTCTCTGTCCAGGGATTCATCGTGTTCGTTCTCGCCCTCGGCTGGTCGATGCTTTTCGACCGGGTAATGATGAATATGACCAAAGCGTTCCGGGTGGCGGTGCTGGGTTGCGAGGAAACGGCGGAGACCTTGCGGCAGGCGCTGGGACGGCGGCCGGATTATGCGGTTGCATTGACCCTGCAGAAAGGATGGGAAGATCGGATCGGGAGTCTTGTGGAAGAAGATGCCTTTGACGAGATTGTCGTAAACACGAAAAGAGGGGTCAGCCCCGAGTCCTACAGAGCCCTCATTGAGGCAAAGATGCTGGGCGTCGTGGTGTACGATGTCCCGGGGTTCTATGAGCGGGTGCTGGAGAAGCTCCCCGTCAGCGGCATGAGCGACATCTGGCTGGCCCAGGTGCCGCTTTCGGGAGTCCGGAAGACTATCTACAACCGGAGGCTCAAGCGAATCCTGGGAGTGGTTCTTTCTTTGGCCGCGCTGGTAATCCTGTCGCCGGTGATGCTGTTTATTGCCCTGGCCATCCGAATGGAGTCCCAGGGGTCCGTCTTCTATCGCCAGCGACGAATCGGGTTGAACCGTGTGCCGTTCAATCTGGTCAAGTTCCGGACCATGACGGCGGGAACGGACTCCATGCGGGAAAACGCGGGACGGGAGGATGATCCGCGGATTACCCGGGTGGGGGGAGTCATACGGAAATACAGGCTGGATGAACTGCCCCAGTTCTGGAACGTGCTTCGCGGAGACATGTGCCTGGTGGGACCCCGGGCGCTGATGGAGGAGGAGGTCGAAGAATTCGAGCGGAAGGTTTCCTATTTTTCACTGAGGCACTTCATCCGGCCGGGCATATCCGGCTGGGCCCAGATCAATTATCCCCACGGGGCAACGGTTGAGGACGCACTGGCCAAGCTGGAGTACGACCTTTACTACATGAAAAACGCCTCGATATCGCTGGATCTGTATATTCTGCTGAGAACGGTTCGGACGATGCTGCTGGCGAGGGGGGGCAAGTAATGATCTGGAAGGTCGTCCGGCCGGAGGTCTTCACGACGGTGAATGTGTCGTCCTCCTGCGGGTCCATGACCGGCATCGGCATATGGGGGCTCGATGCCGAGGGCATCTGTAGCCCCCTGAATCGGCCCGTCAAGGAATGCAAAGAGGCGGGCGCGAAGTAGTGAGGAGCGATGGCGGACCTCTCCCGACCGCGGTGTTGTTTCTTTTCCTGGTTTTGCTGTGGCTCATGCCGGGCAGATCAATCGGTGCGGACGAGCCCTTTTCGGGGGCCGCAAACTGGGGCGGCACGGGATTGATGGCAGTTCCGACGGCCCGGCTCATGCGAGAGGGGACTTACCGGATCGGGGCATCCCAGGTTCATCCATACCGGTATTACTACGGTGCCGTGAGCCCTCTCAAGGGCCTCGAAATCAACGGGCGGATCACGGAGGTGATCGGGGTCCGGGGATTTGCCGACAGTCCGGAATACGGCAATTACAAGGACAAGGCCCTGGACGTAAAATGCCGAATCCTGGCGGAGACGAAGTTCCTGCCGGCACTCGCCCTCGGCCTGATGGATCCCCATGGAACCCGACTCTATAGTTCTCAGTATGTTGTCGCCAGCAAGCAGATCTATCCATTCGACTTTACCTTCGGCTTTGCCAACGGGCGCTTTGGAACACAGGAACTGACCGATGTCGGTTCCGGTGATTCCGTCAAATCCGAAATCTTCAGCAATCCCGGGCAGTGGTGGAGTGACACGAACTATTTCTGGGGTGTCGAGTTCTCCCCCGTCGACTGGCTTTCTGTGATGGTCGAATACGATCCGACTCCCTATCACACACACGGACGAGATCCGGCGAATTCTGCATATTTCAGAGAGGCCGTACCTTCGAAATTGAACTATGGCCTGCGGATCAGGCCCTGGGACTGGGCGGAGGCGGTTTTGAGCTACCAGCGGGGAGACACGATCGGGGCCAACCTGAATTTCACGTTTGATATCGGCCGGCCTCTGCTCCCTATCGCGGATCCGCCCGTGAGGGAAATCCTGGAGATGCGGTCGAGGCCGCTTGCAGAACGGCTGACGGGAGCGCTTTCCCGGTCCGGTTTCAGCAATATCGCGGTCCTGGAATCCGGGGGCGATCTGTGGGTTCAGGCAGCCAACCAAAGATACTTCTACGACATGAAGGCCCTGGGAGTTGTCCTCCGGGCCGTGGATCAAATTGCGTCTCCGGAAATACAGGGCGTGCACGTCCTTCTTACGCGGCAGGGCATTCCGATGACATCCTTCTCGACAACCCGCGAGGACATCCGGCTGTATGCCACGAAACAATTGAACCTCGATGAGTTCCTGCAGGTGTCTGAACTGAGGGCGGACGTGCGGAAACGGTTGAAGACGGAGACGAAGCATGTGGATGATTTCGATTATGGACTGAAACCCGATTTCAGGACCTACCTGAACGATCCTTCAGGCTTCTTCAAGTACCGCTTCGGCCTGAGCGGTTGGGTCAGCTTCTCGCCGTGGCCGGGGAGCTCCCTTCTGGTTTCGGCGGAAACGATTCCCGCCAACACGATTTCTTCTCCCAATACCCCCTCCTCGAACGCCGTAAGGACGGACCTGGTGGACTACATCGGGGAAAAAGTCAGCCTCAGCGGCTTACTGGTCAGCCAGATATGGAAGGGCGAGAAGGAAGTCTACAGCCGGCTGTCCGCCGGGCTCCTGGAGATCCAGTACACCGGTATCGATGCGGAGATCGCAAAGCCGCTTTTCGGGGGGCGGCTGCTCATCGGTGCGGGCGGGAGTGCGGTAAGAAAGCGGGACCCGAAAAATCCCTTCCGGTTCAAGGAGAACGATTACAAGGATTATTATACGACGGGTTTTTTCAACACCCGCCTGAACATCCCGGAACTGGACGCGAATATCGACGTGAAGGCCGGGAGGTTTCTGGCGGGAGACAACGGCGTGCGGGTGACCCTCTCGAAGAGTTTTCACGGCGTGGTCCTTTCCGCCTGGTACGGCATTTCCGACACCTCTGTCTTCACGGACAGCTACAACCGGGGATACCACGACAAGGGGATCGCCGTTTCGATCCCGATACGCCTTTTCCTTGGCCGGGATTCGAGGTCGTCATACAGCTTTGCGCTTTCCCCCTGGACAAGGGATGTGGCGCAGGACATTGCGCACCAGGGGAGCCTCTTCGACTTTATCGGCCGCAGCGTGAGGACGTTCACGGACATGGACCGGCGGATGATCCAGTGACGGAAAGGATCGATGGTCGAGCAGGACGTTATCCCGGAAACCGGAGGAAGGGGTGCAATGGTTATCCGTGAGGAAGATGCAATGAGTGAAGAATCACAACCGGGGCACAGGGCTCCCGAAGATGACGCCATGATCCAGTTGATGGACTTCTGGCTGGTCGTCAAGCGACGGAAGCGGTTCATCGGCCGGTTCATCCTGGCGGTCCTGATACTGACCGTTGTGTCGACCCTGTTGATGCAAGACGTTTACCAGGCGACGGCGGTCATTTCACCCATCGCCGGGAAAGATTCCGGCGGGACCCTGTCGACACTGGCGCAGCAGTTCGGAGGTCTCGCCGGGGGATCGCTCCTGGGCACGCCGGCCAGCGCCAATGACATCATGAATTTTCTGAACTCAAACGTCCTGAGGGAAAAGGTCATCGAGAGAAACAATCTGTTGCCCGTGCTGTTTCCGGACGAATGGGACTGGAAACGGAATCGCTGGGAAAAGGGATTTCTCGGCGGCATCAGCCTGAACCCGCTCACCTATGTCGACAAAGCCGTTCGGATGCTGCAACCGGGACCGGTGCCGTGCAGGCTGGAGAAAGTCGATGGAATCCCCGACACCTGGGACGGCCTCCGAAAACTCGACGACATGGTGACCGTGAAGAACAATCTCGATGAAAACTCCATCACGATTGCCGTCGCCTGCCCGGACCCCGACACGGCTGCCAAAATCGTGGAGTATTTCCTGACCGCCCTGAACGACCACATGAGCAGCGAGGCGCGGCGGGTGGTCCTGGTGAACCGCAAGTATCTCGAGGAGCAGCTCGACAAGACGGCCGACCCGTTCATCCGGCAGAACATCTACAACATGATCGCCCAGCAGATCGAGCGATCCATGACCGTGGAAGCGAAGGAAAACTTCGCCTTCAAGGTCATCGACCCGCCCAGGGCGCCCGATAGGAAGTTCAAGCCGAAACGGGCCCGGATCGTTCTGGTGAGCCTGTTTCTTTCCCTGTCTATCGCCGTTGCAACCGTGTTTGTCCTGGAAAATCTGGAAGGCTGGAAAAATTTTCTGAAGGAGCGAGAGAATGAAAAATCGGTCCGTTGAATCGATTCTCTTCATCTTGATGTTCTTCCTGCTGTCAGCCTGGTCCTGCCCGGCACAGGACCTGTCGGCCGACGCCGTCTGCCGGCAGAAGAACCTCACACCGCAGCAGTGCCAGGAACTGAAGAAGCGGATCACGGCTTCGGGCATTTCGTCGAATGGCCTGAACGGTTCCAACAATGGATTCCTGAATGGGTCCCTGAATACAGGACAGTCACAGGATCAAGACCTGTCGATTGACGCCGTCTGCCGGCAAAAGAACCTCACACTGCAGCAATGCCAGATCTTGAAGAATCAGCTTTCCAGTCTTGGCAACGGCATGGAGCCCGCCGCCGCCGGGAATGGGAATACGGCGCTGCTTCAGGGGAACCGGAACAGGCCGGGACTATCTTCAAAACCGGAAAAAAAAGGCCTTTTCGAACGGTCGCGACCGGCCGGGCGGTTTCAGGACGTGTCAACGGATCTGAATCCTTTCGGCTACGACTTTTTCCGGGATGCCGCGGTCGGCATGACAACGGACCGGAAAGACGTCCCCGTTCCGATGAACTATGTTGTCGGGCCTGGAGACGAGGTGAAGATTCTATTGTGGGGCCGTGTGAATGGTCAGCACAACCTCGTTGTCGACCGGGACGGAAAGATCATGCTGCCCCAGATCGGCCCGATCTTTGTGGCCGGCATGACCTTCGAGGAAATGTCCAAGAAGGTGATCGCCCAGGCCCAGCAGATCGTCGGCGCCAGTGTCGATATTTCCATGGGCTCGCTGAAAACGATCCCCATCTTCGTCCTGGGCGATGTACGACGGCCCGGAGCTTACACCATCGGCTCTCTGGCGACGATCACCGATGCTCTGCTCATGGCGGGCGGCCCGACGGACATCGGATCGATGCGAAAAATCCAGCTTCGCCGGAAGGGAAGGATCGCGGGGTCTTTTGACCTCTATGACCTTTTCCTGAAAGGGGACCGGTCCAACGACATGACTATTCAGCGGGACGACGTGGTGTTCGTACCGGTGGTGGGGCCGATCGTGGGCATAGCGGGCAATGTGCGTCGTCCGGCTATTTACGAAATCAAGGATACAACGGACCTGAATCAAGTCTTCGCTCTGGCGGGGGGGATCATTCCGTCGGCCTATATGCAGCAGATCCAGGTATCGAGGGTACAGAACAACGAACGGCAGGTCGTCATCGACCTGAGCGACCGGGAGATCAGGAACTCCGACAGGTTCCATATGCAGGACGCAGATCTGGTGCGTGTCTTCTCCATCGTCGACATCGACCGGAACGCCGTCCACCTGGAGGGGAATGTCCACAAGCCCGGCAAATTCGAATACAAGCCTGGAATGAGGGTGCGGGACCTCATCCATGGAGTCGACAACCTTAAGGACGAAACCTTTTTTGAGTATGCGCTGATCAAGAGAATCCAGCCGCCCGAACGGAGCACGCTGCTGGTGCCCTTCAGCCTGCATCGCCTTTTTATTGAAAAGGACGAGGCCGACAATATCGAACTGAGGCCCGAGGACCGGGTGTTCGTATTTTCCCGCTGGATGTTCCAGGACAGGCCGTTTGCCACCATTGAAGGAGAAATCCGCGGAGACTGCCTTGAAATTGCCGATCTCACCGGCGATGGCCTGGAAATTATCCCTGGAACAAAACAAGGGACTGCAGACCGGAAGAAAAACTGGTCGGCGCAGGCCATCCGAATTCAGAGAATCGGGGAAGATCTGGAACGCGACCATCAGAAACTGCTGGCGGAGCGCGTGCTCGCTATTTCCGATCGTTTGAAGAAGAAAGGCCGTTATGACCCGAAGGAAGATCTCCGGGAAGCAGCAGCGGAGATGCGAAAGATGAACATGTCCGGCTATCTGGAACAAATCAGCGACGTGGAGAAGGAGTTCACCGCTGCCTGCCGGTTCCCGGTCGCCGAGAACCTGCACGTCCGGGACGCCATCCTCGGTGCGGGCGGATTGACGCCCGATGCGGACCTGGAAACGGGGGAGGTCGTCCGCTTCAACAGTGACCGGGAGTACGAAACCCTTTACTTCCACGTGGGAAAGGCCATGTCCGGCGACCCGCGGGAAAACCACGCCGTCCTGCCGAAGGACCGTATCGTCGTTCATTCCATATGGGAAAAAATACAGCGTCAGTATGTCTATATCGAAGGAGAGGTAAGCCGGCCCGGAATCCATGTATACACAAAAGGCATGAAAGTCAGCGACCTTGTCTTCAAGGGCGGCGGCCTGCTGGAGTCGGCCTACCGGGAAGAAGCCGAACTTTCGTCGCAAACGGTGAAAGAAGGAAAGATAGGAATTCTGCAGCACAAAAAGATCCGTTTGAATGACGTGCTTGAGGGAAAGCCCGGAGCCGATGAGGAGCTGAATCCCTTCGACCGGCTTCTGGTCAGGAGAATCAGCAACTGGCGTACGGAACAGTTTGCCTCTGTCTCGGGGGAGATTCTTTTCGAGGGGAAGTATGCATTCCGGAAGGGCGAGCGTCTGTCATCCCTCATCGAGCGGGCCGGAGGATACACAGAAAAGGCCTATCTGCGAGGCGCCGTCTTCACGAGGGAGAGCGTACGGTCGCTGCAGCAGAGCAGCCTGGAGGACATGGCCCGGAGGATGGAAAAGGAGATCCTCTCCGGAAGTGCGACGAACATTTCCTCTTTGCTCTCCGCCGAAGATGTGGCGGCCAGGAAGATTGAGCTGGAGCAGAAGAAGAAGCTGGTCGAGGTCTTGCGTCAGTTGAAGGCAACGGGTCGAATGACGATCCAGCTCGGACACCTGCGGGTCCTCAAGGGCGGTCCGTATGACATCGAGCTGGAAAACGGCGACAGCCTTTACCTTCCGCCGCGGCCGAGCGTTGTGAACGTGGCGGGCGCCGTGATGAGCCCGACAAGCCACCTGTTCATGGAACGCCTGGATTACAGGGATTACATCCGTCTCTCCGGCGGATACAGCAGGTATGCGGACGAGGACAGCATCTTCATTCTGAAGGCTAATGGCAGCGCCATCAGGGCGGGCGATCGTTACCTGAGCTGGAGCGACGGCCGGGAGCGATGGGAACTGGCGCCATTTGCGGATCGTGACGATGCCATGGAACCGGGTGATGTGGTGGTGGTTCCGGAGAAACTGGAGCGGATCGCCTGGCTCCGGGAGATCCGGGATATTGCACAGATTCTCATGAACATCGCCGCCACGACGGGGATCATCATCAAGGTGTTTTAGTGAGTGTAAGTGTCTGTAATGTATCGTGATGCATCCGTAAGATCGCATATGGGGAGGAGATCATGAACAGGGCTGGGATTCGTTGTCTGATTGCCGTCATTTTTTTCATGCAAGTCTTCATTCCGGCTTCCGTGTCTGCCGCCCCACAGTTGGGGCGGTTCATTCTCGTCAATGGAGAAGTCACCCTGAGCCGGACCGGAGTGATGTCCAGGCCGGAAACAGGGACGGGGGTGGAAGAGGGGGACGTCATACAAACGGGAAAGAACGCCTCCGTCAAGGTGATGCTGGCGGACGATACGGTGATCACGGTTGACCGGAACAGCCGCGTCGTCATGAAAAAATTCGTCCTCAGGAGCGGAATCCGGTCGGCGAAGATCTACGTGGAATACGGCAAGATCGCAGCCGACGTGAAGCGCTTCATCGGGGGTAAGAACACCTTCGACCTGGAGGGCCCGACTGCCGTTGCGGGGATGATCGGAACGATGATCGAATTTGCAGTCGTGATCGGAGCCGACGGAGTACCGACGACAACGGTTACCTGTTTGTCCGGATCTGTTTTTGTAACCACAGCAGAGGGATCGGTTACGCTGGCGGCGGGGCAGACGGCTGTGGCTGTCGCATCGGCCGCACCGGCGATTACAACGGCGGCAACCGCTGCCGCGGCGGCGGGAGCGGCCGGAGGAACGGCTGCGACCATAACCGTCGGCGCGGGGACCATTGCCGCCGGCGTGGCGATAGCCGTGGCGGTGGCTGCCTTGGCGGTTGCGGCAGCGGGCGGTGGTGGGGGCGGCAGCAATGCCCTTGCAGTCCCGGTTCATGCGACAACAACTCATCATTGAGCTTAATCCATGAATCTGTTTTCAGGGGGCGATTTCTGAAAAAAACAGACTACTTTTTATGTGTTCAGCGCGTTCCGGTATGCAGATGGTGAAATGTTTCCGGAGAATAAGCGCGAGAAGACACCTCTTGCATTTCGTTGGGAAAAACAAGCGGTTCATTCCCGTAATGCCTCTCTGTTTCGCGTTGGTACTGGTTTCCTGCCAGACCGTGCAGATGACGCGACTTTCTTTGGATGAGCAGGGGACGATTCTCTCGGCAGCCGAGAGAACCTTTATCCTTATGAATGAAAAGAGGTACGGGAACGTCTGGGAAAGCATCAGTGAAAAATCAAAGGATGCAATCGTCAGGGACGTACTCAAGGCCTGTAAGGCCTTTCACGTCACGTGTGATGGTAAAAAACTTCAGGAGGATTTTGCTACCGGGGGGCCTGATGCGACTGCTTACTGGCATAATTATCTGGAAACATTTGAACCGGACTCCATACTGATAGAGAGCATATGGAAAATGGGCAAAGCAGGTGCCGAAGAAGCGGACATTCTCCTCCGGCACAAGGACTCGAGCAGGGATGTCGTCCTCAAGGTCGTCAAAGAGAATGGAGCATGGAGAACGGGCCTGGAAGAGAGCTTCGGAGTCAGGAAGTGGATGCGGTGGTAGAATCGGGAAAGTTGAGGCGCTTACGGATAATTACAAACCTCTCGACAGGATGGAAAAGCACCTGCAGATGTGTTATGGCTGGGATCACCGCAAAGGAGGTCGTTATGATCAGAAAGATTCTAGCCGTCCTGCTATTCCTGCTGGTCGTTCCCGCTTTTATCGCCGCGGACGGAGTTCTTGCGGCCCCGGCGAAGTGGGGAACCATCATGTACGTTCATGCCAAGACGAACATCCGGGCCAAGCGGACTATCAATTCAGGTCTCAAAGGGCAGCTTCAGGCCGGTCAGGCCGTGAAAGCGGACTTGCTCGAGGACGACTGGTACGCTATTTTCAAGCCCTCCGAGACACGGCGCTCCGAGCGATATGCCCTCGGTTACGTCTATGCCCCGAGGCTCTTTCCGAGCAGGGAGGGGGAAGAGGCTGCCGCCGCGACACCGAAGCCGAAGACCGACGGCGACACCGTGGACGTTGAGGTGAAGTCCATCCGGTTCAAGGTCACGGCAGATGGCAAAGAGGCAATTCTGGTGGAGTTCAATCGATTTTACATGCCTGCGATTTATTACGTTGAAGGGAAGGCGCCGAAAATCGTCATGGACATCACCAACACGACATCCATCCGGAAGGAATGGACCGAGATGAAGGTGCAAGGTACGATGATCAAGCGGGTCCGGGCGACGGCCGTGCCCGCTGGCAAGATCCTGCGGATTGCCCTCGATATGGATCCTACGAGAAATTACAATGCCAATCCCATTCTGTACAGGAGCGAGAACACCTATGCCGTCGAGGTAAGTGATGTTGCCGGCGTGCAACCGACCCCGTCGTCGCCGGCCTCCAACACGCCACCTTCCAAGGCTGTCCGGGAAGACCAACCGGCTTCGGCTCCGGCGGTTTCCACAGACGTGAAGAAATAGCGAAAGCGCAAGAAAGACAGATGAACGAGAAAGGCAGGCCCTCAGGCCTGCCTTTTTTACATGGGTGTGACTGGCGTGGAGGTCAGTTCGACACCGAGATCGATATGTCATGCATCTTGAGCTGAATGTCCGAGAGGCCACCCCAGGTGTTGATCTGGGGGGTGAAGGCGATGTCGATGGGCAGTCCGGTGATGGTTTCCAGGTAATGCCCTTTGCTGAACCAGATCGAATTACAGTGAATTCCACTGCTGTTGATGCGCATACGCAGATGGTTGTTGCCGACAATGGAGGGGGAGACAACGTTGACGTTGCGCACGCAGAGGATGGGTTCGGGGTTGCTGGCGCCGTAAGGTGCAAGGGTCTCGATCTGGGAGAGAAGGCTGTGGGTGATGTCCTGGAGACGGCATTCCGCGTCGATGAATGTCTGGGAGACCATGTCGGAGGCCTGTGTCTCTTCCAGGATCACCGATTCGAGGAGGTTCCTGAAATCGGGGATATGTTCTTCCCGGATGGAGATGCCCGCCGCGAATCGGTGACCTCCGTAGGACAGGAGCAACGAATCGCAGCGCTGAAGGCCCCGGTAGATGTCGAAATCGGCGATGCTGCGGCCGGATCCCTTGCCGATGCCGTCCTTGAGGCTGATGAGAATGGCGGGGCGGTAGTATCGGTCCACCAGCCGCGAAGCCACAATTCCGATCACGCCGGGGTGCCAGCGAGCGGAGGCGAACACGAGGGAACGGGCATTCTCGGGATCCATATTGTCTTCGATCTCCTTGAGAATCTCGCTCAGAATCTCCCGCTCGATATCCTGACGGCGCCGGTTGTAGACATCCAGCTGTCGGGCCAACTGTCGTGCCGCTTCCATGTCTTCCGTCATCAGCAGATCAACGGCTTCCCGGGGGGATGCTATGCGGCCGGCCGCATTGATACGGGGAATCAGGTTGTAGGAGGCTTTGGTGGAATCGACCGCCTGGCTGTCGATTCCGCAGACTTCCTTGAGGGCCCGGATGCCTGTACGACGTCCTTCCGTGATCAAATCAAGACCGATTTTTGCGAGTATACGGTTTTCATCGATCAGGGGGGAGATGTCGCCGATCGTCCCGAGCGCCACCAGATCGAGGTATTGCCTGAGGTTGGGATAAGTCTGGCTGTTCCAGAAGCCTTCCTCGCGGAGAACTCCCCGCAAAGCGATCAGGAAATTGAAAGCAATTCCCACGGCGGCCAAATCCTTGAAGGGAAATGGGCAGTCGCTGCGGTGGGGGTTGATGACGGCAGCGGCGTTGGGCAGCGTCGAAGGAACCTCGTGGTGGTCCAGGATGACCGTGTCGATGCCAAGACTCCTGGCATACTCGACTTCGTCGAAATCGGAGATCCCGCAATCCACCGTTACGATCAGGTTGATGCCCTGATTTTTAAATCGGTCGATGGCTGTCCTGTTGAGGCTATAACCCTCTCCGATCCGATCCGGGATGTGATAGGAGACGGACGGATCGATGGTGCGGAGGAATTTCAGGAGAAGCACGACCGAGGTGATCCCGTCCGCGTCATAATCGCCATAGATGACAATGCTCTCCCGGTTGCGAAAGGCCTTGACCAGCCTGTTGACGCCCTTCCTCATGTCTTTCATGAGGTAGGGATTGTGAAGGTCTGCCAGGGAAGGGGAGAGGAAACGCTTCGCGTCGTCGATCTCCAGAATGTCGCGGCTGGTTAGAATCTGAGAGACGATGGGCGAGAGTCCCAATTCCGAAGACAGCTTTTCCTGGATGGTTGGGTCCACTTCCGAGAGGCGCCATCGGGTTATCGGGAGGTTCTTCGGCTGCATCATCCGCCTAGGTAAGGAATCAGATTCTTTAATAAAATCTGGCATCCTGTAACATACGGAACCTGGACGGTCAAGGAAAGAGTGGAAAAAAGAAGGCCATGGTGTTCACCATGGCCTTCCGTGTCTGTACCGGCCGTGGCCGGGGATTTTGTGATTACAGACCGCTCTTGAAGTCGTCGCGCATCAGCTCGCGGGCGATGATCATGCGGCGGATTTCCGACGTACCGGCGCCGAT